>NZ_JACJED010000003.1:0-230142 GCF_014163885.1 Pseudoalteromonas sp. SR43-2 | reverse complement strand
AGAACAGTGGTTAGATAAGTATTTGTTAAATGATACAGCAGAGCCAGTAAAAGTAATTACCGAACCAGTGGTAAGTACTGGGCAATAGTAATAAAAATGAGTAAGTAACAGCGCGGCTACTTATAGCCGCGTTTTTGCTTTTAATATGAGAGTAAATTAATGATTGATGTAGCAGCACTTGCGGTTTTTATTCCTACGTTCTTTTTTGTGTCGATAACGCCTGGTATGTGTATGACCCTTGCCATGACACTCGGTATGAGCATTGGCGTGCGCCGCACATTATGGATGATGATAGGCGAGCTGTTAGGTGTTGCAAGTGTTGCCATAGCTGCGGTATTAGGTGTTGCAAGCGTAATGCTAAATTACCCTGAAGCGTTCGCTATTTTAAAGTGGGTAGGCGGTGCATACCTAATTTATATTGGCGTTAACATGTGGCGAGCCAAAGGAAAAATGTCGGTCGATACCTCAAAACCAAGTGACGTAAGTAGGAAGTCGTTATTTACGCAAGGTTTTGTAACCGCAATTGCTAACCCTAAAGGGTGGGCGTTTATGATTTCACTACTGCCACCCTTTATAAGTGTTGAGCATGCTGTAGCCCCTCAGCTTTTAGTATTGCTTGGCGTTATAATGACCACCGAGTTTTTAAGTATGTTAGCTTACGCAACAGGCGGTAAAAGCTTACGTTTATTTTTAAGCCGTGGTGATAATATAAAATGGATGAACCGTATTGCTGGTAGCTTAATGGGGTTAGTTGGAATTTGGCTTATTTTTGGTTAGTTCAAAAAGTAGTTGATATTATCAATTAATTTGTTATAGTTGACTTTATCATCTATTTAACGCTTAAGGCATGCCCAAAAATGAATACACCCGTATCAGCAAATCCAGTAATGGTTGAGCCTAAAAAAACACCTGTAATTTATAAAATACTGGTTATGGTAAGTATTATTACCTTAATTGGCGGTACTCTAACTGGCATTATGACTTATGTGAATGTGGGTGTTACAGAGCATTTTTATGCAGATTGGTTTACCTCATTTATAAGTGCAGTATTGGTTATGGCGCCTGTTGGTTTTGTAATGATGACCTTAATGCATAAGCTAGTTAATAAGTTATTGCCTAGTAGTAGCGAGCTAAAACGTAATTTAGTGATTAGTGTTTTTATGGCGCTGATCATGGAGTCGGTTATGGCGTTTGTTATCGCTACTAATAATATTGGCTATGCAGATATGTGTGTATTTGTAACTGGATGGGCTGAAGGATTATTAGCTGCATTACCAATAGGTTTAACTATAATGCTGATAATGTCGGTTACGGTAAAACCTAAAATAGAACGCTTTTTAAAAAGCTAATAACAAAAAAGAGCCATTGGCTCTTTTTTGTTATTTAGTGTTTACCTGCTCTTTAAATTGCGTCATTCAAAAAAGGTGCTGTTCGGCTTATTTTAGATTGAGCTACCTCTGTAGGTTTACCTTGCGCTACAATTAAGCCGCCTTCTTCGCCAGCACCGGGTCCTACATCTATAACCCAGTCACTATTGCGGGCTACTTGCATATCGTGTTCAACCATAATGACGGTATTGCCAGCATCTACTAATTTATTTAACTGCGACATTAACATTGATACATCCGATGGATGCAGGCCTGTCGTTGGCTCATCAAGAATATAAAGTGTGTTACCGCGCTGCGCACGTTGCAGCTCGGTTGCTAATTTAATACGCTGCGCTTCACCGCCCGAAAGCTCAGTGGCAGGTTGCCCTAAACGTAAATACCCAAGACCAACTTGCATAAGTGCATCGAGTGTTCGCAGTATTGCAGGTTCATTTTCAAAAAAGGTATATGCCGATTCAACCGTTAAATTTAGAATATCGCTGATGTTTTTATCACGATATGTAACCTCAAGTGTTTGCTCGTTATAACGTTTGCCATGACACACTTGGCAAGGTGAATAAACGCTAGGTAAAAACAGCAGCTCTATACTCACAAAGCCAACGCCTTCACAGTTTTTACAGCGACCTTTAGTAACATTAAACGAAAAGCGACCAGCATCGTAACGGCGCTCTTTCGCTTTTTGGGTAGAAGCAAATAGTTTACGCACATGATCAAATAAACCCGTATAGGTAGCCAAGTTTGAACGAGGGGTACGGCCAATCGCTTTTTGATTTACGGTAATAAGGCGGCTTATATTATTTATTCCTTCAATGATTTTTCCGCTGGTGTGTGTTTGCAGCTCTTGTTCGAGTAAGTCGGCTTCGTCGGTTGGCGCTTCCGTTATTATTTTTTGCCCAAGTGCTTCGTAAACAAGCTCTACTAGTGCTTGGCTTACTAGGCTTGATTTACCAGAGCCCGAAACCCCAGTAACTGTTGTCATAACACCCAATGGAAATTCTGCATTGAGTTTTTTAAGGTTGTTACGCTCAATATCAGCTAATTTTAACCACGCTTTTGGCTGCCTTTGCTCCTTTTTTTGAGCGCTGTTTTGAGTAGACTCTTGACTGGCGTTTTTAGCAAAAAGGTGGCGACCGGTGTGCGAATTTTTTATTTTTCTTAACCCTTCAACAGGGCCGCTGTAAATAATGTCGCCACCATGCACTCCTGCATCAGGGCCTACATCAACAATCCAATCGGCATGTTTAACAACGCTAACATCGTGTTCAACAACAAATACAGAATTGCCAGCCGCTATTAACTCGTCGAGCGCTTTTAAAAGTGCTTGAGTGTCGGCAGGGTGTAAACCCGCTGAAGGTTCATCTAACACGTAAACCACCCCAAATAATTTAGAACGAATTTGTGTGGCAAGTCGCAATCGTTGTAGCTCTCCGGGTGAGAGCGTTGGCGTTGTACGCTCAAGCGACAAGTACCCTAAACCAAGCATGGTTAGTGCTTCAATACGGGTGAGTACATCGCTGGCAATGCGCTGCGTAACAATGGCTTGCTCTGGATTTTTTGTATTTTTATTTACTTTGGTATTGGCGGCGTTACTTAGTTTTTTAGCAAGCTCGTTTAATGTAAGTTGAGATAGCTCGCCAATATCAAGCCCTGCAAATTTAACACTTAACGATGCTTGTTTTAATTTTTTACCTTGGCAAGTAGGGCACTGCGATATTTGCATAAACTGTGATACGCGCTTTTTAGTACGCGGGCTTTGGGTAGTAGCAAAAGACTGTAAAACAAAGCGTTTAGCGCTTGAAAAAGTTCCCATGTAGCTTGGATCTTCGTTATTTTTTATCGCATTTTGTGTTTGCTCATAGGTGTAATCTGGGTATACCGGCACAGTAGGTGTTTCGTCGGTAAATAAAATCCAATCCCGTGCTTTTTTAGAAAGTTTGTTCCAAGGTGTGTCTATGTCATAACCAAGGGAAGTAAGAATACGGCTTAGGTTTTTACCTTGCCATGCTGGTGGCCACGCTTCAATGGCGCGCTGGCGAATAGTTTTTGTATCATCTGGCACAAGTAGCTTTTCGGTTACTTCAAACACTCGGCCTATTCCTGAGCATTCTGGGCACGCACCTTGTGGCGTATTCGGCGAAAACGCATCGGCGTAAAGTATACCTTGCCCTTTGGGGTATTCGCCTGCGCGTGAGTAAAGCATGCGTAGCGCGTTAGAAATAGTTGTTATGCTGCCAACGGATGAACGAACCGACGGTGCGCCGCGTTGCTGCTGCAAAGCAACGGCAGGCGGTAGCCCTTCAATAGAATCAACATCGGGCTCATCAACTTGATCTATTAACCTACGGGCGTACGGCGATACTGAATCAAGGTAACGGTGCTGCGACTCAGCAAACAGCGTTCCAAACGCAAGCGACGACTTTCCAGAGCCCGATATCCCTGTAAAAACAACCAATGCGTTACGAGGTAAATCAACGTCTACATTTTTTAAGTTGTGAACGCGCGCCCCTCTTACTTGAATGCTGTTACTGGGATCAGATAAATCCGTTGTTGAGTTTTTATGTGTGCTTGCCATACGTTTATACTCCTGTTTAATCGCGCTTTTTACTCTAAGTTAGCTTTGAATTATTTACTCTTATCACTCGTTATTACCCCAAAGTAGCGCAAGCACACTGAATGAGCGCTTAGTCTGTAGTGGCGCAGCCAAAGCGCTGGATAAAATTGTGATGATTGTTTGTTTACATAATAGGTATGGAATGCGAATATAATTTAAACAGTTATTGTTATGTAATTTATTAGGTAATTTACTAGGTATTTTACTAGGTAATAAAAAGGAACTCACAATGAAGAAAGCCTTAGTGATCATTTTATTGGTGCTTTCGTGGGCAAGCCAAGCCGACTCTATCAACGCGCTAAATGTTGACCGTGCAGTACCAAATAGCATGCACTTATCGTTTGCAAACGATAGCAACATAACCCCTAAAAAAGGGGATTTTAAAATCGTTAATTATGTATTAATGAGCAATGAAGAGGGCGAACGCTGGGCTGTTATAACGCTAACTAACTTATCGTCGGGCAATCGAGAATTAGGCGAGGAGCACTTACTTGCACTTTTTGCTGACGGCAGCCGATTCATGCCAATGGAATTTAAACTCGGTTTCAAAGGCAACGAAACACAATCGGTAACTGTATCGTTTGCCGATTATAAATTCCCTATTTTAAGTGTGTATTCGAGTAACGATTTATAACTATACCAGCTTTAAAAGGGTATAATTTCTAATCCATAGTTTAAATACTGTTTTTATTCATAACTTTGATGAAGTGTTTGAACTTTCAACGTGTTTTTTATTAACTTCATCGTAAATGTTAATAAATTATAGTCTAACTAAATAGAAAAAGGTGTATGGATGACTTCGTGTAAAGGTAATAGGCAGGCAGTAATTATCATACATGGTATTGGCGAACAAAGGCCGATGGATACGTTGCGGAGCTTCGTCAAAAATTTATTTAGCAAAGATATAAGAAATAAACCAGATAAAATGTCTGCATCTTTCGAGTTAAGGAGGCTCCAGGTTCCTGGTAAAGGGCGATATCAACCTTTAACAGATTTTTATGAGTACTATTGGGCCCATCACATGCGAGATACAAAGTTAAGGCATGTGCTTAGTTGGAGTCGTTCACTGTTACTGAAAAGGCCTAAGAATGTAAGCAATAATTTATTACCTATTTATTATTTTTTATGGATTACTTTCTTCCCTATACTGTATTATTTTTTATCTTCTGTATTAGATTTTTTACAGGGTGGATCTTTAATAAGTTTAACTTCATTGTTAATTGTAATTGGCTTTTTATTTTTTGATTATCACGTTTTGAGAATAATTTATGGGACTATTGATGATGCCGCTCGTTATTTGAGCCCCTCTCCAGATAATATTGAACAACGTAATAAAATTAGAAAAGAAGGAATTGAACTATTAGATAAGCTTCATAAATCTAAAAAATATCGGAGAATTGTAGTTGTTGGTCATAGCCTAGGTTCTGTTATTGCTTATGATTTATTGAGGTTATATTGGGCGAGCATAGAGGTTGAGAAAAGAAAAAATACGAAAAAACAAAAATTACTCCATAGTTTTTCAAGCGATAGCAATAATATTTTATCTTGTCAAAACTATCAAACAGAGAATGAGCGCATAAAGGACTACCAAAATCTTCAAATAAAATTATGGCGCGAACTTAGGGAGAGTAATTGGCCGTGGCTAGTTACGGACTTTGTAACTATAGGTTCACCATTAGCTCATGGGAGCTTTTTATTGGCCAACGATGGCGCTGAATTTGAACAATTAAAAAAGGAAGGGGAATACCCTTGCTGCCCGCCAGTGGGTTCTAACAAGGTTTTTTATAAAAAAAACTACAGAACTCCAGACAATGGTTTAACTACATCAAGCGTACCAACTTACTCAGCTCCATTTATATGCACCCGGTGGAATAATATCTATTTCCCGCACAGAAAAATATTTAAAGGAGACTTGATTGGAGGCCCTTTAAAAAATATTTTTGGAAGAGGGGTTAACGATATTCCTGTTGGTATAAGTGGTTATTTCAAAGAGTACTTACAATCACATACCAAATACTGGTCTTATGATATAGATTCTTTTAAAGATAAAAATAAGAATCATCCTACTCAAGCTGTAAGGGATTCTATGTCACTAGGTCGGCTAAAAAATAATGAGATGTGGCCTGAACCATGATACATTTTAAGTGCTAATTTATTAGTTGTTGAAGTATTATTTATATGTAATAGAAGAAATAAATGAGTATAAAATCTATCGAAATTAAAAACCTATTTTCATATGAATATATGAAAATAGATGATGTTAAAGATATTAACTGTATTGTTGGCAAAAACAATGTTGGTAAGTCAAATATATTAAAAGCTTTAAGGTTTTTTTATGGGAAATTGGAAGGTAAAAGAGAGTTAGGGCCAGAGCTATATTCAAATTACACATCATATGGTTCAATAACTATTGAGTTTGACACAGAGAGGTTACATCGGATAGTTAGATCTTCGGAAGTACCTTATTTTAAAAGAATTAATACTATTTTATTTAAAGATTTCTTTTTAGATAGGGATGAAAAAAAAACTTTATCTAATTTTTTACGTACCGAATCCCAGCTTGTTTCTAGTTATCCATTGACATTACATATAAGAAATGATGGTCTTTCTGAATGGTCGATAAAAAATAAGAACGCTATTGATCTTCTGAGTACAATTTATCCTTTTTTCGAAGTTGATGCGCGGCATATGAACCTCCATGAATGGGATAAAATCTGGCATATTGTAAGTAGTTTGAAAACTATAAACTTTAATAAAATACCAAAGAAAGACGTAGAGTTATTCTTTAACGAAAAATTAGGTGAAAAAAATAAATCTTATAGTCAGCTTATATCAATTGTCGATAATGCCATTTCCACTAAACAATTTACTTATAAAGAAAGAATTTTAAACTACATTAAATTAGGCCTTAAAGGCGATCAATTTGAAATTAACGGAGAGAGCTTAGATTTACAATCAGATGGAACTAACGCTTATAATTTTACAAATACACTTTTAACATTATTGATAGCACTTACTCGCTCAGAATACATATCTCCTTTTATATTTCTTGATGAACCAGAGTTAGGTTTACATCCTAAACTTAATGAAGGTTTGATTAGTAATATACATGAAAATTTTATTAAGTACGGATTTAAAAAGAATGGTGTGAAGATTAAAACTAAAATGCCAAGTATTTTTATATCCACGCATTCACCTAATATAGTTAAAGAAGTAATAATTAAATTTCAGGGTAAGCATCAAGTACTCCATATATCTAAAGATAAAGAGCAGGGGTCACTACTAAAAAAATTACATTCAACTTATAAAGATAGTAATTTTTTAAGTACTTTCAGTGATAATGAAGCCAGGCTTTATTTTAGTGATCATATTTTATTTGTAGAAGGTCAAACAGAACTAGAAGCTTTTGGAAACTTGTCATTAAGGATGCATTTTAAACATTTGAGTCGTGTTGATGTATATAGTACTAGTAGTAATACAACTAGTGAGAGTATTAATCCAGGTGCAACTGACGCTGCTATAAAATATCTATTCTTATTCGATGCTGATAAAGCTTATTCTTTCAAAGATAAAGGTAAAAATGAACTTACGGTCCAGTTAGAAAAGAATGGTCGATTATTTAACCTACGTAAGCAAAATCTTGTAGAGCAGAAGATATATTATAAAAAGGGATTCAGTGCTGAATTTAAGCGTTTAAATAAAAATATCAATAATATTTTAGATTTTAGTTCAGAAAGTCACAAAGTGGAAAGGCATAACGTAAGATTTACCGACCAAAAATCATATTTGAATTTCCATTCTAATGTTGAACAATACCTACTGTCCAAAAATGTAAAACTGATACCTAATACTTTTGAAGGGTGCTTAATATGTTTAACAAGTGCTAGTTTATTTTATCAATGGCTAAAAATAGAGAAAAATATAGATCTAACCCTTTTTGTTAAAAAAGCTAGAAAAAATAGTAATGAAAGACGATTAATCGACTTTCTAAGAATAAAGTTTAAAGGTAAATCAGAAACTTTGAAGAGTGAAAAGCAGTTTCGTATCAAAAGTAAGTCTGACACAATATCTGGCTGGGGTATAAAGTACTTTGAGGAGTTAGAAAGTCTGTTAAAAAATTCGGAAAAAAAGAAAAAAACTAATGGTTGGGTTACTCAGTTCCTTAATTTTTCAATTAATGAAATAGAGAGAGAGTCCTTGAATACTAAAATTGAGTTTGAAGAACTTTTTAGTAATTACTTCCCTGAATTACATGATATAATAACAAGGCTTCAATCTGATAGGTAATGGGAACGGTTTAGTTATTAATTTAACTTAATTGTAAGGGCTTGTCCCTTCATGAACTTAATATAACTAGTTCATAAATAAATAAATAGTCTCTCAGTCAGCAGTTCATTGTCAGCGTGTCTGAGTACTCAAGGTCACATGTGCAACTCTGAAAATGTATCAGATTGGAGCAATTGATGAAAACAATTACAAAAAAATATTTCATGGAAAATATTCTAAATAGTAATCCTCCTGGTGATATACCTGATAATTCAATACAAGAGATTAGGATAGGTAAAGATTTTGCTTACTCTATAGATAAAAAGTTTGAATCATATTCTATAAATAAGCGCCTTACATCTTTAGTTTTTAATAAAGTACCTCTCAATGACTCCGCTGTAGCCTTTCGCCAAGGAATGTCTTATTACGACTTTATGTTTCCTCACAAAAACAACTATAAATTCCTACGTTTAGATGTAAAGTCATATTTCCATTCACTTAGAATTAGAGCGATAAGAAATTGTTTAAAACACTATTTTATGGGGTCACGTTTAACAAATAATACCACAATGGTAGATCAAGCCTTAAAATACTGTACTTATACGATCCCTACAGATTCTAAAAATGTTAAATTTAGTGAAAAAGTTGTGTTACCTATCGGTTTCCCTTCCTCCCCAGTCATCTCAAATATTATTTTTAGACAACTTGATATAGAAATTCAAAAAATTTGTTATAAACATGAAATTATTTATACGCGTTATGCAGACGACATGCTTTTTTCAGCAAAAAAATCAAATATATATATTCATAATGCTTTATTTGAAGAAGAAATATCTAGATTATTACAAAGGTTATCCTTAAAGCTAAATAATAAAAAGACACTCAAGAAGAACCATACTTTATCTCTTAATGGAAACGTTATCGCATTTGGTAAAGCTGGAGGAAGTTTGAGGTTATCTAATAAAAAAGTAAAGTTAATTAATAAGGTAACCTATCTTGCATTAGTAAAAGAAGAATCAGCGGTCTTTATAATGAATAAATTATTCAATGTTAATATCAATAATTATAACTTTCAATTTCAACAAGACGAGATTTTTTTTAAAAAAGTCTGCATGGATCAATTATTTAATAAAGCTGTTGGTTATAGATCTTATTTACTATCGATAATCCAGTTTGATAAAAAAAACAATTGCTTGGAAACACGTTACCGAAAAAAATATTCTAAAATAATTACTCGACTAGATAAATTAATCGATATTTACTCTTAGTTTTTAAAGCTTTCGAAGTAGGAACTTTACAATCTTCTAGATTGAATTGTTTTCATTAGTTTTAATATAAAATTAGGATGACACCCATGTTAATTTATACTGAAACCGTAATTGTTGTGCATAACCAATAGAACGATGACAACTGTTAGTAAATAATGGTGGTAAGCCCTTATCACCTCGAATGGTAATCCTCTTCTCTAATTACTTAAATATCGGTAACCCCTTTCAAAACACTAATGAAAACGAATGGGGTCAAATCAGGATTTCACACATCAGGGATCATCAATGTCTGCTTTTGGCTGTGAGTTCAACTGTGAGCGAAAAACTGACTGTCAGCCCCAATTATTCCAAATATTGATTATCTTATATAAGAAACAACAACGACAACCAGAGTAATAAACCCCGCAATCACAGCCTAATCAATAAGCATAAATTGATGAGGTATTGTTACTTTTAGTGCCTTATTGTTATTTATTGATCGTAATCAATAGATAACCTTTTAATACTCACTACACTTAACTTGCTGAGATGGAGCCGAGTCTATTCTTATGGAGTTGGTAATATCATTGAAAAATATGATTTTAGATTGTGAAGGAGAATAATATGCGCACAGGTAATATTTTATGGCCTACGGATTTTTCTGATACTGCATCACATGCTTTGCAATATGCCATTGAAATGGCGAATTTATATCAAGTAGGCATTCGTATTTTACACATTGTTGATCAGCCTTCAGATAATGAAAATTATATGATCCTTGCGATAACTCCCCAAGAGTTAGCTAAAAATATGGAAGACGCTGCGGCGAGTAAAATGCATGAGTTATTAGGTCAGTTAAATACTGATTTAAAGATTGAAACGGTTATTCGACATGGTGATGCCATTAATGAGATTTTAGATGAGACTAATAGCGGTGATATAGGCATGGTGGTAATTGCCAGTCATGGAAGAACCGGACTTTCTCATTTTTTGAATGTTAACGTTGCAGAAACGATCGCCAATAAAGCTGATTGCCCAGTGTTAATAGTCAAATAAAATTGGCGCGTATCTCTTGTCCCGCTGCGTTTTAGACGGGACAAAGTGGCCAGCAGGTTGGGTAAAAATGTGAGTTGTGTAAACATCAATACACGGTTTAATTGCCCGAAAGTGAACGTTTCATACTGGGGCAGGGTCAACGTAAAACTTTTACAGCAGTGAGTGTTAATTTTTTCACTCATTGCGTAGGCATTCATTGCAGACGTCTTTTAACTGAGACCTTCACTCTACCAGTATGTACAACCTGGTCTTTTCCTCTTGAATTAACTGAATAATGAAGGTCCGCTCATGGCCACCCTTCAACCACTCCACAACATAAAATGTTGATAATAATTGGCAAGGTATTTTACTGTGTCGGATGGCGCTTCGCTTATCCGACCTACATTGGCACAAAGCCGCCTATTTGGATTTTCCCACCGGTAAAATAAAGCGTTTATTCAATATAAATACCTTGTTTTAAAAGGTACTCAACTGCTGTATTAGTATGTGGCTTAAACGCCTTCCAACGGCCGATTGCTTTATTATTAAGTGGTTGGCGTACTTGCATTTTACTTGCAGTAGAAACTGGTGCGGTGTTTAAGTGAAAATTTATACATTGCTCCTGCCAATCTAAGTTACAAAAGCTGACTAACTCTTTAATTTGTTGCTCGGGCTGTGCGACTAATTCTTCGTATTTAACTAATTTTATATTGCTGTGCAGGGTACTAAAGTGCTGCATTAGTTTGTAAAAACAGCTGTAAAATTTTGCTGTGTCGAGTAAATCGAGCGAGTACGCGTAGTAGGGGTTATTAATGGTAAATAATTGGCGATAGTTGCCAATACAGGTGTCCATTGGATCGCGCAGCATACAAATTATTTTGGCATTTGGCAGTGCTTTGGTTATTAAATCGATATAAAAAAAGTTAAACGGGAGCTTATCAATAAAGTGTTTATGGCTGCCTGTTATTACGCGTGTTGCGTTTAAATAGGTTGACCCAAGCTGATTAAAATCAAGCTCGTAGGCTTTACTGAGCGTTTGAGTGTCGAGCACATGGGGTGTTTGTGTTTGGCTCAGCTTTTTAACACTTAGGCCAAAGTCTTGTAATTCACCGGCTGATTGCACGTCGCTGTGGCTCGATAAAATACGCTCAACCAATGTGGTGCCAGAGCGGGGCATGCCTAATACAAAAATAGGTTCGGCCGTTGGGTTACCTTGTGTCAGCGCTTGTGTGTGCTGCTCACTTAAGAGTTTAATATGTTCAAATAACTCAGTTGAGCTTTTATGATCAAACGGCTGCACAGCACGTTTTACTACTTTACCTTGCTCCAGCGCGTTAAAAGCCTCTGAATATTTACCAATATCTTGATACTCTTTTGCGAGTGCATGACCAATATGCAGTTTTGCATCGGGGTGTGTTACTTGCTCAAACACATTTTTTAAGCGCTCAATATGATTGTTTTGTGTACTTACTTTAGTTAAATCACTTAATGCAAAATGACTTTGGTGGTGCAGCGGGTTAAGCGCTATGGCATTTTCAAAAGCGTGTTGGGCTTTATCAAATAGCCCTAAAAACTTAGCGCTTACACCGTAGTTATAATAAAACTGAGGTTGAGCTTTGTTGGCTGTATTAGCCAGTTTAATAGCGCGCTCAAAGTAGTTAAGTGCTTGCTCGTGAATACCTGCTTGAGTAAGTGCAACGCCAAGTGTGTCGGCATCAAGGGCTTTAGTTATTTGCTTTAATGGCACCGATAGTGCGGTGTTTTTTGATTTTTGTAATTCGCCAGTAAGTGCGTAACATTTAGCAAGTTGCGCGGTGTATTCAATACTTTTACCAAAGCTAAGGGCTTTTTCGATGAGCTTTATTGCTTTGTGTATTTGCCCAACAGTTAAATTAACCATTGCCAGCAAAAAGTACCCATCAGCAAAGTCTGGTTTGAGTGTAACTAACTCCACTAGGGCTTTGTGTGCTTGCTCTATTTTACCTTGGTTTAGGGAGTGTATGGCGCTTTGATGAAGTTGCTTTAAATTTGGCTGCATGGTTTTTGGTAATTATTATTTTGTAAAAGAAAATAAAAAGGCTCAAATAAATTTGAGCCTTAAAACATTGTTTAAAAATTACTATAAATTATATTTCAAATTTGTAGTTAAATTTAACACCTACCGTAAGCGGGCGATTAATGTAATGGCCGTAGTTACGTTGTATGTCGGCACCATTTGCTGATGTTATATCGGCATCTGAACGACGAACGGATGTAACCGCGTATTTGTTGAATAGGTTATCAACATATAGGGTAGTTGACCATGCATCAGCTGTTAATTTAGCTGATATATTACTTAAGCTGTAACCTGGTAGTGTTTCACCGTTATCACGAAGCCCTACTCTTGAAAGCACGTCGCTTTGCGCAGTTAAACCGTAGTTAATATCAAGCGTTTTGTCGTTAAACACGTCTGTTTGATAGTTTACACCCATCGAAAATTGATTTTCAGGTGAGCCTGGTAAACGGTCGCCGTCTTCTGCGCCATCGGTACCATCGGCATTAAACAAAAATGGTGCGTCTGATGTTAGCTCTGCTTTTGTGTAGGCATAAGTTGCGTAAACTGAAAACGAGTCAGATAAAATGGCACGGGTCGAAATTTCTACCCCTTTTGCATTAGCGCTGCCTGCGTTTGAAAGGTACGTTAATTGACCTATATCTGTAGCGCCTGTAATTTGTGCATCATCCCAATCTACGTTAAATAACGCGGCGTTAAAGTGTAGCTGGCTTCTAAACCATGTACTTTTAAAGCCTAGCTCGTAGTTTGTTGTGGTGTCGGCTTCATATAATAATTCGTCAGGTTTACCACAACCTGTTTGTTGATCCTCAACAATAGGATCAGGGCAAGACACTAAACCGTTTGAACCGCCAATTCTGAAACCTTCACTTACGGTTACATAACCCATTACAGAGTCAGTGAACTGGTATTTAGCATTAAATTTAAATAAGTTACCGTTATCGGCTGCTTCGTCTTTTTCGTATGCAACGGTGATTTCGTCAGGATCTACTCCACCATACAATGTATTGGCTAGAGGAAAGTCAAAAGCCGCTTGCGACTCTATATCGTACTTGTAAAAACGGGCACCAACGGTCACATCTAATTTGTCGGTAACTTGGTAGCCAACTTCACCAAATAGTGCAGACTCAGTGACGGTACTTTTTGTAAGCTCTAAGTATTCTAATGAGTCAGGTCTTAGCTGCTCGCCACCAAAGTTATCAACTGCGAATTGGTCAAACCCAGGAGTAAACTCTCTGCTTGACGCTTCGGTTTCTGTTTTGTTGTAAAAGCCACCCACAATCCAGTTAAAGTCGCTGTCGCTTTGTGACACTAAGCGAATTTCTTGAGTGAAAGTATCTTCTTCGTCTATTTCACGGGTAAACGTTGAAAACGAAGGGAATTCTTCATAGCCGTAATCAAGACGAATAAGTAAATCTGTTTGATCGCGTTGACCGTCGGCATCAAAGCTCGAAATACCAGTAGCCGATACTAGCTCTGCAAAACCTAGGTCGGCTTTTAGTTCAAGGCTTAGTAATTGATCTTTTTTCTCGCGCGGCTCTTCAAAGCGATAAGCCGATTCGTATTTACCTATTACGTCGCTTAAACCGTTGTTTGAATTAAGGCTGTTGTAATGAACAATCGAGCGGCCTTCGCTATCTTGGTTTTGGTAAAAGTAGTTAAGCGTACCTTCAAACGATTCGTTTGGTTTAAAGCGAACAGAAATACGACCTGTAGTGGTGGTTTCGCCGTTGGCGTCTTTTACATTTTTAAGGTTGTTATTAACTGCTGAGCTGTCGCTCCAATCAGGATCTGGTAACGATACGCCAGGCTCGCGCACTACGTAACCGTAATCGATAAAACCAGGGTCTTCATATACGTTTAAGCTGGCGCGCACTGCTAATTTATCTTCAATAATAGGAAGGTTAAATATAAAACCGCCTTCGCCACCTAAAGAGTCACTTTCTTTTGTTTGAAACAGGTCGCCGTAAACTTCAAGAGATGTAAAATCAAGCTCAGGTTGTTTAAGCATGTAACGAATCGCACCGCCTAATGTGCCTGCACCATATAAGGTGCCTTGTGGCCCAATTAATACTTCAACACGCTCAATATCTACTAGGCGCATATCTACCGAAACCGGAATTTCGTTAATGTAAGTAGATACCGTGCCGCCATCTGATGATGGACCAGACGAGTTTGTATTTAAACCACGAACAATTATAGGCGAGCCTGAGCGACCACCTTGATCGGTAATTGTTAAACCAGGCACCCAGCGCGCTACATCGGCAAGCTCATTGATATTTTGATCTTTCATAATATCTGCATCAAGGGCTGTAATATTTAGCGGTGCATTTTGCACCGAGCCGCTGCGCCTTGTTGCTGTAACTTCGATTACTTCGAGTGATTTGTTTTTAGCTGCAACTTCTTCTTGAGCAAGTGCGGCATTAGGCAATAAAAATACGCTGGAAACAGCGCTCGAAATAGCCAAGGTTAACAAGCTTGGTTTAAACATAAAAAGTGATCCCCAGTTCAAATGTTTTACATTAGTAAATTAAGTTAAGCAGTTTATCAGGGAGTGAAGTAGCTTGGAATATTTAAATTGAATTTTAATTCACTTATATAGAATAAATATGGATTATTTGTGGGGGTTTTATTTGGTTAATAGGCAATACAGGCAATGGCTTAGTGTAATTAGGTACAGTTAGGTTAAAAAATACACCCTTGTTTAAAGGTAAATAGTCATTCATTTTTTAAAAATGGCTTTATGATGTGCTCGTTAAACAAATTATTACATTAAAATTGATAGTTTATAATGTCATTAGTTATGCTTTTATCAGCACTATTAAAGTATGTTTTTATCCCCATTAAGAGTGTTAAGTCGGAATTATAAATAACTGTGTAAGTTATTGAGTGAGCGTGTTTGATTGCCGCTTCGTATTCTTTTTTTTGTTTTGTCCGCACTTTTTTGTGCGTGTTTTTAAGGATTAACAATGAGCCAACTATTTTCGCCTTTATCACTTGGGAAAGTAACGTTAGATAACCGTATTATTATTGCACCCATGTGCCAGTATTCAGCAAACAATGGCGCTGCTAGCGATTGGCATACTATTCATTTAGGCCAATTGAGTTTAAGTGGTGCAGGATTACTTATTTTAGAAGCAACAGCTGTTAACCCAGAAGGGCGTATTAGCTACGGCGATTTAGGGCTTTGGAATAACGAAACTCAACAAGCACTAGACAAAAGCCTAAAAGCAGTAAGGCAATACAGCCCTATGCCTATTGGTATTCAGTTAGCGCATGCTGGGCGCAAAGCATCAACTGAAAAACCATGGGACGGTGGTGATGCCATTGCACCTGATGAGGTAAATGGCTGGCAAACGCTCGCCCCTTCGGCAATTGCGTACGACGCTAACAGCCCAGTACCAAAAGCAATGAGCCAAGACGACATAGATTCATTAATTAAAGATTTTGTGAGTGCAGCCAAACGCGCTGATGAACTCGGCCTTGATTTAATCGAGCTACATGGTGCGCACGGTTACTTGTTACACCAATTTTTGTCGCCACTTTCAAACAAGCGCGATGACAACTACGGTGGCAGCTTAGAAAACAGAATGCGCTTATTACTTGATGTGTTTAAAGCGGTAAGAGCGGTATTCCCCAGTAATAAAGCAGTGGGTGTGCGTATTTCGGCAACCGATTGGGTTGAAGGTGGCTGGGATTTAGATCAATCGATAGTACTTAGTAAAGCGCTTGATGAACTAGGTTGTGATTTTATTCATGTAAGTACGGCGGGCCTAAGCCCAGAGCAACAAATACCAGTTAAACCTAATTTCCAGGTACCGTTTGCAACAGCCATAAAAGAAGCGGTTAAAATGCCTGTTATAGCGGTGGGTTTAATTACACAGGCGCAACAAGCCGAAGATATTATTAGCGAGCAGCAAGCCGATGGCGTAGCACTAGCGCGTGGTATTTTATATAACCCGCATTGGCCGTGGCATGCAGCTGCAGAGCTTGGCGCTACAGTAACTGCACCTAAACAGTATTTACGCTCAAGCCCACATGGGCAGCCATCACCAATAAAATAAAGTTTAGTTTTTTTGTAGAAACCCAACCCGCGTTTGCGGGTTGGGTTTTATTATTTTTATAAAGTAGAGACACACATGACCCAAACAGGCGTTTCAGCGCAACCTCTTAGCAATACACTCGTTACTATTATTGCTTTGTGTTGCGGTCTTATTGTTGCCAATATTTATTACGCTCAACCTATTATTGAGTTACTTGCCCCAGAAGTTGGATTAAGTTCACGCAGTGCTAGCCTTATCGTATCGCTTACACAAATAGGCTACGCTTTGGGGTTGTTTTTTTTAGTACCACTAGCTGATTTAGTTGAAAATAAAAAGCTTATGTTGGTCACTCTTGGTGTGTCGTTTTTGAGTTTAGTGGGTACGGCACTTGCTGATTCACCTAATGTAATGCTTATTTTGTGTTTGATGATAGGTATAAGTTCGGTTTCTGTTCAGGTGCTTATTCCACTTGCTGCGCATTTATCGTCTGACGAAAAACGCGGACAAGTTCTTGGTAATATTATGGCGGGTTTGTTGTTAGGTATTTTGCTAGCAAGACCTATATCGAGCTTAATAGCCGATCACTTTGGTTGGCGCGCTGTATTTTACTTTGCAGCAGGGTGTATGGTGTTTATTGCTGGTGTAATTTATTTTGCTATTCCAAGTAGGCAACCAACCCATAAAACAACGTATTTTAAGTTATTAAAATCGCTGAAACAATTAATGATAAGCCAGCCAGTGCTGCGCCAACGTTCACTTTTTCAAGCGTTAATGTTTGCATCGTTCAGCTTATTTTGGACGAGCGTACCGGTTGTGCTTGCCCGTGAGTATGGTTTATCCCAATCAGAAATAGCATTGTTTGCACTAGTGGGCGCCGCAGGTGCTGTAGCAGCTCCCATTGTTGGGCGTTTGGCTGATAAGGGCTATACGCATCAGTTATCGTTACTGGCCAAACTCATTGCAGCACTGTGCTTTTTACCAAGCTTATTTGAGTTACCTTACGGCATTATAGTATTGGCATTAACCGGTGTGTTTATTGATTTTTCTGTGCAGGCCAATATGGTATTGGGTCAACGTGCAGTGTACGCACTAGAACCACAAAGCCGTGCGCGTTTAAACGCTATTTACATGACGAGTATATTTGTAGGTGGCGCAGTAGGCTCGCTTATTGCCAGCCCATTATATGAAGTGGGTGGTTGGACTGGTATTGCACTGGTCGCTACCGGCATGCCGCTTATTTCGTTGATTGGTTATTTGGTTACAACTAAAAAGCAAAGTAAGGCTGTGAGTTAAAAAAACACTGCAAAGAGCTAAATAAAGTCACCATGTGCGTGGTGACTTTATTTAGCTTGTTTAGGTTAGTTTGGTTTGGTAGTTAATTAAGTAGCCTGTTTTTTTGCGTTTGAAAACGAGCTACCAACAGATGCAATAATCACAAGTAAAATAGCAAGCCACTGCCATAAAGTAAGCAATTCACCTAGTATAATAAACCCTGCGAGCGAGGCTATTGCAGGCTCTAAGCTCATCATTACGCTAAACCCTTGTGAAGGCATGTTACGCAGTGCAACCATTTCAAGAGTGTAAGGCAGTGCGCTTGATAAAATAGCAATACCAATACCCAGTGGGATAATTTCCCATGTAAACGCGGGGCTTTGCATAATGCCGCCGTAAGGCACTAGCACTATAGCGGCAACAGTCATGCCCAATGCGACAGTGGCTCCACCAGAACTTTGTGTGCCCGTTTTTTTACCAAATAATATATAACCTGCCCAACACGCGCCAGCACCAAGCGCAAGCGCTACACCTAATGGATCAAGGCTATCTTGCTCGCTCATATCAGGAAGCAGAAGCAAAATACCAGCAATAGCACAGGCAACCCAAAATAAGTCACGTTTGCGGCGAGATGAAAATAAGGCAACAGCAAGCGGGCCTGTAAATTCAAGTGCTACACCAATGCCTAGTGGAATGCGTTCAATAGCGTAATAAAACAAAATGTTCATGCCGCCTAAACTTAAACCATACACAATTATAGGAATACGATTACCCGTAGTGGGTAAGTGTTTCCAAGGTTTAAACACTAAGCAAAGTATAAAGGCAGAAAAACCAAGCCTAAGGGCCGTCGTACCCTCAGGGCCAACAATAGGAAAAAGCTGCTTTGCAAATGACGCGCCCGTTTGAATGGTCATCATAGCAAGCAGTACACACACGATAGCCAGTAAATAACTTTTTGAAGATGCTTGCATTTTAATCCTTGAGTTGAGTGACTCTATCAATTAGTTATGTAATGCAGGGAGTATAAAAGCTAAACCCGCCCGATATTAATGGCGGCATAGTATCTTTTTTTTAATTTATAGGTAAGTGTTTGCGACCAAAAATAGCGCAATTAAAAATATATTAAATAGGGCAGGTAAATAAAGTAAGAGGTAAAGTTAGCAAACAGGCGTTTGCTAACTTTAATCAGTTGGTTAAAAGGCCTTAGTGGGCACTTTTATTAACTAAGCCATCAAGCGAGTAAAGACCTCGTTTTTCATCATTTTTGCGTTTAATTTCTTCAAGTGCGCGCGATTCTACAGCGTCAAATAAAGCATTAATTAAGCGGTTAAAATGTTTATGCATTGCAGTACGTGCTGCATTTGCATCATGCGACTTTAGGGCTGTATAAATAGCGGTGTGTTCATCCATAACGCACTCGTCATTGTTTTTACACACACTGCCATAGTCAGCAACAATTTGTGGGTTTGTTAAACGTAAATCCCACAAGTTAGACACTGCAAATTCAAGTGCTTTATTGCGCGTTGCTCTAGCTATAATTTCGTGGAACTCACGATCGGCTTGCTCAACATAAAGGCCTTTTTGCATGGCAATTAATGTTTTATTTAGTTGCTCTAGTTCTTCTTCTGTAATGCTTTGAGCAGCTAAAGCGGCAATTTCGCCTTCAATTAATGCGCGAGCTTGAGTAAGTTCAAATGCACTGATCTCTTTTGATTTTATAGATGCATTTTTTTGTTCTACTACGTAAACACCAGAGCCAGTTTTAACTTCAACTCGGCCACGTACTTCTAATGCGATAATAGCTTCTCTAATGGTAGGGCGGCTTACATCAAACATTTCTGCAAGTTCACGTTCAGGTGGTAAACGACTCCCAGCAGAAAATTCGCCTTGATTTATTAAAGACTCAATTTTATCAACTATGCGCCAAAATAAGCGACGATTACCCATACTTTACCTTCATTACCTTAAGGAATAATGGCCTCTGGGGCCTATAAGTCAAAACCAACTGTTAATATCAGAGGTTACCTTAAAATTCACTATTATGTCAAAATTCTAACGCGATGTTAGGGTTAATAACCACTATACACCAACGGTTGTATTCTTGTATTACCAATTTAGTTTAAAATAATGTAATTGGCCAGCTTGATTGGTAATGTTTTTATGTGTTAGGTTAGATTTAGGTTATGGAGTAATAAATATTGGTAATAAACCGAGTTGGGTTGTCAGTGTTAAGTTTGTTGTAGAAGTATTTGATTGCCCATGGATGGGGATCGCTATTTTAAAGTGTTTTATAAAATCTGTCGTTGTACGAGAGCTATTTAAGCTTTCTTCTGGGCGTTAGCTGTCGTTGGTTAACGCCCATATTTTATTTAATTAGTCGTTAGGGTACACAACCCCAAGCTGTTTGCGCGCTTCATCAAGAACGCTCATTACGTTACTGGCTAAAATGTGCGTATTAACAGGTGACTCAAGGATATTTTGCTTCACTAATGACATAAAATGCTCAACTTCGTATTTCATAAAGTGCTCATCAAACGGCTGGGATATAACCTCTACATCACCATTATTAGCAATAAACTCCACCTTTTTAAGTTGCGATACCGCTTCTATACGTATGCGCCCAAGCTCGCCTTGTATTTCGGTTATGTTGTCGCCTTGCGATATTTTGGAGTAACTAATAACGGCTTGTTTATCTGCATAGTTTAGTAATACATCGCCCGCACCATCTACACCAGTATCGAGCAATACGCCACTGGCACTCACGCTTTTTGGTGCCCCCCAAAGTGCAATTAATAAATACAGTGGGTAAATCCCTAAATCAACTAAAGCGCCGTTAGCAAACTCGGGTAAAAATGTGTTTGGGCGTTCGCCATTTTTATACTTATCGTAACGCGATGAGTATTGACTGTACTGGCCAATATATTTACGTGGTGTGCCAATTTTTACCATTGCCTGTTGCAGCTGTTCAAAGTTAGGCAAGTGAGTGGTCATCATGGCTTCCATGTAAAGGCGCTGGTGCTTTTTTGCTGTAGCTATAATGCTTGCAAGCTCTTTAGAATTGGCAGCTGATGGTTTTTCGCCAAGGACATGTTTACCCGCTTCTAGACACATAACGGCATATTGTTTGTGTAAGCTATTAGGGGCGGCTATGTAGACAGCATCGACATGTTTATCTTGGCAAACTTGCTCGATTGAGGTGAAAATTTTTGCTTGTGCATTTTGTGGGTGTTTGGCTAAAAATGCTTCGCCGCTAGATACTGCGCGCGAGCACACCCCATATAAATTAAAATCGTTTAACGTATTTGCAGCGGCTAACAATGTGTCGCTAATAAAATTGGTGCCAACAATAACAAAGTTCATGCTCACTCCTTAGCTTAAATAAAAATAATAAGAGTATTTAGTTTAACATTTTTTTAGTTCTATATGCTCGAGGAGAACATCCAAACCAGCGTTTAACATTAACACTTAGTGTTGCTTGTTCCTGATATCCTAAAAGCTCAGATATGGTTGAGATTGTAAATTGGTTTTGCGCTAAATAGTGTGCAGCTAAAGCGCGGCGAGTGGCATCTTTTAGTTTTACAAAACTCGTATTATGTTTGATAAGTTCTCGATGCAGAGTACGCGGGTGCATACCCAGCGCAGCTGAAATAGTTTGGTTACTACATTGATAAATAGGAAGCATAGGCCTAATTAGCGCACTAACTTGGTTGGGCAACGGTTGTGTGTGTTCTTTGTTTTTTGCCAAGAAGTTTAGCGCTGCTTGTACTTTATTTAGTTTAGGGTGATCAAGCTCAAGAGTTAAATCACTTTTTGAGATTACAATGCCAGCGCTGTTGCGATGCTCTATAACGTTACAACCAAAGTAAGTGTTATAGGCACGAGTATTAGTACTTAACTTTTTTGGCAAAAATATATTAATTGGTTTGCAGCGGTTATTACTCAGCTTTTTAATAACAGCCAATGCCAAACCAATGGTTAGCTCAATCACTTGGTTAATGTTCGGTAATGGTTTTAAATTAATTTCGAATGATAAAAACAAGCTTTTATCATTCTCTAAAGGGTGCGAGTTTAAGCTAAGTGCAGGGCTGTGTAAGTGAAGGTATTTAATAACCCAATTAAGTGCATCACCTAAATTAGTACTACTTTTGGCAGCTATTGCAATATGTCCTAAAATATCAAAGTTTTGTCTACTTGCGAGCTTAAGGCCAAAACTAGAGCAATTGAACTTACAAGCACAGTATTCTAAAAGCTCAGCGTAATCTCGATAAGGTAAATATTGGTTGTCGAGATTTTTAAAGTCAACGTTACTAATATTACAGCTTTGCATTATTTCATGCGGATCGCCGCCAAATTCGCTAATTAGCGTGTCTATACCTTGTAATGACGTGGCTCTGATTAGGCTGCTCATGGTTAACCCCAAATAAGTGATGTCTAAAAATATCAAGTTTTATTGGGTTTTTCTATGCACTATTACTGTTAAGGCCGTTTAAAACTTTTATTAAGGTACACCATGAACAATACAACATTTGATTACATTGTGATTGGCGCAGGCAGTGGCGGCTGCGTTATGGCATCGCGATTGTCTGAGGATAAAAATGTCAGTGTGTGTTTAATTGAAGCTGGCGGCAGCGATAAAAGTGCATTTGTGCAAATGCCAGCTGGCATAGCAGCGAGTGTGCCTTATGGCATAAATAGCTGGCATTACAATACGGTGCCACAAAAAGCGCTTAATAACCGCTGTGGTTTTGTGCCGCGCGGCAAAGTATTGGGTGGGTCAAGCTGTACCAATGCAATGGTTTATATTCGCGGTAACAAATACGATTACGACCAATGGGCTGCTAATGGCAATACGGGATGGGATTTTGAGAGTTTACTCCCGTACTTTATTAAAGCTGAGAACAATAAAGCGTTTATAAATAATGAGCTGCACGGAATAAAAGGCCCGCTACATATACAAGAGCTAAGTAACCCAAGCAATGTAAACCAATATTTTTTAAATGCCTGTGCTGAGCAGGGCGTTAATTTAAGCGACGATATAAATGGTAAAGAGCAAAGCGGCGCGCGTTTATCGCAGGTAACTCAGCACAATGGCGAGCGTTGTAGTGCAGCAAAAGCATATTTAACACCGCATTTAAACCGCCCGAATTTAACGGTATTAACCCATAGCCACGTTAATAAAATAAATATAGCTAATAAGATAACGCAAGGCGTGCAAATAGGGCGTAATAAGGAGGTTATTAATTTACGTGCTAAAAAAGAGGTAATACTCAGTGCTGGCTCTATTAATTCGCCGCAAATATTAATGCTTTCGGGTATTGGCCCAAAAGAGCAGTTAAGTGCACATAACATTAAGGTTCAGCACGTACTTGAAGGTGTTGGCGCTAATTTACAAGATCACTTAACGGTAGTGCCACTTTATAAATCAAAAACAAGTAAAGGCACATTTGGTATAAGCCCGCTTGGCATTGCCAGCATTTTAAAAGGATGCGTTAACTGGTTTAGTAAACGAGAAGGGCGATTAACCAGTAATTTTGCAGAGTCGCACGCGTTTATTAAATTATTTGAAGGCTCGCCAGCACCCGATGTGCAGCTAGAATTTGTAATTGGGTTGGTGGACGATCATAGTCGTAAATTACACACTGGGCATGGTTACAGTATACACAGCAGTATTATGCGCCCCAAAAGCCGAGGTACTATTACATTAGCTGATAACAATCCGCGTAGTGCACCGCTTATTGACCCTAATTATTTAAGCCATCCAGATGATTTAACTGTAATGCTTGCTGGTCTTAAAAAAACACTCGCTATTATGCAAAGCAACGCTTTTGATAACATACGCGGTAAAATGCTCTACCCGCTTGATATAAATAATGATGAGCAGCTAATTGAGTTTATACGCCAAACTGCAGATACCGAATATCACCCAGTAGGGACATGTAAAATGGGGCAAGACTCAATGGCAGTAGTAGATACTAATTTACGAGTACACGGGGTAAGTAACTTACGCGTAGTTGATGCGTCGATTATGCCTACTATTATTACCGGCAACACAAATGCGCCGGTAATTGCGATTGCTGAAAAAGCGGCTGATTTAATTAAACACGAAAACGTATAATTGAATTAACAATAGCAGGGCTATTAATTAGCGATAAAACTCATTTAGCCATTGTTGCCAATCGCTTTCGAGATGTAGCATTTGCTGATGCTTTTTAGCGTTTAGATGCTTGGCTTCGTCCTCGCTTGCCACATAAGGCCCAACGCGGCATAGGGGGCAATGGTTAGATGTTAAGTATGCAGGCTTTGTAAGGCGTGAGCTTAATTCGCTAGTATGTTTATCGAGACTTTTTGGGCTGAAAACGTAAGTTATGCCGCTTGTGTCTTTAACGTGTTTGTCGCGGTCAACATTACGAATTTTATAACCTTCAAAATGGCTAATATCAAATGGGATTTGGCCTAAATAATCTGCGGTTAAACCGTTATTTAAACTCCCCTCTATATTCCATTCTCGATAAGGTTTTACATCCTTTGAGGTGATGTAACAAAGCATTGGCCCATTTTTATCAAGCGCGTATTCGTTAGCGTATTTAATAAATTGGTGCAGTAAAGCGCGGTTTAATACGTTCATGCTGGTTTGGCGCGTGTTGTTTTCAAACGCTTCACGGCCAACAAATGCAGGTATAAGCGGAAACTGAAAAATAACCACATCAAAGCTGTGCTGGTTTTCACTTAGAGCTTGCCAACATGCATGGTTTGTAACATCAAAACTATTAAGTACCTCAACGTTATGCGCTTTTAAGTTGCTAAGTGCATTGTGCTGGTATTTTTGCTCAATAGTAGTTTGGTCATCGTAAGTAGATGCAACCAAAGCTTTTGGCGATAGATGAGTGTAAATAGCGTTCGAAAACGATAAATCGCCATCGCCTACGGTGAGTATTCGCCATTGAGGATTTAAATACATATTTTATTTAGCGTTTATGTTTGTAGCAGTATTATTTATATCGCTATTTGTTTGTGCGTCTTTTGCTAGTAAACGATGAAACGCAAGTCTGGTTTTTAACCCTTCAATAGCGATTTGTTTAATAATAAGATTAAAGGTAATTAAAATGGCAAAGGCAATATGAATAGGGCCGTGAGTAAATCCTGCATCTGTATCGTACAGTGTTAAACCGAATAGCAAAAATAAGACGACTAAAAATATTTCGAGTAATTGACTTGAATAAAAGCTTAAACGACCTTCGCTTTTATGATCTTTTTTAATGCGAATAGCACAAAAAAATGGGATCACTTTGATTTTAAATGCAGCGTTTTTTTCTACGTAGTTTTCGCCAAGTTCGTCGAGTTGTTGGCGTAGTTGGTCAATCATGGTGTGTCCTCAAATAGCAGTGCGCGGATATTACCTTATTACCACGCAATATTTAAGTTTACAGCTGCTATTTAACCTGAACTCTGGTTAATAGATTTGCTAACGCATTGAATTATGGTGATATTTAAATTTATTTTCTCTAGCCAGAGATTTTCTGTGAGAACAAGGCGAATTTACGCGTCAATAGCGGGCCTATTGCAAGTAAATTCAACGCAGTTAGCGCTGAAAATAGCTGCTTGAGATAGATTTATTATCCAGAGCTCAGGTTACTCAGGGTAAATACCCATACCAATAGTCAAAATGTGACAAACAAATACAACAGAGGTAAGTACAAAGCGCATTTTTTGATAATCTTTATGATAGGTTTGCCATTGCGGCGTGGCTTTTTCAAATAAAAGTACTAGCCAAAAACTAGCACCTAACCAAGCGAGTGCCCACTCAACAGGTAAAAATGATAAAAATGGTATAGGTATTACAGGCGCAACAGCTTTTATAGCATTGCTATAAGTTTGCTCTCCGGCGCGCCATAAGTTACCCGCCATAAATGCTAAAATGGCGATACTGTAAAAAGTAAAAAACTCCAAGTTAAGGCTATTACTGCCAAACATGAGCGGCCAACCTACACACCCTAAAAACGGGATTAAGCCTAGGTAACCTAGCTGTATATGGTTAACAAATTTTTCCATTACGGTGTGCCTTATATTTAATGACTTATCTGAAGCGGGGCTATTGTAGCAGTATTGCGATTAGCGGTCTTAATAATTCGCCAGCGTTTACAATCCAAATAATGCTTACGATAACAGGGATTATATAGTTCAATCCAAAAAACCGATTGTTTTAATCTAAACAATCAATTTTATTTAATTATCCATTAGCCTTATTGTATTAACCAAGCCAACGCAGAAGGTCGTTTTAAACGAGAGCGTTGATTACTTTTTAAATACATTAAATATAGATGAGGAAATACCATGAGCACTTCATTAATCAATACAAAATTACAACCATTCAATGCAACCGCTTACCACAACGGTGACTTTGTAGAATTGTCTGAAAAAGATGTTCTAGGTAAATGGTCTATCTTCTTCTTTTACCCAGCAGACTTTACATTTGTATGTCCTACCGAATTAGGTGACCTTGCAGATTACTATGCACAACTTCAAGAAATGGGCGTAGAAGTTTACTCAGTATCTACTGACACTCATTTTACTCATAAAGCATGGCACGACACGTCAGACACTATCGGTAAAATTACTTACCCAATGATTGGCGACCCAACAGGGCGTATTACACGTAGCTTTGGTGTAATGATTGAAGAAGAAGGTTTAGCACTTCGCGGTACATTTGTAATGAACCCAGAAGGCGAAATTAAAGTAATCGAAACTCACGATTTAGGAATTGGCCGAAGCGCTAAAGAACTAGTTCGTAAAGTACAAGCTGCACAATACATTGCAACTCACGATGGTGAAGTTTGCCCTGCATCTTGGCAGCCAGGTGAAGACACACTTGCACCTTCATTAGATTTAGTTGGTAAAATCTAAATATAGGTTTACCCACTTTTATAAGGGCAGGTAACTGCCCTTAAATCAACGAACATCCGTTTGTTGGTGCCTCCTATATCAATATACTTGTTTAAGCACATGCATTATTTGGCATGGGAGGCTTGCTGTTTAAATTTTCCTAAAAGGGTTAAGCCATGTTAGATAACAACATAAAAAATCAATTAAAAAGCCATTTCGAATCGCTTACTCAACCTGTTGAGCTGCTTATTGCCTTGGATGACAGCAAAAAATCAGCAGAAGTAGAAAGCTTAGCAAACGATTTAGCCTCACTAAGCGATAAATTTACTGTAATAAGCAATCCTGATACAAGCGCACGTCGCCCGTCAATGGTTGTATATTCGCCTATTAAAAACACTCATATTACGTTTGCAGGCGTACCTATGGGTCATGAATTCACAAGTTTAGTGTTAGCACTTTTGCATACTGGCGGACACGCAAGTAAAGCTAAAAGCGAAGACATTGAGCAAATACAATCGCTTACTCAAGAGTTGAACTTTGAAGTATACATAAGTTTAAGTTGCCAAACGTGCCCGCAAGTAGTGCAAGCACTTAACACTATGGCAGCAACAAACAGTAATATTAAAGCCACCATGATTGACGGTGCATTATTTCAAGATGAAGTAGAAGAGCGAAATATTTTAGCTGTACCGGCTGTATATTTAAATGGCGAACCATTTAGCCAAGGTGCACTAAGCCTTACTGACATACTTAATAAAGTAGATAGCAAAGGGGCTGCTAAACAAGCAGCAGCACTAAGCGAAAAAGGCGAGTTTGATGTACTTGTAGTTGGTGGCGGCCCAGCGGGCGCGTCGGCTGCAATTTACTCAGCACGAAAAGGGTTAAATACAGGCATTGTGGCTGATAGATTTGGTGGACAAGTTGCCGATACATTAGCAATAGAGAACTTTATTTCGATTAAAGCGACTGAAGGGCCTAAATTGGTTGCTCAGCTTGAAGAGCACGTTAAAGAATACGATGTAGATGTAATGCATAATCAGCGTGCAGCGGCACTTGGTTATAACAATGGTTATGAAATTACACTAGAAAATGGCGCAGTACTTAAAGCTAAGTCGCTCGTACTTGCAACTGGTGCACGCTGGCGCGAAATGAACGTACCAGGGGAGCAAGAATATCGTGGCCACGGTGTGGCATATTGCCCACATTGCGACGGCCCTTTATTTAAAGGCAAACCTGTTGCTGTAATTGGTGGTGGTAATTCAGGTATAGAAGCGGCAATCGATTTAGCCAATATTGTGCAAAGCGTTACGGTACTTGAATTTGCAGACACACTACGTGCTGATGAAGTGCTTATTCGTAAAGCTAAAAGTATGGCAAATATTACTATTATCAAAAGTGCACAAACAACCGAAGTACTTGGTGATGGCAAAAAAGTAACTGGCTTAATGTACACAGATAGAGTGTCGGGAGAGAGCAAAGAGCTTGAACTTGCCGGTATATTTGTACAAATAGGCTTAATACCAAATACAGAGTGGTTAAAAGACAGCGACCTTGAATTAAGTAAATTTGGTGAAATACTGATTGATGCTAAAGGCGCAACTTCATTACCAGGAATTTACGGCGCGGGGGATGCAACCAATACTCCGTTTAAACAAATTATTATTGCAATGGGCAGCGGTGCAACAGCAAGTTTAGGTGCATTTGATTATTTAATTCGTCACTCTGAAGAAGCTGATCAAAGCGCTGCTTAATGTAATTAGTAAAAACTCTCTTGATATAACAGCAAGGCTACACCCATAGCTGTTTGTTAACCCAAGCCGCCCTTCTCCAAAGGCGGCTTTTTTAATGCTTAAGAATTAGCTCACGATTTAATCGCACCCACCGCCAGAATCACCGCCGCTACAATTTGTATGAGAATGCGATGAGTTACTGCTAGAGGAAACTGATGAGTCACTGCCAGTATAAGCGGATGATCCACGTGATGACTTAGCACTTATAAATGTAACTAACAGCAATACGCCTGATACGATAACTATTGTTATTGATGAGCTCCATTGCCCAGTGGAAACGCCTTTAAATACTGCAACAATAAGGACAGTTAGTAATATAGTTCTAATTATGTTTTTCATTGTTAATGCCTTATCTAACTATATTTAGCACGCGGTTAAGTGTGCAAAGCTAATATTTTTAAAGCTTTAGTAATTGCGCCGCTGACGCAATAGCAACTTCTAAAGAATGCATTTTAAACGGTTTTGAAATAAACATATCCATACCAGCTTGTTTGCATGCTAATTTATCTTGTGATGAAGTATTAGCTGTAAGGGCAACAATATAGGTTGAATCGTGCGGACAGATACTTTTTGAACGCAGTTGTTTTGTAGCCTCAAAACCATCGAGTATAGGCATAATACAATCCATAAAAATAAGGTCGTAATGCTTTTGCTCGCATTTAAATATGGCATCTTGCCCATCTACTGCAAAGTCTGGCTTTATATTGAGTTTATTAAGCGACGCATCAAGAACGAGTCTGTTTATGTCGTTGTCATCCACCACTAAAACAGAAAGCTTAGAAGCGTTAATGTTTATTTTTGATAGTGGATTTAGTTCTACTTTTTGCTCTTTACCGAGCTCTATAGGGATACTTAGCGAAAAAGTAGTTCCTTGATTTACTTTACTACTTACCTTGATTGTTCCGCCCATGTACTCAACAAGTTCTTTAACTATTGCGAGGCCAAGTCCTGTGCCTCCTTTACTGTTTTTAGCATCTACTTCTTGAGTAAAAGGGGAGAATAAAGATTCAAGAAATTGGCTAGTCATGCCTCTTCCCGTATCGGCGACTTTAATGTTTAGCGTTAATTTATTATTGTTATTAATCACAGACGTGTGCAGTTTTACACAACCACGCTCAGTAAATTTTAACGCATTACTTAATAAGTTGGAGGTAATTTGACTTAGGCGTGTGTTATCGCAATATGCCCAGCAGCTATCAGAAATTTCATTTTTTACTTCTAGTTCTACATTGCTGTTTTTAAATAACGGGGTGTACAAAGAAATGAGATCAGTAAATGTTGTATTTAATAAAACATCCGTGGGTTCTAGTTTTAACTCACCGTGGTTAATTTTAGAAAAATCGAGTACTTCGTTTATTATGCTCAAGAGTATATCTGCGCTACGCAGCGCGACTATTATTTTTTCGGTTCTCTTTTGTTCGTTATGTTCATCTATTAACGTAGTAAGCATGCCCGTAATGCCATTTAGCGGTGTTCTAAGTTCGTGGCTTATTTTTGCAAAAAGCATGCTTCTATCTTCGAGTAATCGCTCGGCTTGTTCTTGTTTATTTTTAAGCTCTTCTCTTAAAGCCACTGCTTCGGTAATATTTTGAAAGGTACCAAACAAACGTACACAGGTATCACCGTCAAATTCGGCTTCACCAAATGTAGATACCCAAATGGTCTGATTTTTGGCTGTAATAATTTCAAGCTCTAGATGCCACTTTTCGCCGTGTTGTATAGCAAGCTCAACTGCTTTACTTATTTCGTCTCTGCTTGTACCTTCTTTATAAAAGTTAACTGCAGATTCCATTTCAGGCTGATAGTTTTCATCAACTTGATGGATTTGTTTAGTTTGCTGACTCCAATAAATTTTATTATTAGTAAGGTCAACTTCCCACGTGCCTATATTTGCTATGCTTTCTAGTTTTAATAAGCTATTGCTGTTTTTTATTAATTTTTCTTTAGTGATGCTGCGAGCTAGTTCTGCCCCTAACCACTGCGCAAATAGCTCAATATAGTCGTAGGCGGCATCTGTAAATACTGGAGATTGATTGGCAGAAGAAAAATTTACAGTTCCAAATATATCGGTACCTATTTTAATAGGTGCCCCAATATATGACTCAAGTTTAAAGTTTGCATAGCAAGGATGGTCAGCAATTGCGCTTTGTGAGACGTTATGAAATGCAAGTGCAGAACCCGCACTAAGAGTGTGTACACAATAGGTGCCATCTAAATCAAATTGAGTACCTATTTCTAATGCATTATCTGGCGTAATGGCATGTAGCACGGTATAGCAGTTTTTCTCGACCTTACTAATAATAGCTAAATCAAGGTTAAACACTTTAAGTCCAAATGCTAGTAGCTGATGGTTTTTTTCATCAAAGTCTAAGCTTTGGTTAGATACTATGTCGTGAAATTGCCTAAGAAAATTCAATAGTAAACATCCTGTTGGTTTTAGAACTGAGTCTATAGCTTGATAAAGCACTAGTTTAACAAAAAAATTAAATATATTTAGTTAATTATTACTTTATATAAACTTTCTCTAATTAAGCACAACTGATTTAAACACAAACTGCGAGTAAGTTGCTCGCAGCTTATTGTGTATATTAGTACGTTGAGTTTGGTGTGTACTCAGGGTTGATATCGCCGCCTACTTCCTCTGGGTCAACATCGTTAATAAGCAGTGTTTCACGTACAGCTTCAATGTGATCAAGTACGCTTTGGTAGCGCTCGCCATATTCATACTTTGTCACTTCAATCGCTTTAGGCATGTAAGTAAAAGCTATTTTTAGGGCGTGGAGTGCTTCTTCGTTTATTTTTTCGCTCATAATGTTCTCTTATGTGTAGGCTATGGCTAACCTGAGTTCTGAATAATAAATCTATCTCAAGCAGCTATTTTTAGCGCTAACTGCGTTGAATTTCCTTGCAATAGACCAGCTATTGACGCGTAAATTCGCCTTGTTTTCACCAAAAATTTCTAGCTAGAGAGAAACAGACTTAAATATCGTTATTATTTATAGTGTTTTTAAATCTCTTAACCAGAATTTAGGTTAGTTAATAAAATAACACCAAATACGATTCGGTAAAGACCAAAACTAACAAAAGTGAAATTTTCTAGAAAGCGTATGAATAGTTTAATAGTAAAATAAGCAACTATAAAAGACGTTAAAAAACCTACAGCAAGGGCAGTTAGGTCATCTAAGCTAAACAGTTGGTAATGTTTAAGTAAGTCGTACCCTGAGGCTGCTGCAAGTACAGGTAAACCAAGTAAAAATGAAAATTCAGCGCTGGTTTTTCGGTTTAAACCACACAACATGGCACCAACAATAGAGCTCCCAGCACGACTAGTCCCCGGAATTAACGCAAATACTTGTGCTACGCCAATCCAAAGTGCTTGTTTATAAGTAACTTGGGTTACATCGGTAGTTGTACAGTGAGCCTCTTTATAACTGCGCTCTAATAGTAAAAAAATCACACCGCCTACAATAAACATAACACCTACTACCGGTACGCTAAACAGTGTTTTTATTACATCACTAAATATAAAACCAATAATGCCCAAAGGAATAAATGCAATGGCAACTTTAATCCATAAATTAAAATGTTTAGGGCTAAACTTGTCTTTATAGTTGGCTAGTACCGCTAAAATGGCGGCAAGTTGGATAATGACTTCGAAGGCGAGGTTAGTGTCTGTTGATTCAATGCCTAACCACTTTGACGCTACAATTAAGTGCCCAGTTGATGATATGGGTAAAAACTCTGTTATTCCTTCAATAATACCTAAAATAATCGCGTTAATTATATCCACGGTTTACTGCTTCCTGAAAAATTAAAAAGCCCGAACTCGGCTTAACTGAAATGACGCATTACTGCGTACCTAAATTGCGAGGCGTAGCATAAAAGCTCTTAAAGCAAACCAACAGTATTTTTAGAATTAATGTGTTTAATAAATTGCATTAAGTTTTAAATGCACAATATAATAACAATTGTTATCATTTGCATATGCTGTTTTGTATATGTTTGGGCAAATTTAATGAGCGAATAATGCATAATAAAAAAACGTTTACAGCTACACGGCGAAGGCACCTAATTGCATGTGTGTTAGCGCTAATTACTGCGGTAATAATGATTCCGGGTATGACAACTTATTTACCGTTTCAAATGAATGAACAAATATTACTGCCTATTTTACTCTTTCCTGTTATTTGGACTGCGTTGTTTATTTATGCGTATTTGGCGCAAAAGGTATGGCAACCGTTTGTTGTAATGATTGCACTGTGTGTATCACATGGTTTATTGAGTTTTTGGGCGTTAACGCAGGGGCAGGGATGAAGTCGATTACTTTAAAAAAGCTATTTTTATTACATAGCTGGGTAGGAATTATTACTGCTGTACTGCTATTTATTGTTGCATTTAGTGGGGCGTTAGCAGTTCTGTCGCGACCTGAGTTAAAAATATGGGCAAATCCAGAGCTACAATCTAGCCAACACGTTGCCAGCGCGCAAATTAATCGACTAGTAAACGAATACCATAAACAGGTGCCTAGTGAATTTGGCGAAAACATTCATGTGTTTTTACCAAGTGGACATAACTTTCATTTATTAACGTTGGTATTTGAATCCCATCATGGCGATGAAAACTATGACCAAGAGGTGGCCAGAGTATTCCAGTTTCATCCGGATACTTTGGCGCTGGAAAATACTTACTATGGGCCTAGTAAAGAGTTTTACGCTAATAAAAAAACAGATGCGCCAACCTACATAGGTGAGTTTCATGCAGATTTGCATTTAGGGCGACCAATTGGGTTAATTCTCACTGGTTTTTTAGGTTTAACACTTTTAGTAAGTGCAGTTACAGGCTTGTTTATTCATCGTAAATTGATAAAAGAGCTCTTTACGTTTAGGCGAGATAAAGGATTAGATATTGCAGTGAGCGATGCTCATAAGGTCATAGGTATTTGGGGCAGCGTATTTAATATTGTAATTGGTTTTACAGGATCATTTTTAGGGCTTGCGACCGTTATTTTATTACCAGCTGCTGCGTTTGTGAGCTTTGGTGGCGATCAAGATAAGTTAATAGAAACGTTTACCGCAATTCCTGAGCCGGTAGTTAGCCACATCAAGCAACCTACAAAAATAGACACTATTTTAGACAATGTGCATAGTCGTTACCCTGAAGCAATAATTAGGGATGTCACAATAATGGCGCATAACGATGCGAATGCGCAGGTGTATTTGCGTTTGTTAGGTGGCGAGGCAGTTGCTTCTCAATTACTGCATTATAAAGGCAATGGTGAGTTTGTGCAGTCGATGAGTAGTTTTGGTGATATTTCCGGTGTTTCGATAAAAGTAATTGAGTTGATGTTTCCGCTGCACTTTGGGAACTTTGCAGGGGTGTTTGTAAAATTACTTTGGGTATTGCTTGGCTTAAGTACTGCGCTTTTACCTATTTCGGGCATGATGATGTGGCTAGCAAAGCGTACACGTGGCAGTAGCCCGTCGCTGAGTGTGCAGGCATATGCACGCTGGAATCGTTTTATTATTGGTAGTTGTGGAGGCTTGGTATTAGCAAGCTTTGTGTTATTTCCTTTGCAAGTTGTACTTAATTATACCGTTATTGGTGTGGCGCAAAATAGCTTTTTTGGACCCGTGTTTTTTTATACGTGGTTGGCATGGTTACTCTCAAGTGTATTGCCTATAGGTTATAAAAACTATTTTAAGCTGACTCTTTTGCTATGCGGCGCTTCGCTTGCTTTGGTGCTGCCGCTCAATATTATATTTGGCGTGAGCAATGTTATTAACCTTAATAGCTCGCTTGTCGCGATAGTAGATATAAGTTTTATGGTGGTGGGTATCGCGTGTATTTTTGGTGCCTTAAAAATAAAAAACACACAAAAATTACAAGCAGAGGTACAACCCGCATGAACGAACTACTAATTATAATTGCCATGGTAAGTCTATTATTAATGATGCTCAATATACGCAAAAACACACTCACAATACCCACTAAAGCTTTTTTATGTACACTGCTATTTAGTTTAGCGCTGATATGCTTTATGAGTGTTTATGGTATTTTAGGCGGTGCAATATGCACCGTTGTAGGAGCTATGTTAGCAGGGTTACTAACTGCAGTTATTGCGGGTAAAGCGCCGCAATTATTAGGGTAAATAATGCATTTATTTAGCTAAAAAGGCCTTAGCAGTATCAACTCCCATATTGTAACCACTATTAAGTATTTCAAACTTTTTAGTGGTTCGGCCAACTTTAAAATTAGACGGTGGAGCAATAATATTGATTTTGCAGTCACTAGGTGGATTCATAATAAAATCGATAGACTTATTATAAAAATTAGCCCTGTTTAAGGTCGTTTGAATTAATGCTGGATAGTTTTTATACATTTTTTTAGTAAGCCAAGGTGCCTTACTTGGTTTTTTACGATAGCCTAAACATTGAGACAAAATAACGGTGATTTCGCGTGCACCCATTTCGTAAGCTTTTATAACCGGAATTGAATCAGCAACACCGCCATCGGTCATCGCTATGTCATTAATAATAGGGTAGTCACGGTATGCAATGGGTATAGCGCATGATGCTTTTAATTGATCCACCATATCGGCGCTGGTGGCTTTTAAATAGTGTGCTTTGCCTGATTCGATTGCCGTAGATACAATATAAAACTCTTGTGGAGTTTGTTCGAATACCTCTGTATGAAGGCGTATTTCGCGAATTGTTTCTTGCCATAACCAATCTAAATCAAATAAATGACCACCTTTAATAAAGCGCGCTAAATTAATGAATTCAGGACGACATGAATAGTCGGTAATTACTTTATAATTTCGCATTGGTTGTTTGCATAAAAATGCGGCTATATTAGTTGCTCCAGCTGAAACACCAAAATAGCGTTCAAATGGCTGGTATTGCTGTTTTAAAAACTCATCAAGCACACCAGCGGCAAATATACCGCGCATTGCACCGCCTTCAACGACGAGTGTGTTTTTATTATTGTTGTTCATGGCCAATCCTTTTTATGAAATTTGATGTTATCAACTCAGTCTAAAAAATGCGATAGAGATTACTGAAGATGATAAAAAATTAAAGCCGGGTACACATCGCGAAATTCACTGCTTTCTGGTAAGGTTTAGTATTACAAGGCTTTGTTAATAATAAAGAATAACTACTTATGTTTGATCCTAGCGTAACCATTTTTGAAAGCACACAGAGTCAGCTTGCAGAAAGTCCTCTTTGGCATCCTATGCTGAACACTTTTTTTTGGGTCGATATAAATAAAAAATTACTTTTAAGCAAAAATATACACAGCAAAAGCCAACTAAAAACCGTGAATATGCCCGATACGCTCAGTGCAATAGCGTGGATTGATGAGCAGCACTTATTGCTAGGGACAAGTACTGGTATATACAAATACCATATTAATTCAAGCACTCGCCATCTTATTCTTAATATTGAAAATACACAGCTAAATCGACGTTCAAACGACGGCCGTGCTGATCCATGGGGTGGCTTTTGGTTAAGTACAATGGATGTAAATGCTAAAAAAGGGGATGGTAAAATATACCGTTATTATAAAAACCAGCTTAAAGCCGTTGTAAGTGGTTTGAGTATCCCAAATGGATTGTGTTTTGATAAGTCCCGTTTACGCGGTTATTACTGCGACTCTTTAACGAGTTGTATTTATGTATTAGATCTGGATGAGAAAACTGGTGAGCCTTGCGCTGAGCCACGTGTTTTTTATCAATTTAATAATACTGATGTTGACCCCGATGGCTGCGTAACCGATAAATTAGGTAATTTGTGGCTAGCTGTTTGGGGAATGGGATGTGTTATGTGTTTATCCCCAAGCGGTGAGTTAATTAAAACAATAGAGCTTTGTGCATTAAAACCGACGTGCACCGCCTTCGGTGGTGAAAATGCTGAGTTACTACTTGTGACATCGGCATTTGATGAAGCGATTAATAATACTGTTGGTGAACAAGGCGCTGTATTTCAGATCTCCGGTATAAAAAACGGGCAGTTTGAGCCGCCAGTTTTACTGTAACTTGTACTTTTCAGTGATGATTAGCTTTTAGGCGTAACCCCCATAACACCCACTTCTTTTTTGGTTACTAAAACCTCAGTACCGGCGATAATTGGTTGCTCACTTTCAACGCCTTACTTAGCTTACTACGCGTAAATCACTGAGTAGTTGTATTGTTTATAATTTCAGGTGTATGGATTATCACTACAGCAAACTTTAAACCACTAAAACTCACTGCAGTGCGACACCTTAGTCGGTTTTTAAAAACTAGCTATTTTATTTCTGCCTGTTTCTTTTGCGTTATAAAGGGCTATGTCGGCGTTAGTTATAACCTCTTTGGGTTTTGTTTTGTGATTGGGTATGAAACTATAAAACCCAATGCTTAAAGTGAGGTATTTACTGACAGTTGAAAAGTTATGTTCAATTGCGAGTTCTGCGATTTTTTCCTGAATAAGAACAGCAAACCTTTGACAGTGATCTGTGTCGACTGCAGGTAAAACTATCGCAAATTCTTCCCCCCCGAAACGAGCTGCTAGATCACCTTCCCGTTTACAAATATTGTGTAGCGCTTTGGCCACTCGCTTTAGCACTTCATCGCCAAGCTGATGCCCATAGTTATCGTTATAACGCTTAAAAAAATCAATATCACACATAATTAAACTAATGGGTTCCTTATTACGTGCACAGCGCTTAATTTCGCATTTTAAAGTCTGATCAAAACAGCGTCTATTAGCAATGTTTGTAAGGCCATCAGTATTGACTTGTTTATTGAGTTTTTGGTTGGCGTTAATGAGTTGCTGCTGAGTTTGTTGAAGCTCTTGTTTATAATTTAAATTTTTGAAAGCATTAGCAAGCATTTCACCTACTAACCTTAGGCGAATAAGGTCTAAATCTGTCCAATCTCGCTTTTGAACAACACAATCACAGCCAATAAAGCCAACCAATTCTTTGTCATAGCGTAATCCAATGCAAAGTACCGATTTTATTTCTTGTAGCTGGAAAATCGTTTTTTCGCTCATTGCTTGAATGGGGAGCAACGTTACATCATTCACTCTGAATAAGTGGGTACGGGCCATCGAACTAAAAAAATAAGGGAGGTCGCTTTTTAAAAGGTTTTGTAAGTCGTCTTTAAAAGCTTTGATACCATCATTGACCCATTCGTGAGTGTTATTAATAGTTTTACCATCTTCGGCAAACTTAAAAAGATAACTCCTATCGGCATTGCAAACCGTACCGACTGCTTTTAATGCATAGTTGATATGCTTATCAACATCGTCATTTTGAATATCAATTAAGTCAGTTGAGATGTTCGATATAATATTATCAAAATCATATTGTTCATCCACGTTGTTATTTAATATATCGATAATAATAATGGAGTTTGAATTAGGTAAATTTGCAAATTTTACGTTGAGTAGCAATTTGGATGATTGTTTCGATAAAATAAACTGGCATTGGTTATTTGCCGTAAAATAATCAAAGAATAGCTCCTCGATCAACAGATTTTTTTTACTGTGATGATTTGTTAAAGTGATGTGTGAAAAATCAGTTTTATAAAAATGTGATTGGTCTTTTAAGTCAAACAAGTCCTGTGCCTGGCTGTTAACTTTAAATATATCTTCATTTGCATCATAAAGTAATACACAAAACGGCAATAACTCCAAGTTTTGCCATGCTTCTTCTGATAGGTTATTACTCACTCAACTCTCCATGTGTCCAAGCCATAATTAAATTCTTTTTCTTTACTAACTATTAGCACATTTTTTTTGATTTACTAAGTTTTTAGTGCGTTTGCGGGCAGTACGTATTATAATTGATACTGTATATCATTACCCATTTCTACTCTAAGCCATCTTTGGCTTATTTGCACTTTAAGTATAGGTTATTCAAGCATTTCATGACAGAAATCACTACACACCAAGCTTCTCGTCGTCGGTTACTCATTGCGCTAGCAATTACGTGTTCGTTTATGGTAATTCAGGTTATAGGTGCTTATTATTCTAATTCGCTTGCTGTTCTTGCTGATGCGGGGCATTTGTTTGTTCACAATAGCTCGTTATTCATCGCACTGATAGCATCAAGTCTCGCTATTCATTTTGCCAAAACCTATAACGATGGCCATCAACGAGCAGAGCTTTTTGGTGGCCTAGTGAACGGGTTTTTATACCTAGCAATCAGTTTAATTATTTTGTATGAAGGTGGTGAGCGCTATATACACCAACATGAAGGAAATGAGCTGGCTATCAATAGTTATTTAATGTCGGTTATTGCTGCTATTGGTTTTTTATTTCATGGGGCTGCTGCATGGGTTTTATATAAAGGCCGCAAAGCGAGTATTAATGTGTACGCGGTATTTTTACACTCATTCTTTGATCTGATTTCTACCGTATCGACATTTGTTGCCGGTATTCTTATATATTTCACAGGCTGGGTTGTAATCGATATTTTATCGAGTATGTTAATTGCTTCTTTCGTATTATTCACCGGTATTAAGGTCATAATTAGTTGTATAAAAGGTTTACGCCTAAATAAAGCGAAACTTCCTAAAGTTACTGATATTGAAAGTAAAATTACAGATATGGAACATGTTCATAATGTCCATAACGTCACTGTAACGCGCAAATATAATGGTGTTGTAGTAGGCGCACACGTTGTCCTTAAACAACATTGTACGATTGAAAAACATGATGAAGCGTGTCGTATGAAGGTAGAGCAATTATTAGCCGAAAAATTTAATGTACGTAATAGTGTATTACAAATTGAAAGCCATGAATGCCATCATATCCATTAATAGCATCTAATTAATATAAAAGCGTGTAATAATGATTAGCACGCTTTTAATGTTTCAAATCAAATCAATGATATTGCTAAAACAATCGCTTTTACGTAAGTCTTTAGCATCCATTGGTTTTGCAAAGTAATAACCCTGTAATACATGGCAGCCAACCTCGGCTAAAAAGAGCATCTGTTCGCGCGTTTCTACTCCTTCTGCAATGCAGTATAGATCTAAGTTTTCTGCCAATGAAAAAATAGTTTTAATAATTGATTCATCTCCCTTATCTATACCAATACTATTTACAAAGCTTTGATCTATCTTAATAACATTAATAGGGAATTGGCTTAAGTAAGTGAGTGATGAGTATCCTGTACCAAAATCGTCAAGTAGTAATTTAAATCCAGCAGCTTTTAGGTTTTGCAGCTGTTTGGCTGCTTTAAGCTTATCTTCTAATAAAATACTTTCTGTTATTTCGAGCCTTAATTGTCTTGGATGAACTTGAGAGTCCGCTAATATAGCCATTAACCGCTGTGTTATGTTTGTTTTTAAAATGTGTTTAGGCGATAAGTTTAAAGATATATAAAACAACGGGTTTTCGCTGAGTATAGGCGTAAGTTCAATTAGTGAACGGTGCAAGGCTTGCTCAGTAAGAAGTTCTATTAAACCGGTTTCCTCAGCTACAGGAATAAAAAGAGCTGGAGATATTAACTGGCCTTCATTTTTCCAGCGCATGAGTAACTCCACGCCATTTATTGTTTTCTCTTTTATGTCGATAATAGGCTGGTAGTGATTAAAAAATCGGTTGTCTTTTACTGCATCTTTTAAATCATTTTCAAGCAGTAACTTTTGTTTTATTAGCTCATTCATTTCATCGCTAAAAAACTTAAAGTCGTTTCTCCCGCCTTGCTTAGCGTGCATCATTGCAACATCGGCATTACGGATGAGTATATCTGTGGTTATAGCATCGAATGGGTACAGAGCTACGCCAATACTTGCTGAAATATTAATAGAAAAGTCTTCAATAATTACTTTATTAGCTAATTCATTACTAATTTTTCTTACGGTATCGCGAAGAGATTGGAGTGATTTTATATTTTGAATCAGCACTAAAAATTCATCACCACTTTGGCGGCCAAGTATAGCGTCTTCGCTAAGCATGCCGCTTACTCTTTGGGTAATATTACATAACAACTTGTCACCTACTGCATGACCAAAAGAGTCATTAACAGGTTTGAACTTATCTAAATCAATAAATAATAATGCGCATTGGGTATTGTTTTTATCGGCATATTTAATCGCCTTTTCAATGTTTTGATACATTAAACTACGATTAGGTAGATGTGTTAGAGGGTCAAAATTAGCCAAATAGCGCAGTTCGTTTTCAGCACGTTTTTGTTCAGTTAAATCTGTAATAACAATCACATAGTAACTTGCAGTGTCTTTTGTTACAGCTGTGGCACTTATATGTATTGGGTGTTCGTTATTTCTTGCTGTTCTTATATAAACATCACTTTGCCAGTTTTCAGTTGGTTTTAATTTTTTTAAAATACTAGCAAACTCTCTGCACTTATCTTTACCAATTGCTTTAATAAACAATTTAGGGCTAATTTTGGTGGTCGTTTGCTCGTTTGAAAATGTTTCAATAAAACTATTGTTCGCAGAAAATGGCATTAAACGCTTATCGAGTATAAGTAACCAATCGTTTATTTGGCTAAACGCTTCACCTAAAATTTTTGCTTGTTGCTCATTAGCTCGTTGCTCGGTGATATTGGTATATATGCCAGAAACATATAGAGGCTCATTTGTTTGAGGATCGTATATAACTTGCCCTGTATCTTGATACCAGAGCCAATGGCCATTTTTATGCTGTAAACGGTAAGTTGCTTGCCAGTTTTGTTGTTTTTTGTACTTGAAGTAGTTTTCCCATTGGTTTTCAAAACGACGTCGATCGTCTGGGTGTATAAGCGCTAAAAATTGATCTATATGCACGCGTTCAGGTAAGTCTGTATAGCCTAATTCACTTCCTCTGAGCGTATTTACGGAAGCGTCTTTAAAGTTATAATCCCATACGCCGCTTTTATTATTTTTAAGCGCGAGTTCTGTTTGCTTTTGCGAATGAATAGTCGCTCTATGGGCTTGTTCAATTGCAACTTGGCGGCTGCGGTATTGCCAAAAAATGAAAAACAACACGGCAATTATTAAAACTACATAGGCGACAATAGCAAAGGGCGACTTCCATGGTGCGTAGGCCACGTTGATATTAAGTGTTGCAGGTTCGCTTGTAACAATACCATCGCGATTATGTGCTGATATTTTTAGTGAGTAATTACCAGGTTGAAGCTTTGTGAAAAACACTTGATTAGATTGTAAATCTTCATATGTAAGAGACGTAGGCCCTGAAAGGATTACTTTATAATATGCTTTATCAATATTAGGGTAAGAGAAGTTAGAAAAGCTAACCGTCAATCCCATGTCTTCATAATTTAATTCAAGTGGTTTGCTAAGGTATTTATGAGGATTGTAATTGAGTTCGCTAGTAAGGAGGCTAATATCAGTAATGGCTAGATTACTTTTTTGTAGTTGTTCATTTTCATTAAAGTCTATCGGGTCAAGAAGTAAGGCTCCAGCATTGCTACCGAACATAAGCCTGCCATCGCTTAGTGTTGCTGCCGCTATTGGTGTAAATTGGTTTATATTCAAACCGTCTTTTACTGAAAAACTCACTACATTGAGAGTATCTAGGTCTATTTGATACAGACCATTGTCGGTACTTGCCCATAAAAAGCCGTTTTCATCAGGAAGTAGTGAATAGATAGAATCAGTATTAAACGAATTTTTTAATCCTATATAGTGCTTTCTTTCATAAGTAACGGGGTCAACGCCGAGCAAACCTTCGTGAGTGGTTGCTAACCATAAAATGTTTCGTTTTGAGTCTAAGTAAAAGTTTTCTACAGTGTAAAAAATATCTTCTTTAGGATTAAAAGACTGAAATATAGTCGTTAAAGTTTTTGTTTTTTCGTTGTACCTAAGGAAGCTTTTTGATGTGCCAAGTACAAACTCTTCAGGATGTGTGTCGAGGTGTTTATAAAAAGCGTAAGAAAATAAAGGATCGACTTGCTCTTTGAGCCCCTTAATAATTCTTGTTTTTCCTGTTGTTTCATTAAAAACATAAAAATTATCATCCGACATAAATGCATATGTGTCTGCAGATAATTGGGCAAAGCCAAATAAGTTGGATTGGTTAATTACATCTTTTTCTGTGTCTTTATTTTCAATAATTTTACCCGTTTGTTTATCAAACAGTTTAAAACCATCGAAAGTAACAAGCCAAAGGAATTGATTATCACCAATTGAAGACGCAAAAATATCATAAACGGCAGATGCCCCGTATATTGCTTTTGAGTCGGTTGAGCTCAGATATACATCACTTTTATTTGTTGCTTTGTCGTACCGTGCAATTCCATCTTCTGTTCCTAACCAAATAATATTATTTTTGTCTTGGTAGGTGGCATGAATAGTATTGTTACCGGGTAAAGTAATGTGTTTAAACCGTCGGGTTTTAATTGGCCATGTAAACACGCCCTGGGTTCTAGATGCGAGCCAAAGTACGCCGGACTTATCAACCATTAGATCGTTTATTGAGTTTTCATTAATATTAAACTTACTTTTTTCATAATTTAATACGAATTCTAGTTCTTTGGTTTCGCGGTGATAACTGAACAATCCACTTTCGGTTGCTACAAACTCCCCGTAAACAGTATTGACATAATCCCATATATTATAATTAGGAATTAAAGTTGTAATATTTGCTGCAGATATATTTTTGGTATTATCGAATGCTAATTGATACATGCCTTCAACAGTACCAACAAGTAATCCTAATTCATTATCAACACTTAAGAATTTGACGTTTACATTATCTACCGTATTTTTTTCAGGGGGATGAAGAGGTATTTTTGCAAGTTCTGAATTATCTATATTTGCAGTGTATAAACCATCATTTGTACCAATATATAAAGTGTTTTTATATATTGTTAATGACCGAATGTAGTCACCTTTACTTGGCAGGGTTAGCTTAAATGTGAAGCGTTTACTCGTCTCATCAAATGTATATATTTGGGCATCTATGGCGAAGTAAAAAGTACCTTGTTGCTGAGTCATTGCAGAGATCGGAGAGAACATTTTTTTTTCTTTATCTATTTGACCAGAATAGATTTTTTCGGTTTTTAAAGTGAGGGGATCTATTATATAAGCACCAGAAAGGTCTGTTGAGACAATGATTTTTCCGTCTTCGGCTTTAAATAATGCATAAATATAGTGTTTATCTAGGCCAAAGCCGCCACTAAAAGTTTTTACATTATATCCATCAAAACGGTTTAAACCCTGTTGGGTTGCTATCCAAATATAACCAATATCATCCTCTTGAGTCTGCAAAACGTAACTTTGTGATAGGCCTTCGTCAGTAGAAATTCGTTGTAATTGCTGAGCATAGTTTTGTGATGCAAAAGTGCTTTGGATGCATAGTAAAAAAGTAATGGTGATATGAAAAAAAAATTTGCTCAAACGCACTTATAAACACTCTCAGTGGAAGATAGGATGATGCTTAGCTAGATAGTAAATATAGCATAAGTTTTTATTTTTTAATTACAAATAATATACATAACGCTAAAAGTTCTATTTATAAATAGTGAGCTACTCTATACAGATAATAGTAAATGCTTATAAGGAGAGTATAGTGGTTTTCTCTAATGTTGATGCAAAAAATAGTGTGTTATTAGTTATAGACTTACAAGAGTTGCTTGCTCCTGTAATTAAAGATTTTCCGAATATTTTAAAAAGCACATTGCAGTTAGCACAAGCGGGTATTATTCATGGCGTTCCATGTTTAGTAACGGAGCAATATGTGAAAGGTTTGGGCGAGACTAATCAGCAAATTAAAAATACGTTACCTAATGCCGCGTATTTTCATAAAACGTACTTTAGTGCGTGTGCAGAGCCTGGTTTTGTTGATACGTTAAAAAGCCATGGTAAAAAGCAAGTTGTTGTTGTGGGAACTGAAGCACATGTGTGTGTTTTACAAACATGCTTAGATTTAATAGAAAATGACTTTGAAGTTATTATTGTTTACGACGGAGTTGGTTCGAGAAACCCGCAACATAAAAATTTGGCGATTGAGCAGCTACGTCAAGCTGGAGCTGTAATTTCATGCGCTGAAATAGTAATTTTTCAATGGACAAAAAAAGCTGCTACGCCTACGTTTAAAAAAATACTGCCTATAATTAAGTAGACCGCATGTATATAATGTAAATTAAATGTATTATTTTTGATGTGTCGGTAGTTTATTATTGTGTTCAGTAAACTAAAACTCGTTTTAATACGTATATTGCAGACTGCTTTATAAAATAACAATGCAAACAACAATTTTAAGGTTCTTATGTCTAGTATTGGCCGGTTATTTACAATTATTTTTAGTCTTTTGTTTGTCGAATCTATCGCTATTGGCTTGTATTTCGACACATTAGCGCAGGCCTTTATGATAGGTTTGCCATTGTGTTTATTACCTATATGGCTTTTAAACACACAAGGGGATAGTCCTGTTACCCCGCATGTGGTAGCTGCCGCTATAATGATGTTTTCTTTTTTGCACATTCAACAAACTTTTGGGTTGATTGAAGTCCATTTTGAAATATTTATTTTAATGCCCATGTTAATTGTTTTTGTACAGTGGCGAGTGTTTATTACCGCTATTATTTTTGTAGCGGTTCATCATTTATCTTTTTATTATTTACAAACTCAAAATACGGGTTTTTACGTATTTGACCCTGATAGACTCGCTTTTACTACGGTGCTAATTCATGCTGGATACGCAATAGTTGAAGTATTAGTTGCAGGCTATATTGCAAAAACGCTGCAACGGGAACGTCGTGCGGGCTTATCTTTAAGTTATGCGACAGAACAAATAATGAAAGATCCTGAAAACATTAAACTCTCTCTTCGCGCGGATGACACTAAAAGCGAGGCTGTAGCAGGATTTAACACATTACTAGATTACTTATCTGATGTTATTAAACAGGTACAAACTCAATCAGAGTCATTGCAAAAAAACTCACAAGAGCTTATTGATGTTCACGATCAGTTAGCGAGTGGAGCGGTTCAACGTACGCAACAAACCGATGATATTGCTAATTCTGGCGCTCAAGTTGCCAATGGCTTTAAACTTGTAGAAGAAGAAAGTGAGGTGCTTAAGCGCCAAGTTGACCATATTACACAATCTGCAGGTGATGCATTAAAAGAGGTGCTTCAAACAGACGCTAAAAGTAGAGAGTTGTTAACACTGCTTAACCATACCGAAGAAAAAATAAATCACTTAGTGGCAGCGGGCGATGTTATTTCAGGACTTCTTAATGAAATATCAGGCATTGCTGAGCAAACAAACCTACTTGCTTTAAATGCCGCTATTGAAGCTGCCCGCGCAGGCGAACACGGTCGAGGTTTTGCTGTTGTTGCTGATGAGGTGAGATCTTTGGCCAACCACAGTAAAGCAACAACAGATAAAATTAGTCTTACATTAAAAGACCTTGTTAATAATAGTAAAACGTCAACGCAATCAATGAGTCAGTGTGTGAGTTTTGTAGTTGATTTAACAAGTATTAGTGCTGCAATGAAAGAGAATATTTCAGCAATGAGCGAGCAAATAGCCGCAGTATCTTCAAGCTCTGACTCAGTTGCACAAGTGGTAGCGGAGCAGGCAGGTAATACCGAGTTAATAGCAAGCAGTACTGATACTATGCGCCAAAATCAGTACCAAGATACGCAAATAGTGCAGCAGTTAACCGCTAAGGTGCAGTTAATCGATGTAAGTATTGATGTATTAGAGCAAAGCATTGCCAAGTTTAAATAAATCTAACTCTTTTGTATTTTCGCTTATAACTATATGGCTTGTTTGTGTTGTTGCAGGGTTAGTTTATTTTCAGTTAGAGCAGCTTAAACCGTTTGATAGCTCAAAAGTTTTATTGCAAAAGCACTGGTTTAATAACTTTAAAAAGCAATTGGACTGGGTTGACACTAATGAAGCGTCGTTAGTGCTTATAACTGAAAAAAATTGCGGGTGCACCATACAAGCCAAGCCGCATATTTCATCGTTAAGCTCCTTTGCTGCCAATAAAGCTATGAAGGTTGTACAAGTTGAATTAACACCAAAGCTTAAACTTGTTATTCCGGCAACGCCTGCCGCCGTTATTATTAATAAAAACGGTGATTTTGTTTATGCCGGTCCTCTCTCCGAAGGGTTAGCGTGTGCCCAGGGAAGTGGCTTTGTTGAAACTGCGGTCACTAATTTAGCTGCTGGTTTTAACTCAAATCTCTTAATTACACAAACCAAGGGATGTTACTGTGTAAATAATGCATAAATAACGTATCGATAAACTAAAGCTCGCACTTAAATCAACAGTTGCGAGCTTTAATATTGATTAAATTGTAACTAAGCCATAAATACCTAATGACACAAACACAAAAGCAGCAATAGCACGTACGGTGTTTAGCGATATTCTTTTTAGTAGTGCATTTCCGGCGTATATAACAGGCACGTTAGCAATTAACATACCTAACGTGGTTCCTACCGTAACCCAAAACACAGACTGATATTGTGCACCTAACAACACCGTCGCTATTTGTGTTTTATCACCAATTTCTGCAATAAAAAATAATACAAAAGCGACTAAAAAAGCCCCGTAGCTATCGTATTTACTACATACATCTTCGTCTTTGTCTGGAACTAATAGCCAAAGGCCAACAACAATAAAGCTGATGTTTACAAGCCAAGGTAAATATTCAGAAGAAAAACTATTACTTAACCACTGCCCAAACCACGCTGATAGGCCATGATTGAGTAAAGTTGCGGCTAAAATACCAAGAATAAGTGCGCCTTTATTACGAAAACGGGCAGCTAACAGGAGCGATAAAAGCTGGGTTTTATCGCCAATTTCGGCAAGAGTGACAGTGACGGTTGAGGTTAAAAAAACTTCCATTATTGATTCTTACAGGCGGGAATACTAAACCAAGGCAAACAACTATCTCCCGCCATGAGGATAGTGTCTACCTAGGTCTCGCCGATAACGCTTGCTACAACATTACAAACTTACCATGCACATGAGGTGCAATTATGTTGATAAGTTTACTCATTACTGAGCGGGCTACTCCCCTAAGAGGCGGCCATTATTCCATAACTTTATTTTTAGGTAAATATAGTTAAGAGAACAAATACCATATTCTAATAAATAATTTATATTTATTAGTGAAGAAGCTATTGATAACAATTGTCGTTTAGATTAGTATGCATCTATTGATTGTAATTAACACGGTTTGTATTGATGTATATTTGTCTTTGTCACGGTGTGACTGATAAAAAAATTGAGCAAACAATTGACGATGGTGCAACGACCATGCGTGAATTAACTAAAGAGCTTAAAGTAGGCAGCCAATGCGGTAAGTGTTGTGGTTGTACTAAAAAGATCCTTAATCGCAGACTTATTCAAATTGCGGATGTAACGGATCAAGTTGCTTAATTACATATAAAATTTAGATATAAAAAAAGCAGCTTTTTAGCTGCTTTTTTTATGCTTGTTACTATTTACAGTTGAGACTGTAAGTAGTTTTTGATACCCGTATTTTTAATAAGTAATTGTTGGGTTTCTAACCAATCAATTTGCTCTTCTTGTTCATTTAAAATGTGATCAAGGGCTTCGCGGGTAATGTAATCTTTTTTGCTTTCAGCTAGTTTTACAGCGCTTCGTAACTCGTCAATAGTATCGAGTTCAAAACTCATGTTAGCAGCAATCATTTCTTCGCTGTTTTCACCAATACGTAATCGGCCTAGGTCTTGAAGATTTGGTAAGCCTTCTAAAAACAAAATACGTTCAATTAAACGATCAGCGTTTTTCATTTTTTGAATTGATACTTTGTAGTCTGCTTTATCAAGCTGTGTAAAGCCAAAATCTTTAAACATACGTGCATGTAAAAAGTATTGGTTAATACCAACAAGCTCATTAGCGAGTACTTTATTAAGCGCTGCAATAACGTCTTTATCGCCTTTCATAATATGCTCCTACTAAGCCATTTGTGCTTGATGATAATTTTCAGAACCAATTTTATCAATTAGACCAAGTTGTTGCTCTAACCAGTAAACATGATCTTCTTCGGTATCAAATAACAGCTTTTCTAAAATGCTACGAGATTGATAATCTTGTTGTTCTTCACATATTGCGATGACGTCTTTAACACACGCAACTACTTCAAGCTCTAGTGTTAAATCGTTTTGCATCATGCTTTTTACATCGTTACCGATAAGTAAATCACGGCGCTTAGTCATATTTGGTACACCTTCTAAAAACAAGATGCGCTTAATAAGCCAGTCTGCGTGATCTTTTTCTTCTTCCATTTCGTGGTTAAGGCGCTCGTATAGTTTGTTTAAACCCCAGTCGTCATACATGCGCGAGTGTATAAAATACTGATCGATTGCTGCTAATTCGTTAGCTAACAATGTATTAAACGCATCGATTACTTTTTGATTACCTTTCATGATAAATCGCCTCAACTATTTCAATTGTTTGCAGTGTAGTACATATAGCCTATATTGCAAGTTTTCTCTATAAAAATCATTGCTTTACTATTGGTTTTGATTCTTATTTAAGTTTGCGTTACTGCTTGGTTTGTGGACAGTTTTTTATTTGTATTAGTATCTGAGAATGATTACTAGAGGTATTTATAAACAATAAGTTGAGAGACTACTTTTCATATTATTTTTTTAATAAATAGGCATGCTGATGATGCCTATTTATTGGGTCTATTACTAATTAAAACTGGTATTTAGCACCTAGGGTAGCCGTTGTGCCTAATCCTTTGATGTTATAGCCGCCGTAAGTGTAAGATTGTGCGCGGGCAGGGTAGTAATCGCTATTGAACAGGTTTTCGATACCAAAATAGCCACTCCAGCTGGCGTTAACATTGTATTGGCCACTTAAGTTAAAGGTGTTGTAGCTACTAACAGGGCCTTGATCGCCAGAGTATTGGCCTTGCGCATTTTTATCAAAACGCTTTCTGTCGCCTACATATAAAAAACTCATTGCAAGTGATAAGTTTTCGTTGGTTTGCCATGTTAAATTAGCAGTGGCTTTCGGCGGGCTGATTTGTTTTGCCCCTAAATATTCATCCGCTTCGGTGTTTTTACCTTCTACGTAGCTGTATGTAGCACTTAATTTAAGTTCTTGATTAATAGTATAATTAACTAAACCTTCGTAACCCCATATTTCTTGAGGTGCGCGTACGGGTTCGTAAACACCCGTTACTTCGTTAAATTCATTACTGGTGCCAAGCTCTGAAGTACTTCTGTACAGTGCAAATTCAAAACGAACGTTTTCAAACTGTGAAGTAAAACCAACTTCGTAGTTGTCAATTATAGATGCTTGTGTCTGAATAAGTGCAATATCGTCAACGGTTGCAGCGCGAAGTAAGCGCCCAATATCAGAAATATCAGATCCCTGTGAATAACTAAAAAATGGGCTGAATGCATCTGTTAAATTGTATTTTATGCCTGCATTATACGTTGTAGCGTCATAGTTTATGGTATCACCACGCACATTTAATGGGACTGAGCATTGCGAAGGGGTTCTACACAGTTTTAATGTTTGGTAATCACTTACGCTCAAATCAATACTTTCGTTTCTTACACCTGCTTTTACAATAATATCGTCGTTTATTACCCATTTGGTTTGTAAAAAGCCAGCCACACTTTCCATGTCCATTTCGGGCACCCATACACGGCCATCTACTAAAGGTTGCGATGTTTTATCGTTTAAGGCATCAATACCGTAGATTAAGGTGGCTGTTACGTTTTCAAAATCAAACTGACTATTAAATGTAGCCCTTGCACCTTGCTTGTCTGATTTAATAACGGATTGGCCACCGGTATAGCCTTCATCGAGGTTAGCTAGGTTAGTGGAGAAAAAGAATACGTTTTCTATATCTTGTTTATAAAGATCGAGGGTCATTTGTGTGTTTTCAAACAACGCGTAATCAACATATTTTAGGGTTATATTTTTGTTGCCTTCTGGGCCTTGCGGCTTACCTTGTTTTTGAAGCTCTAAGGGGACATGTATAGCGTATGTTTTTTCTCCTATATTGCCATCGCCAGTAACATCGCCTAAATCAGTTTTTTGCTGTGAGCTGAAATAGTTATAGCTAAACTGCAGTTGCTTTTCGTCGTCAAAATCATAAGTTAGTTTGGTAAAATAGTTTTGAGTTTCAGAGTCTGATAAACCATATTGCAAGCCTAAAATATCGCCCTGTGCATCGCGTTGTACGCCGTTTTCTTCATAGCTTGCCGTTAACAGGTAGCTTAGTTGGTCGAGCTTACCGTTTACTGCAGCCGCTATTCTGCCGCCACCACTTTCTGCTAATTTAACCGCGCTAAAGCGACTTGAAATACTTATTTCGCCTTCTGGTTTACCATCACTACGCGCTTGTTTTGTTATGTAGTTAATAATGCCACCTGAGGCACCATTACCATAAATAGACGTTGCGCCTTTTATGACTTCAATGCGCGCTATTGCGCTGGCGTCTAACGTTTTTACGCCTAAAGAACCATTACGAAGAGGGGTTGATTGCGGTACGCCATCAATCATTATTAGAGGCGCACGGCCGCGTAGTGTTTGTCCTGAATTACTTGAACTACCAGTATCTGGGGCAAGCCCTGGAACCATTTGCGCGAGTAAACTTCCCAATTCTGAGCTTACTTTTAAATGCTGTTGTATTTGTTGCTGATTAATAACGGTGATCGAGGCTGGTACTTCGTCAATGCTTTCTGATATACGGCTGCCTGAAACAATGACATGCTCAAATTGATCAGAATTGTATTCATTTTTATTATTTTCATTTGCTAACGTGTTAGTACTTATTGCAACAGCAATAAGGCAAAGCGAAGTTTTTAACATGGGGTGTCTTAGTTGATAATAATTTACGTAATGGTAATTATTATCAACTAATGACGCAAGTGTTAATGAGATTTATTTCCATTTATGGCGTTTTAACCAAAAATATACACCGCTTACAATAAAAAATGCGAGTGAAAGGGCTATTAATAACCATAAAAACTGCACGATAGGACCTGCAAAATCACCAATGTGAAACTTATATTTGAAGTTCCATGCTTGTGTTGTGAAGTTTGTTTTACTGGCGTCAAATGAGTTTAATACTTTACCCGTAAATGGGTTAGTCCAAACCCAGCTGTAAGCGTGACTTTCGCCAGGGTTTTGCATTCTCAGTGCAATTGCTTCGTCATCCTTTTTAGGTAAGTAAACTCTATATAATTTACCGTCTGGAAATACGTTCTCTGCATTTTTAATTGCTTCATTGTAGTTTAAAGCAGCTTGAGAAGGGGTTATTACTTTTGGTGCTTTAGGTCTTTGTTCTACCTTGTTTAAGGTCACAAATTCTAATACCGATTGAGTTTGTGTTTTCCAGTTAAATGCCATACCAGTAAAGGCAATCAGCATAAGCGGTATAAAAAAGTAAACACCAAGCACTGTATGTAATTGATACATGAGCACTCTAAATTTGGCTTTTGGTTTTATAGCTAAACGTTTAACTCTGTTTTTGGGCTTTACCCATAAATAAAAGCCCAGTAATACATTTATTAAAAGTAGCAATGCACATACCGACATCCAATTTCGAAAGGTTTTTTCACCTTTACTGTTTTCAAACAACAGCCAACGATGTAATCCCATAGCAAACCCATAAATCGTATCGGTTGATTCATAGATGTTTAGTACACTCCCAGAGTAGGGGTTAACACTGGCGTAGTGTTTATTGGCTAACCGAAATTGCCATGCTGCGTTTGGCGCTTGTTCGGGCATAAAAAAGGTGATTTTTTGCTTAGTTTGAGCTTGTACATTTTGTATAAGTTCATCGTAATGCATTAAGTTTTTTTGGGGTGTTACTTGCCATTTCTCAGGCTCTATTAGGTGCTGTATGTCTTTTGCATAAATCATAACAGCACCGGTTAGGCTCACTATTAATAAAAATAGTCCGCTAATTAGGGCAAGGCCTAAATGAATTCTACGTAACCAAAGTTTCAAAAACGGTATCTCATTATGAGTTAATGACAATATTGTAAATGATAATACGAGCTGTTTTCAATTAAATAGTTATGTATTTGGTTTAGCTTGTTATTAAGAACATTAAATTAGGCTTTTATTCGCGATTGGTCGGATTTCTATTATGCAATTTTCGATATTAAAATTGTTGTGTAAAAAACTTTTAACTGCGGCTAAATCAATTACGTGCTGAGTGCTAATAATAAGCTCGCAATAATTTTCTTTATCGTCTAGTTGCCAAAGCTTGATGCTCATTACCGATTCGATATTAAATTCATTACTAATAGCATGTGATATTGCATCTGTATCAATATTGCTAGGCGCTGCTTGCATTAAAATTTTGCAGCTTTGCTTTAATAGTAAAATGCCATGATAAATTACATAAAGAGAAATAAGCACAGTGGCAATTAAGTCAACGATATACCACTGGTATAAAATAATTAAGGTGCCCGCAATAATAACAACAATAGATGCCATTGCATCTGATACGTTATGAATAAAGGCCGCTTTTATATTTATACTGTGATTTGCGCCAGCTAGGTAGATTAAATATGCGGTTGCTAAATCAATAATCAATGCTAATGCTGCCACCCACACAACTATCCAACCATTAATTGGTTGAGGGCTTAAATAGCTCGAAATGGCTTCAAAAATTAAATACACACCAATTAATATCAATGTACTGCTATTAAAAAGTGTGGCAAGTATTTCAGCGCGTTTATAGCCAAAATGATGAGTGGTGTCAGCAGGTTTATTACCAATTTTACGTGCAACGAGCGCGATAAATATAGCGGCAGCATCACTTAAATTATGAAGTGCATCGGCTATAAGTGACAAACTGCCCGAAAATACCCCGCCAATAACTTGGGCTACGGTTAGCAATACATTAATAACCACAGCGACGGTTAGCTGTTTATCGCTCTGGTTTTCGTCTACATGACTATGAGAGTGATCGTGCGCCATAATGACCTCAAATGTATTAATTGAATATTGCTTATATCATGGCTGGTTTAAAACCGCTACAGATGTGGTAGCGTCAATAAATCTAATTATAAGTTAGTAATAAAGGCGTATATTTTAAAAAGTGTGAATTTAATATTGTAACGCTAAACACCCATTTTTTAAGGAGTTTACCGCTCAAAACTTGCGTCTTTATATATTTAGTGCATTAATGTAAGTAATATTAAATGATTATAAGTTGCTGGATATTAAGCATGCACAAAGGTTTAAACTTTGGTGAATTAACAGGTAAAGGACAGTCTGTTCGAAGTAAGTTAATTATAACCTTTATAATTATAGCCTTAGGGCCACTTTGTATACTTACTTGGTTTAGCCTTGGACATGTAAATAGCACGCTTAAGCAAAATGCAGACGCTGAACTTAACGAGCTTAATAATATAGGTAAGCAATTTGCTGATATTTGGTTTGCAGAGCACGTTAAGGATCTATATTTGCTTAGGGCGCAGTTTGATATTAGCCCGACTAAAAAACAACAATTAATAGCGCAATTTGTTGAGCAGTACGACTTTGTTAATAATGTAGAACTTATTGATGTAAACCTCGTTAAATCACTACCTTCATCTCCCTTTTTTAATATTATTAAAGATCAACGTTTTAATAACATACTCTCTGGTATTAAAAATACAGGTAAAATCCAATTTCAGTCAATGACAGTCTCAGGGCGTGAGTATCATATTATTGGCTTACCGTTAGTAAATACCGAAAATAAGCTACAAGCCATATTGCTCGCAGATATAAATTTAAACGGCTTATTAAATAATCTAAGTAAAATACACGCTGCAAATAAAGACATAACATTTTATGTTATGCATAATAATAAAATTCAAAAAAATAATAATTCAGAAGATTCTCAACCATTATTTTTCTCTCAAAACGGCTCCCCAACGCAACGTGTTTTTTCTTACAGTAATAAAAATGAAGAGACTTTATACGGGTATATTGATTCTCTAGAGTTTTTAAATGAATCTGGATGGCAGTTACTTGTAACAAAACCAAAAGAAGTTGCACTACAAGGTGCTAATTTTTATAAACAGCTTGCTTTATTAACAAATGCGGGGGCATTACTGCTTATATTAACGTCATCGTGGTGGTTTGGGCGTCGACTTTTTAGACCTTTAATTAACTTAGCTAAAATTGTTGAAAGTATTACAAAAGGAGACAAGGTAAAAGTCCCTGTAATAAACGACAGTATTGAGTTTAACCAGCTTTCATTGGGTTTACGTAATTTAGTAGCCGTAAAAGAAGAGCAACAAAGTATATTACAAAAGCAACGCTCTGCACTTCAAATTGCATTAAAACAATTAGCCGAGCAAAAAAGTGCATTAGATGAACACGCTATTGTTGCTGTAACTGATTTGCATGGCACCATCACTTTTGTAAATAAGAAATTTTGTGAGATTAGTGGCTACGATGAACACGAATTAATAGGTCAAAACCATCGCCTTTTAAATTCAGGAAAACACGAAAAAGCATTTTTTAAAAATATGTATAAAACGCTTAAACGTGGTGATATATGGAACGGGCAAATATGCAATAAAGCTAAGCATGGTGGCATATATTGGGTAGATACGACAATTGCACCATTTTTAGATGAAAATGGAAAACCGCAAAACTATATTGCTATTCGTAATGACATTACAGCCCTGAAAGTACAAGAGCTAGAGCTTGAGCAACACAAAACACAGTTACAGCTAGTGATAGACTCAACAGCCGTGGGTATTTGGGATTGGTATATTGATACTAATAAAGTGACGTTTAATAACCGCTGGGCCGAGATAATAGGTTACAAACTCAGTGAGATTGAGCCTTGTACTATAGATACTTGGTATACATATGCTCACCCAGACGACTTAGTGATATCAAATAAAAAACTTCAAGAGCACTTTGCCGGTGAGACTGACTATTTTGTTAGTGAAGCCCGCATGAAGCATAAAAATGGACATTGGATATGGGTACTCGATACTGCAAAAGTAGTTGAGTGGAATACCGATGGCTCTCCAAAACGTATGATAGGTACGCATTTAGATATATCAGAACGAAAATCTACAGAGCTTGAGCTACAAGGAAGCCGCGATAGGTTTGAATCTTTGGTATCAAATATCCCTGGCATTATTTATCGATGTAAGTTTGATAATAAATTAAGCATGCTTTATATGAGCGAGCAAGCGAGTGGAATAACAGGTTATTCACCTGATGAGTTGATACATGATGAACCCCCCAGCTTTTTTGATTTGATATGCGAAGACGATTCTAAAAAAATAAAAGATGAAATTCTACGTTGTGTTAGCGCTAAGCAGTCATGGTCTGTTGAGTATAGGATTACAGCCCGCGATGGCTCCTTACATTGGGTAAATGAAAAAGGCCAAGCCATTTACGCAGATGATGGCAGCATATTGTATTTAGATGGATTTATTTTTGATATTACAGAGCGTTACAATACACAGTTAAAAATAAATCGTCAGCAAAGCCTACTTGAATCAATGAGTAAGCAAGGGCAAATTGGCGCATGGGAGATGGACTTAGATGCGCATACACTTTATTGGTCTGATGAAGTTAAAGTTATTCACGAAGTACCAGAGGACTTTGAACCGAGCATAGATACCGCTATTAACTTTTATAAACCAGGCATACACCGAGATACTATAAGTACCTTATTTGAGTGCGCAGTGACTTTAGGTGAAAGCTGGAGTGTAGAGCTTATTATTTTGACCTATTCTGGGCAAGAGCGTTGGGTTAAATCGATGGGCCAAGCTGAGCTTAAAGACGGTAAATGTGTACGTGTGTTTGGTTCATTTCAAAGTATTGATGCACATAAACGACTTGAACTTGAGAGCGAAAAAGCAAATCGTTATAACAAAAATTTAGCCGCGCTTACAGTCGCACCTGAGGTGCAAAATAGTGATGTAGAACAGGTTAAAAAGCTAGCCGTTAAATCTATGTGTGAAGTGCTAAATGTTACACGAGCTTCGATATGGATCTTTAACGAAAAACGAGATGTGATGACGTGTCATTGCTTATATATAAATGGTCAAGGGTTTGTAGATACCGACGCTATTTTAACTGCTAAAGACTACCCAGCTTATTTTAATGCTATTTATAAACATAATTTAGTGGCTATTGATGATGTTTATACTCACTCAGCAACTGTTGATTTTATTAAAGTATATGTAACACCACTAAATATTAAATCGATGCTTGATGCTGTAATTGCAACAGGCGATGGTAATTTAGGTATTTTGTGCGCTGAAACAGTAGGCGAGCATCACAACTGGACGCAAAGTGAAGAAACGTATCTTCGCTCATTAGCTACTTTAGTGGGAAGCACTTTAGTTTCTCAAAAACGAAAAGTAATTAGTGAGGAGCTAAAAGTAGCACTTGTAAAAGCTGAAGATGCAGCCATTGCTAAGAGCCAATTTTTAGCAACCATGAGCCATGAAATTAGAACGCCAATGAATGGCGTACTCGGTATGCTAGAGCTTGTTCAATTAGAGTCGTTATCTAAACCAATAGAAACAAAAGTAGATATAGCCAAAAAAAGTGCACATTCTTTATTGGGTGTAATTAATGATATTTTAGATTTCTCTAAAGCTGAAGCAGGTAAAATCGAGCTTGAAGAGATTAACTTTAATGGACGTGATTTAATTGGTGAAGTTGCTGCCGCACAAGCATTTACAGCTCAAGACAAAGGTATTGAAATTATTTTGGATCTGGTAGCGCTAGAGCCTTCGCAGTTATGCGGCGATCCTGGGCGCATTCGCCAAGTTATTACTAATTTATTAAGCAACGCCGTTAAGTTTACGAGTCAAGGCGAGGTTGTTGTAAGCGCGAAAATTAATAAAGTAGCTCAAGGTATAGAGTTTGTTGTAAGTATAAAGGACTCAGGCATAGGAATTAGTTTAGAAAAACAAGAGCAATTATTTACCCCTTTCTCTCAAGTCGATGCATCAACAACGCGTGAATATGGAGGCAGTGGCTTAGGGCTGGCTATTTGTAAGCAGCTTTGTGAACTAATGGGGGGAGCTATCTCTCTCACTAGCGAAGCCGGTAAAGGGAGTACTTTTACTGCCACTATAATGCTGACTCCGGGAGATCAAAAAGAACGTTATATTCCTAATATTAATATGGAAGAGCTAACCGTTTTGGTTGTTGATGATAACGAGACAAATCGAATTGTAATTTCACAGCAGCTTGAGCACTGGGGCGCTAAAGTTGCGCTTGCATGTGACGCACGCGAAGCTCTTGATATGTGCGCGCAGCAATATAAAAGTAACAATTGTATGTATGATATTGCAGTGCTTGATATGCAAATGCCAGGAATGGATGGTATAGAGCTGTGTAAAGCACTAAAAGCACATGAACATTATAAATCAATGCCACTTGTAATGATGACCAGTATTGCTGGTATGGAAGGTGCGCAGCGCTATTCTAATGCAGGCTTTCAGGCATATTTCCCCAAACCTGTAACCACTGCCGATTTAATTTCTGCACTGTCAGTCATAACAAGTAATGATTCAGATGAGACACTCCCACTTGTTACTTCAGGCTATATTTCCTCTCTTAAAAAAGAAAAGGTGCAGGAACCTACCCAAATATTACTTGTAGAAGATAATCCAATTAATCGGCAAGTGGCTACATTAATGCTCAAAAAGCTTAATTGTGACGTTACAATTGCCGAAAATGGTCAATTAGCGATAGATATATTGGAGTCTCACGATTCTGGCTTCTTTAAACTCGTTCTTATGGATTGCCAGATGCCTGTTATGGATGGCTTTGCTGCAACTGCAGCTATACGTAAAGGTATGGCGGGTATACAACACAAAAACATTAGGATCATTGCTATTACGGCTAACGCAATGGACTCTGATAAAGAGCGTTGTATAACCGCTGGAATGGATGACTACTTGAGCAAACCGATTCAATTAGATATTTTAAAAGATAAATTAGAGCAGTATATTTAAGGTAAAAATACAATGAGCCAACCCGTTATAATACGTGATGCAAAACCAAGTGATGCAAAAACAATTTTGCACTTTATTACCGAACTTGCCATATATGAAAAAGAACCGGATGCAGTAAAAACAGACGAGCAGGCTATTTTAGATACGCTGTTTAGCGATGGTGCTACTGCGCACAGCATAATTTGTTTAGAAGGTGATGAGCCAATTGGTTTTGCGGTCTATTTTTATAATTACTCTACATGGTTAGGTAAAAATGGCCTATACCTTGAAGATTTATACGTAAGCCCAGATAGCCGTGGCAATGGTGCAGGTAAAGCCATTATGAAGCACTTAGCTAATAAGGCGATTAGTAATGACTGTGGTCGTTTTGAATGGGTAGTGCTTGATTGGAATAAACCCGCTATCGATTTTTACAATAGCATTGGTGCAAAGCCTCAAAACGAATGGATAATATATCGCTTAACGGGGCAGGAATTACTAGACTTTGCTAAATAGTTAATGAAAATCATTTGCATTTAGGCTTGTGGGTGTGTAAGTTAACTACACGCCCATAAATAAACCTGCAGATGATTATATGATCTCAAATCAAAAACAATCCAACTCAGATTTACTTTGTCTTGATCAAGCATTAAGCCCTTGGCAGTCGAATATAATGCAAGGTAATTATGCATTTGAACAAGGTGCACTTTTCGAAGCCCGCGATAAATACTTATTAGCTAAAACACTTGCAGATCATCTTCTTCAGCAGTTTTTATATGCTCAGATTAATAACAATGTCATCCATGCTATTGAGCATTGCATACCCGCACTTGTTGTTGCGTCGCATAATTTAGCTGATACCTATATAGCTTTGCAACAGCCTGAAAATGCATGCAAATGGCTATGCGAAGTACACTTAACACTCTGTTCGCTAATTAAGCATACTCATTACGATATACAAAAAGTGAGTAAGCATCATTACACTAAAACGTCCTCTGAACTTGTATTATTTGCAAGACGCTATCATTTTTTACCTGAGCTAATAGAGCAAGTGAATTTTTGCTTATGCTCAGAGAGCACTACAAACAATCAACTGCACTAATTTAAAAGAAAAAGGAGTATTTATGGCTTTTACTTTGCCTGCACTTAACTATGAGTACGATGCGCTTGAGCCTCATATTGATGGTAAAACAATGCATATTCACCACACATTGCATCATCAAACGTATATCAATAAAGCCAATGCTGCTTTAGCAGATACTGTTTATGCAACCGCAAATGCTGAAAAATTACTTAAGGGAATAAACAGCCTGCCTAGTAATTTACAAAAAGCAGTACAAGAGCATGTAGGAGGGCATTTTAATCACAGCTTATTTTGGCAAGTAATGTGCCCGCAAGGAGGAGGTGAACCTGAAGGTAGTGTAGCTCAGGCAATAAATGAACAGTTTGGCTGTTTTGATAAGTTTAAAGAGGAATTTACAGCTGCTGCAATTAGTCAATTTGGCAGTGGTTGGGCGTGGCTATGTGTGACCCCAGATAAAAAGTTGATTGTAGAAAATAGTGCTAATCAAGATTGCCCTTTAATGCAGGGAAATACCCCTATTTTGGGGCTTGATGTATGGGAGCATGCTTATTATTTGAAGTATCAAAATAAGCGTCCTGACTATATTGCTGCTTTTTATAATGTAATTAATTGGACTGAAGTTGAAAAACGCTACCTAGCCGCAGTAAGTTGAGTGCCGAATATGGCTAGTAATGTGAGTTTTTTTGTATAAGCTAGGCTCTATTAGGTTAATTTATAGAGCCGTTTATGGACACTTTACATTGGCAAAAAGCACGTCAGAGTCGCGATCCTCGTTTTGACGGGCTTTTTTACGTAGCGGTAAAAAGTACCGGTATATATTGCAGACCAATTTGCCCTGCACCAACGGCTCACGAAAAAAACGTTGCTTATTATCAGTTTGCCCATAACGCGGCGCAAGATGGTTTTAGGCCCTGTATTCGTTGCAGGCCCGATAGTGCCCCTGGCAGCGCAGCATGGCAGGGTACAAAAACGACTGCACTAAGAGCAAAACAGTTAATAGATCAAAATGACGAGCACGACTGCGAAAAATTAGCAGCTCGTTTAGGTATAAGTAGTCGTTATTTAAGGCAGTTGTTTAAGCAGTATTTTGGCGTGTCGATTACGCAATATCGATTATTTAACCAATGCCACTTTGCTAAAAAACTGATTCAAGAAACACATTTACCCCTTACCGAAATAGCGTTTTCCGCAGGCTTTAAAAGCATTAGGCGCTTTAATGATGCATTTTTACAGCAGTTAAATATAGCTCCCTCGAAGCTGCGCAGTGGCGATAAAAAGCCAACGTCAACACTCATTTTAACCCTACCATTTAGGCCGCCTTATAATTGGCCTGCTTTGCAGGGCTTTTTACAAAGGCGCTTGATAAAACCAATGGAGTGGATAACACAAACGAGCTACGGGCGTACTTTTGCAAGTGATAAATATAAAGGAAGCTTTAACGCTGAATTTATAGCTAATAAAAACCACTTTAGTGTATCTATCAATATAGACAATACGGCGTACTTACAACCTGTTATAAATAATATACGCCGTGTACTTGATTTAGATGCCGATATTAATTTAATTGAAACGCATTTAAGCGCCAATATAAACAATGCGTTTACAGTGTGTGAAGGGCTCAGACTTCCGGGGATTTGGTCAAGTTTTGAAGCCGGTATAAGAGCTGTACTTGGGCAACAAGTGAGTGTTACTGCGGCGCATAATTTAGTAACAAAGTTAGTTGATGAATTAGGCGAAAAAGAGGGCGCTGCCGTTTATTTTCCTACGGCTAAAATTGTTGCTAATAGTGATTTTGCATTTTTTAAAATGCCACAAGCACGCAAAAATGCGCTACACAACTTAGCCCAGTTTTGTGCACTAAATCTTGAAAATGACGATTTAGACGAATGGCTTAGCTTAAAGGGAATTGGTCCTTGGACAGTAAATTATGCAAAGCTGCGAGGACAAAGCCAACCCGATATATTACTTGATGGCGACTTAGGTGTTAAAAAAGCTCAAGCGGCGGCAAACCCTTTTGAGCCTGCTAATTGCGCTCCCTTTCGCTCTTACTTAACGTTTCAACTTTGGCAGCAATTATAATGATCATTCAAACATCAATTTCGAGCCCTATAGACGACATAATAATTCAAGCGACTGATAAAGGTGTGAGTTACGTTGGTTTTTATCCACCAGTTGAATACTCTTATACGCCATTTGAGCAAGTTACTAACAAGGCGGTGCTTATTTGCGCTGCGCAGTTAAATGAGTACTTTGCAAAAAAACGCACTATGTTTGATGTAACACTTGATACAACCGGTACAGTATTTCAGCAAAGTGTATGGCAAGCACTATTAACTGTGCCTTTTGGACAATCGCAAACATACGGCTATATTGCTAACCAACTCAATAACCCAAAAGCAGTGAGGGCAGTAGGCGCTGCTAATGGTAAAAACCCGATTAGTATTATTGTACCGTGCCACCGCATTATTGGCGCAAATGCAAAGTTAACGGGCTATGCTGGTGGGCTTGAAAGGAAACTGTGGTTGCTGAAACACGAAGGATTAATGTAAATTAATTGATAAAATATAGCCAGTCTGCTTAACTCAACCTATAATTTAAATAATCAACTAATAAAAATTATTATGCGTATTAATAGCTTAGTTTACTCTTTTATTGTCAGTTTAATGTTTACCGCTACTGCGTTTAGCAAGCCGCAAAGTCTCGTGTTTTGTTACGAAGACAAAAACATAGCACCCATGTTTTTAGGTGATGGCCAAAATATACCAACAGATAAACCTGGTGCATCAATCGAAATACTTCAAAAACTTGATTTAGCATTGCCCAATGTAGCAATATCATTTGTTAGAAAGCCATGGCGTAGATGCTTAAACGATTTAGAATTTAATCGAGTTAATGCTGTTATTGCAAGTTACCGCAAAGGGCGAGAAAACGTTGCTGTTTACCCTGTTGATGAGCAAGGTAAGTTACAAGATGACTACGCAGTAAGTGAATTTGGCAGCTGCCTTATAGGGCGTTATAAATTTCATAAGGAATGGGAGACTCGTGAAGTATTTCAAAATAAAGCATTTACGATAGCTATTCCTAATGGTTATGGGCTAAATAGCGCGTTAAAAGAAGAACCATTTTTTATTCATAATACGTTTTCTAAAAGCAAAGCTTTTGAGTTGCTAGATAAGGGGGTAGTGCAAGCGAGCGTTGATCTATGCCAAGTAGATGGCTTAAAAGTGTCGAGTTATCCGTATGAGGGTAATAATGTTAAACCTATTTATCCCCCTTACGAAACCAGCCATGGTTACCTTGTATTTTCAAAAAAATTCTACGAAGAAAATAATGCTCTAAGCTTGCAAATGTGGCAGTGGTTATCAAAATTTGAAAGTGCACCTGTGTATATTAAATACTTACAAACACTTAAATAAACAGGCCCTGACAAAATAAAATTCGCGTTTGTAAATTGGTATTAATTTAATATTAAGGTAGCATAAGCGCACTTTTTATAAAATGGCACCACAATGGCTCAATTATACTTTTACTACTCTGCAATGAATGCAGGTAAATCAACCACGTTATTACAATCTGCATTTAATTATAAAGAACGTGGCATGGAACCTGTGATCCTGACTGCTGCCATTGATGATAGACAAGGCGTGGGTAAAGTATCTTCTCGTATTGGTTTGCAAGCTGATGCGCATGTATTTGATGCTAGTAAAGATGTTTTTGATCTTATTCAATCACTCAATAATGATAAAAAGCGCCATTGTGTGTTAGTTGACGAGTGCCAATTTTTATCAAAAGAACAAGTAATGCAATTAACCGATGTGGTTGACGAGCTCGGTATACCGGTATTGTGTTATGGCCTGCGTAACGACTTTAGAGGCGAGCTATTTATAGGGTCGCAATATTTGCTTGCGTGGGCTGATAAGTTAGTTGAGCTTAAAACTGTTTGCCACTGTGGACGTAAAGCAAACCATGTACTGCGTACCGATGAAAATGGCGAAGCAATAGCCGATGGTAACCAAGTAGAAATTGGCGGCAATGACCGATATGTTTCGGTATGCCGCAAACATTATAAAGCCGCGTTAAATATGGGCCGATAAAGCATTTAAAAATGTATCAATATCTTCGCGGGTTATATCTAAATGCGTAACTAGCCTAAGCTGCTTGCTTGGGCTAAATAATATGCCTTGTTGTTTAAGCGCTTCAGCAATATCTTCAATATTTATACTGCTACTGTATGTTGCGTAAACCATATTAGTGGTGTTAGTCATATCGACAGTAAAACCACTGATTTCACTTAATTGTTGAGCCAAATAACGTGCATTTTCATGATCGTATTTTAAGCGCTCTACATTGTGCTCAAGTGCAAACTGCCCGGCAGCTGCAAGCATTCCGGCTTGGCGCATACCGCCACCAAGTACTTTTCTCCATCGTCTTGCTTTATTAATAAATGCTGGTGAGCCTAATAATAAAGAGCCTACGGGCGCACCTAAACCTTTAGATAAACATAAAGAAACTGAGTCAAAGTGTTTTGTAATTTCAGTGATATCAACTTTTAGCTCAACAGCGGCATTAAAAGCACGTGCGCCGTCTAAGTGCAGCGCTAAACTATGCGTATTAACAAAGTCACGTGCTTGGGCTAAGTACTCAAGCGGGAGTACTTTTCCGCCAATGGTATTTTCTAAGCTGAGCAATCGCGTTTTTGCAAAATGGCAATCGTCTGGTTTTATAGCCGCCGCTATTTTACTAAAAGGGATGCTGCCATCAGCTTCGTTTTCAATAGGCTGTGGCTGAACAGATCCTAATACAGCTGCGCCGCCGCCCTCAAACTTATAATTGTGAGCATTTTGGCCACAAATGTATTCGTCACCTCGCTCACAGTGCGCCATTAACCCAAGTAAGTTGGCTTGTGTGCCTGAGCTACAATAAAGTGCGGCTTCAAAATTAAAACGCTTACACGCATAGGCTTCTAGTTGGTTAACGCTTTCATCATCACCATATACATCGTCACCAACCGGTGCGTTGTACATAATGTCGCGCATTTCTTTTGTTGGTTTTGTAACTGTATCAGAGCGAAAATCTATCATGATTGCCTTATCCTTTTTATTATTTTCAATAAAATTGGTATTAATCAAGCTCGCTACAAATTTGCTCACGAGTGTCTTTATCAAAGTAGGTCCATGCAATAAAGCGGCTAATTTTTTGACCTTGTGCCATATCAACTATTTTATACTGTGCTATTGGGTGAGCTTTTAATACTTCTTCAAGGGCTGCAATATTATCTTTTTTAGAGACTAACGATGTAAACCACAGTACTTGCTCTGCAAAGTCTTCGCTTTCTTTAATCATATTAGAGATAAACTGTACTTCACCGCCTTCACACCACAATTCATTATTATGGCCACCAAAGTTAAGCGTGCTACTGGGTGTTTTTCCTAGGTTTTTCCATTTACGTTCACTGCCTTTACTTGCCTCTTCTTCACTTGCATGAAACGGAGGGTTACAGAGCGTTAAATGGTATAGATCTTTTTGATTTATAACGCCTTTAAAAATATGTGATGCGTTTTTTTGTTGTTTTAGGCTTATTTTTAAACCATTAAACTGAGCAATTTGCTTTGCTATTTTTACTGAGGCTGTATCAATATCAGTCCCGGTAAAATGCCACTTATATTCACTTGTACCAGTAAGCGGATAAACTAAATTAGCACCAGTACCAATATCAAGTACTTTAATTTGCTTACCTAAAGGTATTTGTTGTTGGTTATCATCACTTAATAGGTCGGCCAAGTAGTGAATGTAGTCAACACGCCCAGGTATAGGCGGGCATAAGTTGTGCTCGGGAATATCCCAAAAATCAATATTATAATGTGCTTTTAAAAGAGCTTGGTTAAGTGTTTTAACGGCTTTGTTATCACTAAAATCAATACTTTTAGTCCCTGCAGGTGTGGTTATAACAAAGGGCAGTAGAGCAGGATGCTCTGTTGTTAATAAATCGAAGTCGTACCCATTTTTATGTAGGTTACGAGGGTGTAATTTTGAACGTGCTTTATTTTCTTTCATGGCTTCATTTTAACAACAGATATGATGTGGTGATTGTAACAAATGCTGATGAGTAAAGTGCAGACATTTCCTTTGGTATATTTAATATTACTGGTAGGATGAGTTGAAAATAATAAAAAGGAATAACTGTGGCAATTTCTCAGCAATCAATAATAGTTGATTTAGACTCTCAGCAAACTCTTCATTTACGCCGTATTAGCGATGAAGATCAGCAAGGGCCCATCGTATTTTTTATGCATGGAGCAATAGAAAACGGTAAGATTTTTTACACGCACTCTAATAAAGGACTTGCCCCTTTTTTAGCTGAGCATGGGTATAGATGTTATGTGGCTGATTTACGTGGCCGAGGTGATAGCAAGCCAATCATTTCGAGTGAGTCCGAACATGGACAAACTGAGTCTATCCTAGAAGACATCCCTGCCTTTATTAAGCAAATAGAGTTGATTGAAGGCAAAAAGCCAGACTACTGGGTTGCTCACTCTTGGGGCGGGGTATTGATGAACAGCGCGTTTGCACGTTTTCCAGAATATATTAACGACGTTAAAGCATGTGTGTATTTTGGCTCTAAGCGTTCTTTATTTAATAATCATCCTCAAAAATTATTACAAGCCAATTTAATTTGGTATTTTATGGCGCCTTTACTTGCTAAAAAACATGGCTATTTAAATGCTAAAGGTTATAAGTGGGGCAGCGATAACGAAACTCAAAAGTCGCATTATCAAAGTATGCAATGGGCTAAAAAGAAGCCATGGATAGATTCTGATGATAATTTTGATTATGCAAAAGCGCTAAACAACCTGCATTTACCGCCAACGCTTCATATTGCTGCGGTAAAAGATAAAGCATTAGCGCAACCAATCGATATTCAAAAATTTATGGACGAATCGGGGCTAGGCATTCAACAAATGCAAATTTACGGTCGTAAACACGGGCATAATTTTGATTACGATCATATTAATATGCTTACCCACCCAAGTGCGCGTGATGATCAATTTAAAGATTTACTTAATTGGCTTAAAGCACATCCGATTAATTAATTCTCATCAAGTAACTTTAGAAGAGGTGTTTTGTAACGCTCCCACTTAGCGATTGCGGCATTATTAATAGGTTGGCGAATAGCATGTTTACTCAAGGTCGTTACCGGTGTTTTTTGTTTATAAAACGCTAAGCAGCGCTCTTCAAAACTACAGTTTAAAAAACCAAGTAACTGCGTTAGCTGCTCTTTTGGGTTATTCACTAAATCTTCGTAACTGACATCATAAATTGGCATCTCTTTAAAAGAGTGCCAATGGCTCATCAGTTTTTTATACAACTTATGATAAAGCTTAAACTCAGGTAGTGAGCAAAAGTAAGGCTCGTTTTCAGCAAAGTAATTAGTGAAGATAGAAAATGCGGTGGCATTAAAATCACGACTTAAATTTATAAATTTAGCATTTGGAAATAGAATATATATAAGTCCGAGCGACTGATAATTACTCGGCAGTTTATTTATTATAAAAGGTCTGATGGGCGATGCTGTTTTTAATGTTGTGATATACAGCTCGCGGGCTTTTTTGATTAAATCCGGCGTTAAATGTGCTAAACATTGCGGGTAAGTCACTCCCGTTTTTTGTTCGATAAAAGCAACTGCGTTATTACTAATACTCGTGCTCTCTCCTAGGCTCGAAAACTGACTATGGCTTGCCAACATTTGCTCCACAAGGGTAGAACCACTACGAGGCATGCCAATAATAAATACAGGTGTGATATTACCCGTAAACTTTTTATCGGCAGAGGCTATAAATTCCTCGGTGTTGTATTTTATTATTTCATCGTAAAAAGGGGTTAAATCTTTAGTGTTAAATTCACTTAATTTTTTTTGTAATTTATTCGCCAATATAAAATAATTAAATGCTTGCTCGGTATCCTCAAGTGCATTGTAACTGTTTGCTAATGCGTAGTAACACACCATTTTTAAACGTAAATTACTCGTTTGAGTTAATAAGTGGTGCAAATTACTTACATAATTATGTTCTTTATCAAAGCGACCTAATTGTACAAGTTCAAATAAAATATAGGCTGTTACAGGGTATACACCAATGCTGAGTGCATGAGCAAAAGTTGTATGAGCTTTATCTAACTCGCCATGTGTTAAATAGTGCTGTGCTAAGTAATAATGAGGTTCTGGATTATGACTTGCTAATTTTTTTGCGTATTCAAGTACCGTTAGTGCATCGTTTGGCGAATGAACACCGTTAAATGCATCAGCAAGGGCATGTAATGGTTCAAGCATATGAGGCAAGCGCTCACAAGCTTTTTGGAGTAGGTATACGCCAGCGTCGTAACGTTCTAGTCGTAAGGCAATTCTGCCTAAGCCAAATAAAGCCTCACCATTTTCAGGGTTACTATTTAAAATTGCTTTAAAATGGAACTCGGCTTCTTTGAGTTTATTTTGTTGCAGTAGTTGGTTGGCTTTTTCAAGTAGCATAGTTATACCAATTTTATTAAAAAAATAATCATTCTATCGCATTAAATAGCGTACTCACTGCGTTAAAAATTATTCATATAGAGCAACTATATATCATAGTTTTCGCCTTGTTATTACGCTATTTTCTGAGCGCTATAATAGAACACTTATTCAATGCAATTGGTATTGTTCATTATTATTTTTATTAACTATAAAATTAAAAAGGCGAAATGTCTTTAACATTTCGCCTTTGGTTCTTCATGAAAATAGTTTAAAAAGTATATGTTGCTTTAGCGTAGTAAAAGCCACCGTTAATACCAAACGGAGATGTTTCGTAGAACTGACCACCCCAGTTGTTATTAGGGATGCCCGTTGCATCTGCAAAATCAAGTTTTTCAGCATCTTGGTCGAATAAGTTTTGAGCGCCTACAGAGAAGCTAACTGATTCATTTAAGAAGTAAGTTACTTCAGCATCAATAGTGACTGCAGCATCTGCTGTTTTAGCTGTTGCATCATAATCAACGTGAACACCTTGGTATTCGCCGTAGTAGTTTGCACGAGCAAATGCAGAAACTGATTCCCATTGTTGAGACAATGTGAACGTTGCACGATGATTAGGTAAATCTTCTTCTAAACGCTTAACTTTAAACGCACCTGTAATTTCACTAAATTTAGTTACTTCAGTATCATTCCAGTTATATGCAAGGCTAAATGTAGAGCTACCGCCCATTAATTCAGCTGTATAGTTTGCAACTAAATCGATACCTTGTGTTGTTGTGTCAAAGTCATTTGTAAAAAAGCTTACCTGAGCAAGGCCTTGTACATTAGGTACTCCTGCTGCTGCAAGGGTATCTTTATCTGCTTGGCTTAAGTTGATTTTATCTGATTGGCTAATACGGTCATCTACTTGGATGTTGTAGTAATCAAGCGTTAAAAATAATTCGCCAATTGTGTATACAGCACCAAGCGTATAACTTTGCGATTCTTCCGGCTCAAGCTCTGTACCACCTAATTGCACTGCAATTGGGTTTGTTGGTGGAAGAAGCGCTGAATCTTGTAATACACCGCCATCTAAACTTGTTTGTACATTACTTACGTTAGCTTGACCAACCGTTGGTGCACGGAAACCACTGCTTACAGAACCACGCACGTTTAAGTCTTCAGTTAAATGGTATTGAGCCATTACTTTGTAGTTAGTGGTAGTGCCAAAGCTGTCGTAGTCTTCAAATCGAAGTGCTACGCCCATTAAAAAGTCTTCAGTAAACGGTGCTTCAACATCAACATATGCTGCATAGTTACGGCGAGAAAATTCACCTGCTTGTGATGGTTTAAAACCAGGGAAACCATTAGAGCCAATACCAAAACCTTGTGCTGTTAAAGGGCCTGCAGTGTAAGATTCTTCATCACCAGAGACGATAGTAAATGTTTCTTCATGCCATTCAAAACCACCGGCAATGTTTACATCATAAGCTAAACCAAAGTCGATACCTTTTGATAAATCAAAGTTAAAGTTCTTCTCTAGTTGTTCGTATTTACCCGGGCTGAAGTCTCGTGGTGTATCTGCACCTAAAGAGGCATTAACCGTGTCGTAAATAAAGTAACGTGATTCATTTAAGCCAACAGTACCGCTTAAGTCATAGTAAGTATCTTTTAATAAGCCACCAGTGAATCGACCTTTAGTACCAATAGTTAAAGAAGTATCAGTAATGTTGCCGCCAAAGTTAGGTGTAAAGCCACCTGGAAGCATCTCATTAAAGGCAAAACAATCTGGGTTGTTTGCTACACCATTTATGTAAGCAGGATCATCTAGTACATTGCCGTCTGTTATTGTGATAGTTGGACAGTTAGCACTCATATCAGGTGTTGTGTCGGCAACAAGTAATGTTTCGCCACCATCATTTGAGTAAACACCAGAACGTGTTTGCGGATTACGGTAATAAAAACCGCCACGTACATCACGTTCAGAGTAGTTACCAAACATGTAAAATTCAGAGTCGTTTGTTAGCTCTAAACCCACATTACCAAAAATAGTAATATCGTCATCTACTTCTGGTGCACCCCATACTTGTGCAAGAGAAGATACTTCAGGCACACCGGCAGCTGAAAGTGCTGCAGCATCGGCACGTTGAACTGAACGACTTGTTGCATCAGCTGTTTTATATTGAAAGCTTAAATTAGCAAAACCATTGTCGGTAAACGGTAAACCTACGTTACCCGACACTTGTGTTGTATCGCCATCACCTTCATAAAATTGACCATGGCGGATTTCTAATTTACCACCTTCTGAAGCGTCTTTTAGTTGGAAATTCATTACACCGGCGATTGCATCAGAACCATACTGCGCAGCCGCGCCATCGCGAAGTACTTCTACTTGTTTAATCGCAATGCTTGGAATAACTGAAATATCTGCGCCTTGCGCGCCATCGTTAATACCACCGCCTAAAAATGCGATTACAGAAGCACGGTGACGACGTTTGCCGTTTAAAAGAACCAATGTGCTGTCTGACGGTAAACCACGTAAGTTAGCTGGACGAACAAGAGAAGCCGCATCACTGATAGGGTTTTGGTGTACGTTAAACGATGGTACTGCACCTTTTAAAAGTTCAAGCATGTCAGTGTTACCTGACTTTTCAAGCTCTTCGCCGCCAATAATGTCGATTGGAACCGGTGAGTCACCTATTGAACGAGGAGCTGAACGCGTACCTACTACGGCAATTTTCTCAACGTTTTTATTTACTTTAGTTTGTTCCTGCTCGTCTGCCGCAATAGCAGATCCAGAAATAAATAACCCTGCAGTGGTTGTAGCTAAAGCAAATTTGATTGCTTGGTTTAGCGCATTACTTTTTAATTTCATTCTAATTTTCCCCAGTTAGAATAATTCTTATTTTTGATGTGAATTTCACATCATTTGTTTTTAACTTAATTTTTTGTTTCACATAAGTTTGAGGTTTTAGCTCAAAAGCCTAATCAATTAAGCTTACTTTTTGTGAAGTCCTATCTACAGACTATAGATAAAAAACAGGAAGGGCAATTACTAATTAACCGTTTGATAACAAAAAGATTCAATTTAAGAAAAAATGCAACAGTGGTGCAAAGTAAAACTAAAACGAACTAAATAAGTGCAAATAAGGCTATTGAGGGGAATATTAATGCGCTAACTGCATTTAAATGTTATTTATTTGTATCTTTTTTTATGGGGTTTTCAATGTTTTGTGCGTACCGCCAAGCTGCTAATTTTTCTTTGTATTCATCCCATACGCAGGGACAGCAACTGCCACCACCGCAACATTCATCAGATTTTGGTTTTTCAGGTTTTTGCGGTAATTGATTTGTTATATTCTGCATTGTTGTATGTATTTAATACTAATTTGGTGCAAAGGGTAAGTTAAAGGGTGTTGAAAGTAAATTATTCTTTGTGAACCTGTGCTGCTGTGTGAAAATAAAAGTTATGCGATTATATAAAGTTATTCACCGTGCACCTTGGCGGGTAGTTAAAATTAGTAAAAAACGCCAACAGCTGCGTTTTCGCCGTGCTATGGTGGCGCTTAAAATCGCACTCGCCCAAGAAAAACAAGAAACTAAAGAAATGCTCTCTATTTATAGGCGTTACACTCAAGGCCACACAAGTAAAGAAGAGTTAAAACGCGCAAATGAGCAATTTGTTGATATTTTAAAAGGGTTAGGGCTCGGTGTATTTGCTGTATTACCTTTTGCTCCGCTTACAATTCCTTTAGTTGTTAAATTAGGGAGTTTGGTGGGAGTTGATGTACTGCCAAGTTCGTTTAATATGAACAAATCTATTAAAGAACTAGATGCTAAAATAGATCAAGAAAATCAAAAGCAAGAATCTAAAAACAGCTTAAAAAAGTAGCTAAAATCCCTTCAAATTAGCGATACCTTTTAGGTGCGCTTATTGATATGCTCTTAAGTACCATTTTTATATTATATGAGCTTTTTAATGAGTGCATTACTACGTCATACATCTTCTGGTATTCCTTTATCTTTTATTCTTAAAAACGAATTATCTGACTGGCAAGCACAGCAGCCTGCATTTATACAAAATTGGTTAACTAATACAGGTTTTGAAAAGCAAGGTGTTGCTTTAATTCCTGATGCTAAAACGGGCGAGTTAAGCCAGGTATTTTGTTTAATGCAAAGCAGCGATGATTTTTGGGCTGCGGGTAATTTAGCAAATACACTTCCTACAGGTACTTATCAAATTCAAGGCGACAGCGCTTTTGTAGAGCAGGTTGCTTTAGGGTTTGTACTTGGTGGTTACGAATTTAGTGAATACAAAGAAAAACCAACAGCAAAGGCGCAATTAGCCATTAGCGATAAAGCGTTATATGAACGCATTAGCCAACAAGCTGATGCCATTACACTTGCACGTGATTTAGTTAATACTCCAGCGGTAGATATGATGCCGCAACATTTATCGCAAGTTATGGAAGATTTAGCTGCAACTTACAATGGCGAATTTTCACAGTGGGTTGGCGATGAGTTACTAGAGCAAAACTACCCGACTATTCATATGGTGGGTCGTGCAAGCGAAAATAAACCGCGTTTACTTGATTTAAAATGGGGCGCGACAGATGCTCCATTAATTACGCTAGTCGGTAAGGGCGTATGTTTTGACTCAGGCGGACTTGATTTAAAACCAAGCTCTGGTATGCGTAACATGAAAAAAGACATGGGCGGCGCGGCGCATGTAATTGCACTAGCGCAGCTTATTATGGCAGCTAACTTACCAATTAGATTACGTGTACTTGTACCAGCGGTTGAAAATGCAGTATCGCGCAATGCATTTCGCCCAGGCGATGTTATTAAAACGCGCAAAGGTATTATGGTCGAAATTGATAATACAGACGCTGAAGGCCGCTTAGTATTGTGTGATGCATTAAGCGAAGCGCAAAACGATAATCCTGAGCTAATTATTGATTTTGCTACCCTCACGGGTGCATGTCGTGTTGCACTGGGCACGGAGCTTCCGGGCTTTTTCTCAACAGAGCGCGATGTAGCAAATGGGATTATTGACGCCGGTTTAAGTGTACATGACCCTGTTTGGCAACTTCCGTTGTTTGAGCAATACAAAAGCTTACTAAAAAGTGATGTAGCCGATATGGCAAATTGCGCAAGCACACCGTTTGGTGGTGCTATTACCGCAGCGCTTTACTTAAAAGAATTTGTTGAACCAACAACACCGTGGGTACACTTTGATGTAATGGCATGGAACTTACGTGCATTACCAGGTCGTCCAACGGGTGGTGAAGCATTAGGTATTCGTGCTGTATTTAACTACTTACAAAATCGTTTTAATAAGTAAGTTTTTAATTCAATAGTAAGAACTTGAGCTTTATGAGCTTTAAACCTCATAAAGCTCAAGTGGCAAGTTATCTGGATCGGCAAAAAAGGTAAACTTTTTGCCGGTTATTTCATCCACTCTAATATCCTCAACTTTTACGTCGCACGACTCTAAATACGTTTTTGCAATCTGTACATCCGCTACCTTAAAAGCTAAATGTCTTAAGCCTTGTGCTTCGGGATAGCTGGGTCTTTCGGGCGAACCATCAAACGAAAATAGCTCTATTTGGCTACCATCGGGCATGGCTAAATCTAATTTATATGAATTACGATCAGCTCTAAAGTGCTCATTAATAACGTTAAGTTTAAGTACATTGCTATAAAAGTGTTTAGAACGTGCATAGTCACTACAAATTATAGCAGCGTGATGAATACCTAAAAGTTTCAAATTTAATTCCTTAAAAAGCAAAAACGCACTTAAATAAGTGCGTTTTAAATGTGGCTTATTACATGTTGTGCTAGCTTTGCTCGGCTTCTTTACATGCTTTAACGGCCGGTGCTACAAGCTCTAAACCTGTTTGATCACATGGTGGTAAAGCAGCATCGCTAACACTAATAGGCGTTACACGTTCGCCCCATTTTATGTAACTTGCAGCCCACGTAAGGCCTGCACCAAATGCTGCAGACATAATGTTTGAATGCGGTTTAATTAACCCTTGCTCAACCGCTTCACATAACGCAATAGCAATAGTCGCAGCAGAGGTATTGCCATACTCACCAATGTTAACCATTACTTTTTCGTCAGGTACTTTTAAGCGATGCTGAATAGCCTGAATAATACGTAAGTTAGCTTGGTGTGGAACGAGTACATTAATGTCGTCAAGGCTTAAGTTGGCCTGTTGTAGTACGTTGTCGCAGGCTTCACTCATACCTTTTACAGCACGTTTAAAAATTTCACGGCCTTCAAATAATAAATCAGAAGGACCAATTGGCTCATACTTATTTAAATCGCTACCAAAGTTGGTGATGTGTAAAATATCGCGGTCTTCGCTGTCACAACCGGTTTTGGTACCAAGTAAACCCGCTGGCGTATCGGCAGCTTCAAGTATTACTGCACCTGCGCCATCGCCAAATAAAACAGCGCTGTCGCGACGTGCCCAGTTTACATACCAGGTCATACGTTCAGCGGCAATGACGACTGCTTTTTTGATCATACCCGCTTGAATTTGTGCTGTAGCAGCTTGCAATGCATATAAAAAGCCCGAACATGCCGCGTTTGTATCCATTGCGGCAGCGCCTGTTGCACCAATGTTTTTTTGCACTTGTGAGGCGGTATTTGCCACAACAGTAGAAGGTGTACAGGTCGCTAATATCACTAAATCAATATCTTTAGGATCAATGCCTGCGCACGCAATAGCATGCTTAGCAGCAACGGTTGCCAGCTCAGCGGTACTTACATGACTCACTCGGCGAGATTTAATGCCAGTACGCGTGGTTATCCACTCGTCGGTGGTATCAACTATTTCACTAATTTCATCGTTGCTAATGCTTGCTGGTGGAATGCATTTACCCCAACCAGTGATATGTGCGTAAGGCATAGTATGTTCTCTTAAGGTGGTCTGACATGTATTACTAATGGGTGAGTTATACCAAAAAACGGCTTTCAAGACTAGTTTATAGCATGTTTTGTATCGTAAATATTCGCAATTACAGGTTATTTAAGGTAATGCTAGTATAAAAAAGGAGCAAGTATGAAAACAACACTAATAACAACATTCACTTCAATAACGCTGGCATTAATAACAAATGGGGCTTTTGCTCAACAGCATAAAATTATTTATGCGGGCAGTTTACTTGCATCCGAAGATCAAAAAGTAAAAACAGAGCAAACGTTAGTCATCACAGATAATACAATAACAGCCATTAAAAACGGCTACCTCACAAAAGCAGAACTTAACCTACCTGATGCCGATATTATCAATCTTAAAAATCAATTTGTAATGCCTGGTCTTATTGATATGCATGTTCACGTAACGTTTGAGCGAGATGCTAAAGCAAACCCTCACCGCTGGGCAACAGAATATGACGCCGATTATGCTTTGCGCTCAATTAAATATTTACAACGTACGCTCGATGCAGGTTTTACATCAGTGCGAGATTTAGGTAGCGATCACAAAGTTATATTTCCGCTAAAACGTGCTATTGAGCGAAATGATATTAACGGCCCTCGCATTTTTGCAGCGGGTAATACAATATCGCCTACCGGCGGACACGCAGATATGCACGGATATCGAAAAGATATTACAGATGCGGTTACAGGCGGGATTGGTATATGTAATGGCGCGGATGATTGTAGCCGTGCGGTACGCGAGGTAATTAAAAGTGGTGCTGATGTAATTAAAATTACTGCCACGGGTGGAGTACTAAGTAATACTGCTGCTGGTGTTAACCAACAACTTACAGATGCAGAGCTGATTGCAATTGTTGATACGGCTCACCACTTAGGACGTAAAGTTACAGCCCATGCACACGGTACACAAGGTATAAAAGCGGCCTTAAAAGCCGGTGTAGATTCTATTGAGCATGGCTCTTATTTAGATAAAGAGGCAATAAAGTTATTTAAAAAAACGGGGGCTTATTTAGTACCGACGCTTTTAGCGGGGGCAACGGTAAGTGAAGAGGTGCTTACAAACCCAAATATGCCACCGGCAATAGCCGACAAAGTGCGTGAAGTGACCCCAAAAATGCAGGCTTCGTTTAAACTTGCATTGAAAAACAAGGTTAATATAGCTTTTGGAACAGACTCTGGGGTGTCGCGTCATGGGCTTAATGCTAATGAATTTAGTTTAATAGTAAACAATGGAATGAGCAAAGCCCAAGCTATTAAATCAGCAACCATACATGCAGCTAAACTGCTGGGGCAAAGCGCACTCATTGGCGACTTGAGTGTTGGTAAACAAGCAGATATTATCAGTGTGAATGGCTCACCGCTTAAAAATATCGACGTACTTAAAAACGTGCAATTTGTTATGAAAGCTGGGCAAGTTTATAAACAATAGGGAAGGTTATGAGCAGCAAAATAAAAGTGTCGTTGTTTAATCATTTGATTGACGCTGAGCGCCAGTTACTAGACCCAGAAGTTCGCCAATCTGAGCGCGCATTAGATGCTTTACTCGATGATGAATTTATCGAAATTGCTGCCAATGGCACTACATTTAATAAATACCAAGTACTTACCCGCTTACCTACCGAGGTTGTGCCACAGTTTTATAATCAGCATTTTAAGGGCCGAATGCTGAGCGATGATGTAGTGCAACTTAGTTACCAAGCTGCTTTTAGGCGCTCTGCTCGCGCTGAGTTTAATTATTCATTGCGTATGTCGCTTTGGCGTAAAAGTAATGAACAATGGAAAATGGTGTTTCACCAAGGAACGCCTTGTGCGCCGTTTTCAATTTCGATGGATGATGATTAAAAATCATATAACCGTTAAAATAACCTTATTAAACATTTGATTGGGCAATAACCTGTTGTTAATGCGTACCGACCCCACCATTAGTCGATTATTAATGCTGCGAAGCGGCGCTATTGCCGTGCAATTAATTGCGGTACTTAGCGTTTATTTTTTACTAGAACATCAAATTGCATTACTGCCTTTACTTATTGTTATTGCCGTTGAGGCTGTGTTTCAGCTTATTAGCCTATTTGCTTATCGTAATGTGAGTCGTGCTAAACCTTTGGGTATGTTGATGCAGCTAACTGCAGACGTATTATTTTTAACGGTTTTGCTCTCACTAAGCGGCGGTGCAACTAATGCATTTGTTTCGTTATTATTGCTCCCAATAATGATCGCTGCTGTTACGCTGCGAGAAAAAGGATTAGCTTATATTGCGGTATTAGCCATTGCCGCATACAGTTTGCTACTTATAAAGATGCCCGATCACAGTATGCATCAAATGAATATGAGTGGTCACTTTATTGGCATGTGGGTTAATTTTGTTTTAAGTGCCAGCGTAATTGCACTTGTTATTGGCGCAATGAGCAGGGCACTTAAAGAGCGAGAGCGAATTATTGCAAACGTGCGTGAAAAACAATTGCGTAATGAACAGCTTGTTACCCTTGATGGGGCTGCTGCACAAATCACCCATCAACTAGCGACCCCAATTGCAAATTTACAGCTATTGTTTGAAGAGTTATTAGAAGAGCAACCAAACAACCCCATTGTTAAGCACATGCAAGCGCCGCTTACTCAGTGTAGTACGCAGCTTAACGACTTTAGAAAACTCTCAGAGCAATTACGTCTTAAAAATTCGCAAGAGCATACCACCGTAAAGCAACTGCAAACGCAAATTACAGATACGCTTTTACTGCAATACCCTGATCAGCACATTAAATGGATTACGCCACCTATTGCGGCAACGCTATTGAGTGATGCGATGTTATTGCCTGCTATTTTAAATTTACTGCAAAATGCCGCGCTCGCTAATCAAAAACAAGGCCAAACTCAATTAGAGCTGAGTTGGCAGCAAGATAGCTTACATAGTGAGTGCGTTTACTTGTTAATTCGCGATTTTGGCCGTGGCTTTTCATCATCGCAATTAGCAGAGCTGGGTGGTCAACTTATGCCAAGCGTTCAAGGAATGGGGCTTGCTGTGCTTTTATCAAACGTTACTTTTGAGCGTTTAAATGGCTCACTTACCTTGTTTAACCATGCAGATGGCGGCGCTGTCGCCAAAGTTAAACTTGCTATTGTAAACACTGAGAATAACGCCTCATGAAGTTACTTATAATTGAAGACGACATAAATTTAGCCAGCACACTGGCAAGGCGCTTAACTAAACAAAGCTTTACCTGTGAGGTGGCGCATAACCAAAGTGATGCGTTACTTGCTGCGCGTAAATTATTGCCCGACTTTGTTTTATTAGACATGAAACTAGGCGACGATAACGGACTGACACTAATAAAGCCGCTGCGTAGTTTGCTCCCCCAAACTCATATTGTTTTACTAACTGGGTTTGCAAGTATTGCAACCGCAGTAGAGGCAATGCGGTTAGGTGCAAACGATTACCTTACTAAGCCGGTTGATATGGCAACATTATTAAAAGCGCTTAACACCGAGCCTGTGGCATTGGCATCGAATGTTATTGATGATGCGGTTATGTCGCCGGAGCGCTTAGAGTGGGAGCATATTCAACAAGTATTACACAGTAATAATGGCAATGTGTCGGTTACCGCGCGGCAACTTAATATGCATAGGCGTACTTTGCAGCGCAAGTTACAAAAAAAGCCGGTGCAACAGTAATTTAGTACTTAATTTAAGGAAAGTGTTATGAGCGATGATGCAGCAGCACTCATGCAAAATCAAAAAATTATATTATTTGATGCGCAATGTAAGCTGTGCAGCGCGTGGTGTAATTTTATTATTGCTCACGATAAAAATACTATTTTTAAATTATGCAGCGTGCAATCTCCAAAAGGAGAACTGTTGTTAACGCATTTTGGTTTTTCAACAACTGAATATGCCTCAATGGTGCTTGTTGAAAATGGTAAAGCATTTACACAAAGCCATGCTTTTTTTAATGTTGTTAAGCAGCTAGGTTACCCATACAAGTTAGCAAACGTATTTAGTATTTTGCCAAATAGTTTTAATAATTGGTTATACGATAGGGTTGCTTTAAACCGCTATACCTTATTTGGAAAATATCAGTATTGCAGAATTCCCAACCCAGATAATGCTAAACATTATTTATAAATTAGGCGTTAATACACTGCAGTATAAGTAGATGCTAGGTTTATGAGGTTGTGTTAAAATCGCCGCGTTTAATTTTAGCTAACGGTATAAAAGGCTTTTTTCATGGCAAACACAGCACATGCACTTCACATTTTGGTAAAGCACAAAGAGATTGCAGAAGATATTATTAAGCAATTAGGTAAAGGTGCAAAGTTTCAGACCTTAGCTAAAAAATACTCATCATGCCCATCGGGTAAAAAAGGCGGTGACTTAGGTGAATTTAGACGCGGACAAATGGTCCCTCAGTTTGATAAAATTGCATTTAAAGGCGCAATTTTAGAACCCCACCTAGTTAAAACTAAATTTGGCTGGCATGTAATTAAAGTACTTTATCGTACTTAGTTTATTTAAACTGTTTAGCGATTAACGCGTCTTAGCAAGCGTCTATTTCATCACCTATCCTAAATTTACACTTTGACGAACTAAGAATTAGGATGGGTGTCATCTTAGTTTATTGCCTTAGGAACTTCAGCCACAGTTGTTACAAATCCTTCTGGATGGATAGGACACTTGGCCGGTGATTTATTAGGCTGTCTGCGTAAAATAGGTGCCTGTCTTGCTTAATATCTACCACAGTTCGATAAGGTTGCATTTAAAGGCGAAATTTTAGAGCCCCACCTAGTTAAAACTAAATTTGGCTGGCATGTAATTAAAGTACTTTATCGTACTTAGTTTACTTTTAAGTAAAGAAGTAACCTTCGCTGTATAGAAAAAGGCTGCAATGTGCAGCTTTTTTTAGTTTTAGTTAGTTATTATTTTGCTAAATTAAAATCTATAGTCATTTCTAAGTCTTCATCAACTACCGCAATACCATTAACTACTTTAGGTGCGTAACGCCATTTAGAAAGAGAGCGAATCGCTGCTTTATCAAAAATTTTCACAGGCTCAGCTTTAATCACTTTAATATTAACTGGCTTACCAGATGTATCTACATCAAAAGACATTGTCACACTACCTTCAATTTTTTCACGGACACTTTTAATTGGATACTCCGGAGGACTGGGCATTATCAGTGTAGCGTTAGGGCTATCAGGTAGATGTGTTGTCGAACAAGCGGTTAAAAGAAACAGTGACGTCAATGTTGTAATTATATATTTCATTATAAATCCCTTTGTAGGTATTATTATCGATTTGTTAGAGGTCGTTTCTATAATGACACCAAAAGAGATTCAAGGTAAATAATAAATTTGTCTTTTTTGAACTGATGAATATACAAGAAAGGCTGCAATGTGCAGCCTTTCTTAATTTTAAGCTTTATTTGTGTATTAAGCGTCTTGCTTAGCTTCTTCTTCACTAATTTGTTTTAGTGCTTGAATGAATGAGTCGCTTGGTTGTCCGCCAGTAAGTGCATACTTATCGTTTATGATAAACGTAGGTACTGACGTAATACCCATCTGTTTAAAGTTGTCTTGCTCTTGGCGTACGTCTTGTACGTATTTGTCTGAATGTAGAATACCGCGTGCAGTTTCTTTATCAAGACCTACTTTTTCAACAACGTCGAGCAACGCTTCTTCTTGATTTAAGTATTTTAAATCTGTGAAGTGCGCTTCAAAAAAGGCGAGTTTTAGCTTCGTTTGCTTACCTTCTTCACGTGCCCACATTAATAAACGATGCAAATCAAAGCTGTTGATCATGATACGTTTGCCATCAAAATTAAAGGTAAACCCAGCACGCTGACCGGCTTCGAACATGTTTTTACGATTTTCGTCGCCTTGCTCTTCTGTTAGGTTGTACTTTTGCATTAAGTGTTCGTTTAAGTCTTGACCTTCAATTGGCATATCTGGGTTTAGTTCAAAAGGATGCCACGTAATATCTGCGCTCATTTCGTCTTTGAGTTGCTCTAGTGCAGTTTCTAGGTTTTTATAACCCACTACACACCAAGGGCACATTACGTCTGAAACGATATCAATTTTAAAGTTTTTCATATTTATCCTTTTGAGGATTGCTTTGGTATAACAGGGGATATTGGGATGAACTGCACTTTATCAATGCCAAACTAAAAAGAGCAGCTAAGCAGCTGCTCTTGAAGGTATTCAGTTTTAAGCGTTAAGGCCAAATGGGTCGTCAATACTATAACTTGGTTGTGTAAACCAATGAGGGCCGTTGTCGGTCATGTAAAAATGATCTTCTAAACGCACGCCAAATTCATCGGGTATAACTAACATTGGCTCGTTACTAAAGCACATGCCTGGGGCAAGTAGGGTTTTATCACCGCCAACTAAGTATGGCCATTCGTGAATATCTAGCCCAATACCGTGACCCGTTCGGTGTGGGCAACCCGGTGTTTGGTACTGCGGGCCTAGCCCTTGCGCTGCTAAATAGTTACGTGCGCCCGCGTCAACGTCTTCGCACGTAGCACCAATTTTAGCTGCATTAAACGCGGCCATTTGTGCTGCTTTTTCATGATCCCAAAACATCCGTTGGCGCATTGTTGGTTCGCCAAATACATAGGTACGGGTTATATCTGATAAGTAATCGTGTACTTTACAGCCAGTATCAATTAGTACCATATCGCCTTTTTTAAGTATTTGGGCATCTTTAACACCGTGCGGGAAAGACGTTGCAACACCAAATAAAACAATACAAAAATAGTTACCTGGTGCACCTACTTTTTGGTGTGCTTGCTTAATAAAAGCTTCTACTTCGGTGGTGGTTATTCCCTCATAAAGCATGCTTGCTGTGGCTTGATGTACGGCTAAGGTCATGTCCATCGCGCGTTGCATTAAGCTAAGTTCATGAACTGATTTATGCATACGGCAATGCGCCGTTACAGGTTGTGCATTTATGAGGGTTAAACCCATTTGTGCTTTATTAATGCCGTCGAATATAAAAAATTGTGCGCTTTCATCAATGCCAATAGTTGCGTTTTCATTAATATTTAACTTTTTTAATACTTCGACAAAAAGTGCATAAGGATTTTCGTGCTCTTGCCACCCATGAATAGGCCCATCTATTACTTTAAACCCGTTTAGTGAACCAATTTCGAAATAAGGCGCAATGTACTGTACTTCACCAAGGGCGGGTAATATCGCGCCAACCATACGTTCGCTCGCGTACCATTTCATGCCTGTAAAGTAGGTAAGGTTGGTGCCAGCGTTTAAATAAATTGCATCTATGTTGTTTGCTAGCATATACGCTTGAGCCTTGGCTATGCGCTCTAAATGTTCGTCAGCTGCGATAGGGGTCAGCGTTTGCGTCATGTTACTTAGGCTTGCCAGCGCTTGCTCGCTTGATTGTGTACCAATACCGATGGTGGTCATATTTTTCTCCTTGGATTTTTAGCTAGTGTGATTAATACCAAGGTAAAATTCAATGTTATGCGATAAGAGGCTATTAGTTTATAGCCTCTTAAAATGGCATATTATTTTTTAGCGTAAGGTAAACGCGTGAGTTTATTACTTGTGTGGTAGCTATCAAGCCCGGTTACTGCCACCGTTTCAATAGCCTGTAAATCTAAAAAGCCATCACTTTGAAGTGCTACTTCATCTAAATACACATCAGTGATTTCACCTATTACAAGCTCTGTGCCATTGATGGCTAAATGTTGGTTTTCTACAAATTTAACCGAGTACTTTAAGCGGCTTTCTTTAACAAAAGGCGCTGCAAAGTCATTTAAATATTCGGTCGTTAAACCTGTCGCTGTAAATTCCGACTCGCCTTTATTGTAGCGGGCTGATGTTTGATGAGCTTGCTTATAAATAGCCTTATTAACCTGGTTAATGGTGTAACTACCAGTTTCGATTATGTTTTCGAACGTATGGCGAGGCACGCTATTTGGGCGCATTATCATCCCAACTAGCGGCGGGTGAGCACCTAAATGAATAACTGAGCTAACAATGGCGAGATTAGTATTGCCTTGTTTGTCTTGCGTGCCAATTAAGTTGGCGCTTTTAAAACCCGAAAGCGAATTAATTAAATGAGTACGGGTATGTTTTTCAAGTGCGTTTATGCGTTCTTTAGTAAAATGCATTAAAGGTCCTTACCACGGTATGGTTTCGCCTTGCCAATCTAAGTAGGCAGACTCACCATTGAGTTCTAAATGAGGGTTATTAAAAGTAAGTGCAAAAAGCTGCTTGGCTACAAATTCAGCTGTAAAGAGTTTTCCAGCAGGTACGTTTTTTTGAAATGGCTTTGAAAGCGCAGTATCAGTAGTCCCTGGGTGAAATAAAACGAGCTTGGTATTTTTAGCTCTGCGTGCAAGTTCAATCGCTGCGGTTTTAAATAGCATGTTAAGCGCAGCCTTAGAGGCGCGATACGTATACCAACCGCCTAATTTATTGTCGTTAATGCTGCCCACACGCGCACTGAGTGCTGTAATAGTGCACTGCGTTTTGTGTGTTAAAAGAGGCAAAATACTCTGCAAACAAAGTAGGGGAGTTAGGGTGTTTGAATTTAGAAGTTGGCTAAAATACTCAGCGTCTAAATCCTCTAGCTTTTTTTCAGGCATATGGGTTTCGTTGTGCAGTGTACCATTGAATATAATAACTTGTTGTATATCGGCATTTTGCTCTTTCAGGTAATTAGTAACACGCGCTAAACTTTGTTTTGTGTAGTCAGTATGCAGGTGGACAACACTTGAACCAGATTCAATACTTTTTGAACTAATACAAACAATTTGATGAGTAGGCGTGTTTATTTGTAGATGTTCTATATATGCATTTGCTATGGCACTGCTTGCGCCGAATAAAACAATGGTTTTCATTTATCACCTTTTGCTTTTAGTCCACATTGGCCGTTACTGCACTGAGTATTTGGCATTAAAAAGCGACTGATGGGGTGTCGATACTTAGCAAATAACAGGTATCCGCAGTCAGCGAAAAAGCGAATTATTGGCAAGCGAAAAATTTTCAACCAGCTGTGTTTATCCACTATTTTCCATGCTTCGTACGTTACATCAAGCCCGTAAATCATTTCACCTGATTGCTTTTGGGCTTGCAGGTAGTTCATTGCTTTGTCTTTATCAATATACGGGTAGCGTTCACTAAAGTCGCTCGCGTTAAGATCTTCAAGCGTAATTAGATTTTTAGAGTCTGCGTGTTTTAGTTGCTGCATTTCGGTGCTACAAAGTGGGCAGTTTCCGTCGTAAAAAATGATCATGTAATTGCTTTGTGATTATTTTATATATACTTTTTTACGACAAGACATTGCAAATGGATCTATTAAATATCTCTTCATGATGATATTAATAGTGTCCTACGAAACAAAGGAGAATGAGAAATGAGTGAACAATATGCCGCCTTGCGAGGTAATGTAAATTTACTTGGGCAATTACTAGGACAAACTATTAAGGATGCTCAAGGCCAAGCTATTTTAGATAAAGTAGAAGAAATTCGGGCTTTATCTAAATCATCTCGCAGTGGTAATGAAGACGACAGACAAGCGCTAATAGATGTTTTACATGCGCTTAGTGATGAAGAGCTTTTGCCGGTTGCCCGTTCATTTAATCATTTTTTAAACCTTGCTAATGTAGCAGAACAATTTCATACCGTTTCGCGTTTTAATGACGTTGGCCTTGGTCAACAAAACCCTCTCACTCAAACATTAAAAACGTTAGTTACAAAAGCAGAACAAGGCCAGCTAGATAGTAATCATTTGGCCGAAACACTCTCAAAACTCCACATAAACTTAGTATTAACCGCCCACCCAACCGAGGTGACGCGCCGTACTATTATTAACAAACATGTTGAACTAAGTGATTGCTTAGCGTCATTAGAGCGAAAAGATAACTTACCGCTAGAGCGAGACGCTATTTTAAATCGTATTGAACAGCTTATTAGCCAGGCTTGGCATACCGACGACATTCGTCGTTCTCGCCCAACGCCAGTTGATGAAGCTAAGTGGGGTTATGCGGTAATCGAAAACAGTCTTTGGCACGCTGTTCCGCGCTTTTTACGTGAATTTTCAGCCAATGTTAAAGAGCAATTAAGTTTAGAGCTACCAAAAGATTACAGCCCGATTGAGTTCACATCTTGGATGGGTGGAGACCGTGATGGAAATCCATTTGTAACATCGCAGGTTACAGCAGAGGTGCTTGACCACGGTCGTTGGATGGCGCTTAACTTATATATTCAAGATTTAAAAACGTTATGCGCTGAACTCTCTATGTCAGACGCCAGTGATGAGCTTATTGAATTGGCAGGTCAAGACTTTGAACCATACAGAGCGGTGATCAAAAAGCTTAAAAACCAAGTTGCAGAGACTGTGGCTCACCTGGGCGCTAAAATTAAAAATAAGCGTAGCGATTCACAAGATTTAATTACCGATATTAATCAGCTTAAGCACCCTGTAGAGGTCTGCTACCGCTCGTTATTAAAGTGTAATATGAAAGTAGTTGCTGATGGATTATTGCTTGATTTACTGTACCGTATTAATAGCTTTGGCTTGCGTTTAGCTAAACTCGATGTGCGCCAAGACTCGTCTCGTCACAGCGATGTTTTTTCTGAGCTGACTCGTTATTTAGGTTTAGGCGACTACAACCAATGGCAAGAGCAAGATAAACAAGCTTTTTTACTTACTGAGCTTAACTCTCGCAGACCGCTTATCCCAAAACATTGGCAACCAAGCCCTGATGTTCAAGAAGTGCTTGATACCTTTGACGTTATTGCTAAGCAAGACGAACAAACATTTGGCTTGTATATTATTTCGATGGCGCGAACAGCATCAGACATTTTAGCAGTACAATTATTGCTAAAAGAAAGCGGCTGTAGCTTTGATTTACCAGTAGCACCCTTATTTGAAACACTCGACGATTTAAACGCAGGCAGTGATGTAATTACTACATTACTTGATAATGTGTGGTATCGCGGGCACATTAAAAACACCCAAAATGTAATGATTGGTTACTCTGATTCTGCTAAAGATGCCGGCATGATGGCAGCAGGTTGGGCCCAGTACGAAGCAATGGATAAACTAGTACAACTTGCTGATGAACGTGGTATTGAACTTATTTTATTCCACGGACGTGGTGGCACAGTAGGGCGTGGTGGCGCACCTGCTGCACAAGCGCTGCATTCACAACCGCCAGGTTCGTTAAAAGGTGGTTTGCGTGTAACCGAGCAAGGCGAGATGATCCGCTTTAAATTTGGTTTACCCGATGTAGCACTGCAAAGCTTAAATATTTACGCAGGCGCAGTACTACAAAGTAACTTATTACCGCCGCCGGAACCAAAACCGCAGTGGCGCGAAGTAATGAAGCTAATAAGTGAGGAGTCATGTGAACATTACCGTAATGTAGTTCGCCACGATGAAAACTTTGTACCTTACTTCAGAATGGCAACGCCTGAGCTTGAGCTGTCTAAGTTGCCGCTTGGATCGCGTCCTGCAAAACGTAATCCTAATGGTGGCGTTGAAAGCCTGCGTGCTATTCCATGGATTTTTGCGTGGAGCCAAAACCGTTTAATGCTTCCTGCATGGTTAGGTGCGTTAACTGGCTTAAAAGCTGCGCTTAATAAGTACGGCGCAGAAACCCTAAACGAAATGAGCCTACAGTGGCCATTCTTTAGATCGCGCCTAGAAATGCTAGAAATGGTATTTAGTAAAGCCGATTGCTGGTTGAGTGAGCATTACGATAATGCGCTGGTGGAAGATATGTACAAACCATTGGGTGTAACACTTCGTAAAGAGCTTCAAGAAGCGATTAGCTTGGTGCAATCACTTAGCCCACAAAAAAGCCTACTCGCCGAACAACCTTGGATTAAGGAGTCGATTAGTTTACGTAACCCGTACACCGATCCACTTAACCTATTACAGGTTGAGCTTTTACGCCGTGCTCGCTCAGAGGAAAAACGAAACGAAGGTGACATTGATAATGCGTTAATGATCACGATGACAGGTATAGCTGCAGGTATGCGTAATACCGGCTAACACTTTATTTTGTTAGGTATACCTATTGGTATTAAAAGGGAGCACGCGATGTGCTCTCTTTTTTTGCGTTAAATAGGCTGGTATTTAACACCCTAACCTTTTAAACTACTTAGCCATTGAATAATTAAAAAATATTATGGCTTCAGCAACTTTTACTGTACAGCAAGATACAGCACTTACAAATTCGCACATCACATTAAGCGTAGCGCAAACAGCGTCATTACGTAGTCAATTAAAATCACAACGTGGCATATTAAATTCTAATAATATTAAAGCGTTATGCACGCAACTCAATGTGTCTGATGATGTATTACTACAAGGTTTAGTACCTTTAGCTTCTGAGTATGCCGTTGCGCCAGTGTCAGGTTTTCATGTAGGCGCAATTGTTAAAGCACTTGATGAAAAGGGTGAGGTAAACTTTTACTTTGGTGCAAATGTAGAGTTTGATCATCAAGCATTGAGTTTAGTGGTTCATGCAGAGCAATCGGCTATAAATAACGCATGGTTAAACGGCGCTAAAAAAATAGTTAAAATTGCTATTAGCGATGCGCCTTGTGGGTATTGTCGCCAGTTTATGAACGAACTAGCTGATGCGAAAGAGTTTGATATTTTACTTCCTGATCAGCAATTTAAACTTGCTGAATTACTGCCGCATTCATTTGGACCTACCGATTTAGGTAACGAATTTAGCTTATTTAACCCAAAACCACAGCAAGGTAATTTTAGCTTTGATGGCCTTGATGAAACCCTTGCGCGTTTTGCACTTAATGCTTACGTGCCTTACAGCCAAAACTTTAGCGCCGTAAAAATAAGTACATTTAGTGATGGTGACTTTTACGGAAGTTACGCCGAAAATGCAGCTTACAGTCCAAGTTTATCGCCACTACAAAGTGCACTAAGTCAGTTCTTTTTAGCTGGGCTTAGCTTTAACGAAAGTACGGTGAAGGGAATAACATTGCTCGAAACAGCGGGTCGTGAAAACCAGTCGCAAGTGGCAAAAGCTGTACTTGCCAGTTTTACGCATTTACCTGCACTTAAAGTAATTAGCGCACCACTTAAATAGTGGCTTGCATACAATAAAGCACAGCCAGAGCTGTGCTTTATTAAAGCGAGTCATTCTATCGAATTAACTCACTGACTGCTATAACCTGTATTAATCAAGTAATACTTTAGCTGCTTCTAATACTACTGCTACAGATTTACGCTCAATTTCACCGTGGTCTACATTTGGTATTTCTTGGCGAGTACGGTTAACAAGTACGCCTGCTACACATGCTGCTTGTAATCCAAGGGCTGCACACATAGTAAATAATGTTGCCGATTCCATTTCGTAGTTCATCACGCCCAATTTTTGCCACTCTTCGCAGCTACCTTGTAGTGATTTAGGAACGTAACCAGAGTGCGTATCGTAACGCTCTTGCCCTGGGTAGAATGTATCGCTTGATGCAGTAATACCAATATGAAAATCGATATTTAGGTTTTTACATGCTTGTACCATAGCTTGTGTTGCATAAAAGTCAGATACAGCAGGGTAGCTAAGTGGTGCAAAATGTTGGCTAGCTCCATCTAAACGTACAGACGCTTGGCTAATTAAAATTTCGCCTTCGTTAATGTGTGGCTGAATTGCACCGGTTGTACCAATACGTAAAAATTTACGCACGCCAAGTTGTGCTAATTCTTCTACTGCAATCGACGTAGATGGACCACCAATACCTGTAGAACATATAACCACAGAGTGGCCGTTTAATTGACCTAAATAAACATGAAACTCGCGAGTTTGAGCAAGGCAGGTTGGGTTGTCTAGGAATTGTGAAATACGTGCTGCACGATCTGGATCGCCTGGTACAATCGCAAGTTTTGCACCTTTAAGATCGTCAATACATAGTCCTAAGTGAAATACCTTTTCCATAGCTAAGCCTTTTATAATAATTTGTTGTCAATCTAGCATGATTGCTAGAAACGTTTATCAAGTACAGGACGATTGTCCGTTTTGTCTTAACTCTTCCAATAAAGCCTTAATAATTTTAAGGGCTAATTTGATTTATTCACCAACTATGAATATTCACTCAAGTACTTATATACGTAGCCTTGTTGCGCTGTTGACATGTTCAAGCAGACATAATAAGTATCACTCAAGCGCGTAACTACAATTAAAGTGATGATTACAAAGCTTTGCTAATATCAAACAAATTCAATGATTTAAGTTTGTAGTGAACACGTAATAGCTAACGTGTTTACTTATATTAAGCACTGACTTATTTAGCGAAGTGGCATTTATTTGAAGTTTAGGCACTTTTAGTAATTTTGCATAACTAATCAAAACTAATTAGCTACGTACAGAATAAAAACCGAAGGAGTTTATTATGAGCACACAATTTGAAGCATTTAAAAACAAAGTTGAGCACTGTTTGTGCGCACCGGGCGATGGTGTATACACAGTAAATACTGCAAAAGAGCGCAAAGCCGCACTACGTAATAAACTTTACGGACAAACTGAAAACGTTGATAACTTGTGGCGCGAGTCTTTAAACGAATTACCAAACTCACCACATAAAGCCGTTATGTTAGGTATTAGTTCAGACTGTGGCGGTGGGATATTACGCGGAGCAAACTGGGGGCCACTGTTTGTGCGCTCAGCTTTAATTGATCAGCAACCTCAGTGTCATTCGTTTGATTTAGGTGATGTACGTGTAATCCCACATTTACTTCATGACAAATACCTAAATGATGCAACCATTTCTAATTGCCAAAAAGCCTTATATGGTGATGAAGATAACGATTATTACGTAAGCCCGTTATCAATCACTGAAGATGTGTGCGACAGTTTTTACGCAACGTTTAAAGATAAAGGATTATTTGGTATTGGTGGCGATCACTCAATTAGTTACCCACTTACTAAAGCGTACTTAAAAGCAAAACGTGAGCAAGGTAAGCGCACGGCTATTATTCACTTTGACGCGCATACCGATTTACTTGTGGAGCGCTTAGGTATTGATTTATGTTTTGGCTCGTGGTGTACACATATTTTAGAATTTTTACCGGCGCCGCATCATTTAATACAATTTGGTATACGCTCAAGTGGCAAGCCTAAAGCGCATTGGGAAAATACTTTTGGTGTTAAACAGCACTGGGCACATGAAATCATTGAACGCGGCGCAGCAGCGGTTGCTGCCGACGCTATTGCACAGTTAAAAGCCGATAACGTTGATGAAATATACGTAAGCTTTGATATTGATGCACTTGATGCAGAGTTTGCATCTGCCACAGGTACGCCAGAGCATCACGGTTTAACGCCTCAGCATGCGCTTGATATTCTATCAGCCATTGCGGATGAGTTCCCGATTACGGGTGCAGATATGATGGAGATAGCGCCATTTACCGACAGCTCTTTAGTTGGTCAATCAAGCTCTGAGACGACACTTAGAGAAGGCGCTAAAATTTCAGCCTTTTTAATTAGTGCGATGAACAAGTAAGCTGCAGAAGCTATAAAGGCTAGCACTATCAGCGTATAAGTGTGCATTACATAACTAAAAACTAGCAGTTCACAAAGCCTCAGCTATATTTATTAAATACATATAATGAGTTGGTTGAGGCCTCGCTAGATGAAATTGGTGATCTTTTTATTGTTCATTAGCTGTATTAAAGTTAATGCAGCTGAAATTACAATAGTAACGGAAGTATTTCCGGACTTTCAGTATATTAATGAAGATAACAAACTCGTTGGCCGCTCTGTCGATAAAGTTCATAAAGCGCTAGAAGGTACAGGTATAAACTACACTATGTTGGCGCATAGTTGGGCCATATCCTACAATGCAGCGCTACGCGATAAAAACACCTGTATATTTTCGATTGTTCGATTACCTAATAGAGAAAGTAAGTTTAACTGGGTAGGTGAACTGGAAAGCTTTGACTCTGCCATTTATGGTCTAAAATCCAGAGGTATAAAGTTAAACACTCTCAATGATGCTAAAAAATACAAAATAGCAGTACTGCGTGATAACTTTAGTCATCATTATTTGCTTGAAAGGGGCTTTAGTGAAAGCAAGCATTTATTACTCATCGATAGCCTAGATAAAATAGATAAACTCATAAGCACTCGTCACCATATACTTGATTTTGTTATCCTCAACAAAAAGCAATTTAACTATCGAGTTAAAACAGAGCCTAAGCTTGAGTTACTAGAACCATTACTTGATTTAAATACAACTCAGTCTCCGTTATTTTTTGCCTGTAATATAAATATGGATCCGGCTTTAGTTTCTCAATTAAAAGTTGCCTTTAATAAAATTTAAGCACTTTAAACTCACTGTTTTACCTCTTAAATAATTGAAAATTAATAGCTTAAATATATTTCGTAAATATAAATTGCTGCGTTTAAAAAACCGATTATAATCCAGCTGCTTTTTGTTTAAAAAAGCGCTAACTTATTGGAGCGTTAAATGGGTGATTTAATCGGGATTAGCTTATTGATCTTGATCAGTGCGTTGTTTGCTATGTCAGAAATAGCAATTGCAGCGTCGCGTAAAATAAAACTGCGGGTAATGGCAGATGAAGGAAATATAAAAGCAGCAGCGGTATTAAAGCTACAAGAAAATCCAGGGGCTTTTTTTGCCATGATCCAAATTGCACTCAACGCGATTGCGATTTTGGGTGGTATTGTGGGCGAGCAGGCTTTATCGCCTTATGTTGAAAGTGTTTTAGTGCTTTTTTATCAAGGTGCACACTTAGAAAAAATTAGCTTTTTATTCTCATTTTTTACTATTACATCTCTGTTTATCTTGTTCGCCGATTTAATGCCAAAACGTTTAGCGATGATCATGCCAGAAGCTGTCGCTGTTAGAGTCGTTACAATAATGCGCTGGGTAACCTTTGCCTTAACTCCGCTAGTGATGTTTTTTAATGGGGTAACGAACTTTGTGCTGCGCTTATTTAAAGTGCCTGCTGAGCGAGAAGACAACGTTACAACTGAGGACATTGTTGCCATGATGGAAGCGGGTGCTGCATATGGTAGTTTGCAAAAGCAAGAGTATGAATTAATTGGCAATGTGTTTGACTTAGAAGCGCGGTTTTTATCAAGCGTAATGACGCCACGCGATCAAATTGTCTATTTTGATTTAAACGAATCTAGCCATGATATTGCGACCAAAATTATTGATCACCCTCATAATCACTTTTTAGTAGTGTCAGGAAATTTAGATAAATTGCATGGCTCTGTTGAATCTAAAGATATTTTACGACAAGTACTAAAAGGCGAAGCCGCCAATATAAACGATGAGCTGATTGATAAAGATGTTTTTTACTTACCGGAAACATTAAGCCTATCAGAAGCTTTAAATGCGTTTAAAAGCGCAGCAAAGCCATTTGCTGTTGTCGTAAATGAATACGCGCTTTCGGTAGGTATTGTAACGGTAAAAGATTTAATGAAAGGGTTTATGGGTGATTTAATTACTCATCAAGGTGATGAATTAATTATAGAGCGCGATAAAAATTCATGGCTTGTAGATGGGTTAACTCCAATTACCGATTTAGCAAAGGTACTTGATATAGAAGAATTTCCTGATCAGATGCACTATGAAACTGTCGCTGGATTTTTAATTTACAGTATGAAGCGAATCCCTAAACGTGCAGAGCATTTAACTTTTTCAGGCTTTAAGTTTGAAGTTGTTGATGTAGAGGGCATTAGGGTAGAGCAGTTGTTAGTTTCAAGAGTTATTAATCCACAGAACGACAACCCCCTTTAAAAAAGTAAGATAGTCGTTTATATAACTAGCCAAGCTGTTTTTTGCTTGGCTTTTTTGTGTCTATTTAAAAGTTCTGTGCTTAAAATGAGTGGTTATTTCAATCTGTTTAATTGCTTTATTTTCAAACAGCTTTGATTCTATTTTCATCAAATTAACATTAAATGCTACCTAAGGCGTATATTATATTCAATAGTGTAAGTTTGTGTAAATTTCTCCTTATTAAGATTCATTATCAGCGCATTTTAATTTAGAATGATCGTTCACTCTAAACTAAAAGGTATTTAACATGCAGCGTTCCCGCATCGCTTTATTTGTATTGTCAGCCCTCGTCGGTTCTGTTGCTTTAACTGGTTGTGATCAGGCTGCTGAGCAGTTACAAGCTTCAGCTCCTAAAGCTGTCCCAGTGGGTGTAATTACAGTAAAAAGCCAAGCGCTTACTCTCAAAAAAGAACTTCCTGGTCGTATTAGTGCATTTCAAATTGCTGAAATTCGTCCACAAGTAAGTGGTATTGTGCAATCTCGTTTATTTGTTGAAGGTAATGAGGTTAAACAAGGCCAAGCACTGTATCAAATAGACCCTGCTACATTTGAAGCAGACTTAGCAGCAAGTGAAGCAAGCGTCGCGCGCGCAGAGGCAAGCATTGCCAGCTCTAAATCAAAAGCATCGCGTTATAAAGAGCTTTTAAAAATTAAAGCCGTGAGCCAACAGGATTTTGATGAAGCAGATGCCGCATACAAGCAAGCTAATGCTGAATTATTAACAGCTAAAGCGCAGTTAAAATCGGCGCAAATTAACCTTGATTATAGCCACGTTTCGTCACCAATTAGTGGTCAAATTAGTAAATCAAACGTAACAGTGGGTGCACTAGTCAGTGCCAATCAAAGTACAGCACTTGCTACCGTAACTCAGCTAGATCCAATTTATATCGATTTAACACAATCAAGTAATGAGCTTACCCAACTTAAAAAAGCAATATCATCAGGTGCTCTAAGTGTTGATTCGGCTAGCCAAACTGACGTCGAACTTATTATGGAAGATGGCTCTGTTTATCCACATAAAGGCACATTGCAGTTCTCTGAAGTGACCGTTGATCCAAGCACTGGCTCAGTAACACTGCGTGCTAAATTTTCAAACCCAGAAAAATTATTACTGCCTGGCATGTATGCTCGTGCTTCTATTGTGGAAGGTGTTAAGGCGGATGCTGTTTTAGTTCCGCAACGTGGTGTTAGCCGTAATTCAAAAGGCGAACCAACAGCAATGGTTGTCAGTAAAGACAACACAGTAGAAAGCCGCGTATTAAAAGTAGATAGAACGATTGGTTCTGATTGGCTTGTTACTGATGGCCTAAGTGATGGCGATAAATTAATAGTTGAAGGTTTACAAAAAATCCGCCCTGGTGCACCAGTGAATCCATCTGAAATTCAATCGTCTGCTAAAGCCGATCAAGCGCAATAACGGAGAGTTTTAATGTCACGATTTTTTATCGATAGACCGATATTTGCTTGGGTACTCGCTATTGTAGTGATGCTTGCAGGTATTTTGGCGATTAGGAGTTTACCTATTTCGCAGTATCCTTCAATTGCACCACCTGCAGTGAGTATTACTGCAACGTACCCTGGTGCATCTGCACGAACACTTGAAGATACGGTAACTCAAGTTATTGAGCAAAAAATGAAAGGGCTTGATGGCTTGCTTTATATGTCATCTACGTCTGAGTCGAGTGGTTCTGCTACGCTTACACTTTCGTTTAGTGCTGAAACTGACCCTGATATTGCACAAGTTCAAGTGCAAAATAAACTAGCTACAGCGACTCCACTATTACCAGAAGCCGTACAAAGGCAAGGTGTGGTAGTTGCAAAGTCAGCGCGTAACTTTTTAATGGTTTATGCTTTTGTGTCTAAAGATGGCAGCATGACCAATATTGATATTGGCGATTATGTTTCATCAAACGTGCAAGATATTGTCTCGCGTGTAGAAGGCGTAGGTGAAGTACAGCTGTTTGGTTCTCAGTACGCGATGCGTATTTGGTTAGACCCTGCAAAGTTACAAAATTATAAGCTTACACCTGCTGATATTAGTGCATCAATTAGTGCGCAAAATGCACAAGTATCTGCCGGTCAACTTGGCGGTATGCCTGCCGTTGATGGTCAACAACTTAATGCAACAGTAACCGCGCAAAGCCGATTACAAACGCCAGAGCAATTTAAACAAATATTAGTTAAAACCAACCCAGATGGCTCTTTTGTACGTCTAGAGGACGTTGCTAAAGTAGAGCTTGGCGGTGAAAGCTACCGCGTTGTTGCTCGTTACGATGGGCAACCTGCATCAGGTTTAGGTATTAAATTAGCCAGTGGTGCTAACGCACTTGATACCGCAGAGGGCGTTAAAAAAGCAATTGAAGAGCTAAAACCGTTTTTCCCTGAAGGGTTAGATGCCGTAATACCTTACGATACAACACCGTTTGTATCGTTATCTATCGAAAAAGTTATTCATACATTAATTGAAGCTGTTGTACTTGTTTTTGTAGTTATGTATTTGTTCCTACAAAACTTTAGGGCAACGCTTATTCCAACAATTGCCGTACCTGTGGTTTTACTAGGTACATTTGGTATTTTATACACCTTTGGTTATTCAATAAATACGCTAACGATGTTTGCGATGGTACTTGCCATAGGCTTATTGGTAGATGATGCAATTGTTGTTGTAGAAAATGTTGAGCGTTTAATGACCGAGGAAAAACTCTCGGCACTTAAAGCTACACGTAAATCTATGGATGAAATTAAAGGCGCGCTGGTAGGTATTGCCATGGTGCTTTCTGCGGTATTTATTCCAATGGCATTCTTTAGTGGCTCTACCGGTATAATTTATCGTCAGTTTTCTATAACACTCGTATCGGCGATGGGGTTATCTGTTTTAGTGGCTCTTATTTTAACGCCAGCATTGTGTGCAACGCTTTTAAAACCAAGCCATGTACATAACAATGACACGTTGTTTGGCCGGTTTTTTACAGGCTTTAACCGTGGTTTTGATAAAACAAATTCAGGTGCACAAAGCTTTGTAGGGCGCATGCTTACTCACTCTAAACGCTACTTACTTATTTATGGCGTGATTGTGGGCGGTATGGTTTATGTATTCTCAAGCTTGCCAACGGCATTTTTGCCTGACGAAGACCAAGGTATTTTGTTTAACCAAGTGTCATTACCAGCGGGTTCTACAACACAACAAACGCTTGAGGTTGTTAAAAAGGTAGAAAACCACTTTTTAAACGATCAATCTGAAGCAGTAAACGGTATTTTTACCGTGACTGGTTTTAGTTTTGCAGGTTCTGGCCAAAACTCAGCAATTGCCTTTGTAAATCTTAAACATTGGGATGAGCGTCAGCGTGACGAGTTATCTGTTCAAGGTGTTGCAGGTAAAGCGATGGGCTACTTTTCAACGATAAAAGAAGCATTTGTTTTTGCCTTTCCGCCACCTGCAATTGTTGAACTGGGAACCGCTAATGGCTTCAATATTTTCTTACAAGACCGTGTAGGCCTTGGCCATGACGCACTTTTAGCTGCACGAAATCAGTTATTAGGTTTAGCAAGCCAAAGTCCAATTTTAGCGGGCGTACGTCCAAATGGACAAGAAGATATGCCAGAGCTACAACTTGATACAGATTTGGCAAAAGCCGAAGCGCTTGGCGTGTCGCAAAACGATATTAACAGTACACTTTCGACAGCATGGGGTAGTAGTTATGTGAATGACTTTATTGACCGTGGTCGAGTGAAAAAAGTGTATATGCAAGGTGATGCACAATCTCGCATGGTGCCTGAGGATCTAAATAAGTGGTATGTACGCAATGATAATGGCGATATGGTGCCGTTTTCAGCGTTTGCTAGTGCCTACTGGACGTATGGTTCTCCGCGTTTAGAGCGTTACAATGGTTTTTCAGCAATGGAAATTCAAGGTAGTGCAGCGCCAGGTTACAGTACAGGCCAAGCAATGGATGAAATGGAGCGTTTAGTTAAACAATTACCAAATGGTATTTCGTCTGAGTGGACCGGTATTTCATTCCAAGAGCGCTCTAGTAGCGGTCAAGCACCTCTACTATATGGCCTATCGCTGCTGTTTGTATTTTTATGTTTAGCCGCGCTTTATGAAAGTTGGTCGGTACCGTTTGCGGTAATGATGATTGTGCCACTGGGTATATTTGGTGCAATTATGGCAGCGCTTGGCGGTGGCTTATCTAACGATATCTACTTGCAGGTAGGCTTGTTGACCACCATTGGTTTGGCATCTAAAAATGCGATACTGATTGTAGAGTTTGCAATTCATAAAATGGAAGAAGGGCTTGGCTTAGTTGATGCGGCTATTGCTGCTGTTCGCCTTCGTTTGCGTCCAATACTTATGACTTCGATGGCCTTTATTTGTGGTGTTTTACCACTTGCTATTGCCTCAAGCGCGGGTTCTGGTGCGCAAAATGCGTTAGGTATTTCGATTATTGGCGGCACACTTGCATCATCAATATTAGTTGTTGTTTTTGTTCCGTTATTCTTTGTGTTAGTACGCCGTGTATTTCCTGGCAAAGCTAAAGAGACAACGATGGAGAGCGCAGAATGAGCATTAAAACATTCAGCCTAAGTGCAATTGCTTTATTGGTGCTAAGTGGTTGCCAATTAGCGCCAGAGCAAAAAGATCTTGCTCTACCAGTATCTGATGCTTATGCATCAGGTACTGGGCAAAGCGCTGCGCAGCAATTAAATTGGCAGCAGTTTTTTAATGACGAAAAACTACAAACGTTAATTAGTCAAAGCCTTGAGCATAACAAAGACATGCAAATTGCAGTGCTTAATGTGCAGCGTGTGCGTGGTTTATATCAAATAGAAGACTCTGCTTTGTATCCATCCCTTGATTTAAATGCATCTGGTACGCGCCAGCGTTTACCGGCTGACTTATCAGGTACTGGCGATGCAGCTATTAGCTCGCAATACAGTGCAACAGTGGGTATTACCTCTTATGAGTTAGATATTTGGGGCAAAGTACGCAATCAATCAGCGCAAGCACTGCAAAACTTATACTCTACAGAGCTTAGCCAATACAGCACGCAGGTGTCTTTAATTTCTGAGTTGGCAAATGCGTGGCTAAATTATGCAACTGATTTGCAACTGCTAGAGCTTGCAAAAGAAACGCTTACCTCTCAGCAAGAGTCATTATCTCTTACGCAAAAAAGCTTTGATTTAGGTGCGACGTCTTCAATTACCCTTGAGCAGCTTAAAAGCACAGTTGCTACGGCAAAAGTAGACATAGCAACGTACAAACGTTTGTTAAAGCGTGATAAAAGTGCCTTAGATTTATTAGTAGGTAAATCTGTTTCAGCTGATTTACTGCCTAATAAAGACCTGACTAACTTGATCAGTATGCCAGAAGTACCCGTTGGTTTACCGTCTGATCTGCTATCACAGCGCCCTGATATTAAAGCCGCTGAGCATTTAATGCTTGCTGCTAATGCCAATATTGGTATTGCTCGAGCGGCGTTTTATCCAAGCATAAGCTTAACAGCCAACGCGGGGTCTGCTTCAAGTGACTTAAGTGGCTTGTTTGATTCAGGCTCGGGGACATGGAGTTTTGTGCCGACAATTAGCTTACCTATTTTTAATATGGGACGTAACCAAGCAAATCTTGATGTAGCAAAAGCAGATCAAGAAATTGCAGTGGCAACGTATCAGCAAAAAATTCAAAATGCGTTTCGCGAAGTTGCCGATGCACTTGCTGATAGAGAAGGTTACCAAGAGCAATTAAGTGCCCTTGATATGCTTATAAGTAGTCGACAAATCACGTTTGATTTATCAAAAATGCGTTACGAAAAAGGGGCAGATAGCTACTTGCAGGTACTTGATGCTCAGCGTACGTGGTACGGCGCGCAGCAACAGTTAATTGCGGGTCAGCAAGCGTATCTTGCGAGTCAAATTAACTTGTACAAAGCGCTTGGTGGCGGATGGAAAGTAGCCAGTGAAACAACTCAGGAAGAGAAATAATATTTGCGGCTTTTAAAGCCGCATTACATATTTATATAGCGAGACTATTTATAGCTCTTGCTTTACTGAGTTTATGACTTGGTAGTGGAGTTGAACATGAAGCCTAAAGCAAAAAGGCAAACAGATCCCGCGATAGCACTTGCTAGGCGTGAGCAAATTTTAACAGCTGCTGCAGAGTGTTTTCGCCGTAAAGGTTACCACGGTGCAGGTATGGCAGAAATATCTAAAACGGCAGGGATGAGTGCAGGCCATATTTATAATTACTTTGAAAGCAAAGAAGCTATTATAGAAAGCATTATTGAAAAAGACATGGAAGAAATGTTCTCTATCTTTCAAAAGTTTGAAGATCACCCTGGTGATGTTTTGGCGGCTCTTTTAGATGGCTTAAATATTGGCGTGCAAAGACACATGGATACAGGCTCGTGTGTTATCGATTTAGATATGATGGCAGAAGCGGGTCGTAATATTAAAGTCGCTACTCTTTTGCGTGAAACCGATATTCAAGCAAGAGGGCGCATGAGGCAGCTTTTAACAAGCGAGCGAAGTGCGCTCAAAGACATTGATGAGCGTGAACTTGAAAGCCGAATTAATGTTATTTTTTCGATGATGGCAGGGTTATTACTTAGAAAGTTACTCTACCCTGAGCTAACCGAAGAAACGGTACTCATAGCACTTCGCCCTGCGATGAAAACATTACTGATGCCATTTGATAAAGCGTAGTAACGCTAAAAATAAATAACCAAAAGTAAGCTAGCCAATATTTTGGCTAGCTTTTTTATTTATACTATTTAAAAACGCTCGATTGACCACTGAAGTGCAACAATTGCGATAGCAACGGAGCCCATTGGCATTAACCATTTTTTATACCAAGTGTAGTGTCGTACATAAATGAGTATTGGTAAGGCTATCAGTAGTATACTAAGTTGACCGATTTCGACGCCTAAATTAAACGCCAAAATACTGAGCAGTTGATAGTCGCTCGACAGGCCAAGTTCGCCAAGTACGCTCGCAAATCCCATACCATGTAGTAAACCAAAAGCAAAAGTAAGCCAACCTAAACGAAGTACCAACGGCCACACATTATTTAATGCTGCAAATAAAACAGATATAGCAATTCCAAGCTCTACCCAGCGACTATTTGGTGATACAAGGTTCATAGCGGTGGCGGTAAGCGTAATAGAATGCGCAAGCGTAAACGCGGTTACTATCCATGCTGTGTGTTTAATAATGTGTTTTTTAGAGCTAATACCTTGCCATGCTTTATCGCTGCGTTTTAAAACACAGGTAAGTAACAAAGCGATTAAAAATAAAATATGATCAATACCAATCCAAATATGTAAAACACCTTGGTAAACGTATTGATTAAAGGTACTTAAATAACTTGTTTGTTCAAAGCTGAACGTTTGTTGTGCCTCATTGATATTAAATACACGAGATACACCGTTAATATTTACGATGGATTTATGGTTAGCATCAGTTTTAAAAAAAGCGGAGTAGGAAAGGGTGATTGCTTCATTGTCATCACAGCTAAACTGCAGCGGAATCACTAAATAAGGTTGGTTAAAATGGTTATCTAGCTGATAGATACCTTCACTTTTTAAAGGGCATATTTGCGCGCTTTGCGTGATATTTAAATTTTCTTTAATGAAGTTATTAATTGAGCTGCGTTTTGCTTTTATTTCTGTCCACGAAATTTGGCCGTTTTTATCTAAATCCAGAGGCACTGCGTGCTCTAAGTCGGCAATATTTATTTGCCAAGTACCCGTGTATAGATTTTTGCTGGTGTCGTTATTGTTTTCGCTATTTAAGGTTATATAACTTGTACTTAGTTGATGGGCAAAGCTGTAAGTTGAAAAAATGCACAGCATTAAAGTGAGTATAAATAGATAAGGCGTTTTCATAGTGTATCTCGTTGCATCGCTTTTGCTTGAATAAGTAATTGCTCATCGGTGCTCATTTTAGCCTGCTGCCAATTAATATGAGCCCAGTAAAGTGCTTTTTCGCGATTTGGTTGTACATCAAGGTAATATTTAGCTAAGTCACTTGCATGAAAAGAATCTTTACGAAGCTCTCGTAGCGTAACTCTTTGCGCTATTGTATTTTGCCATTTTTTATCGCGTTTATTCAGTTTTTTTTCTGCGATTGAAAGTCTTAGCAAAATAGCGTCCTCTAAATTACCTTTATCAGGAAGCAGTACGCTTAATGTATTTAATACTTGTTGTGGTTGGTTTAGAGCAATTTGAATATCGGCCCATAAAACAATTAGGCTCACAGGGGCTTGAACTAAATCTACACTTTGTAAGTGAGACAATGCTTGTTTGTAGTTATTTAAACGATAGCTCATTTCACTTAAAACATGGTTTGTAGCTAGGCTAGTTTGATTATTATTTATAATTTTTACTAATGCTTGGTAGCTGTCTAAAACGCTTTCATGTTGGCTTTGAACATCAAGTACACAGGTGCTAGCAGTAATAGTACTTACTTGCCCAATTAAAGCGACGCAGTGTTTTTTTGCTTGTGCAAACTTACCTTGAGTCATAAATATATTGGCTAGCAATAAATGGCTATTACTATGCTGTGGCTCTTTAATCAAAACGTTGTTAGCAATATCAATAGCTTCGTTGAAAAGGTGCTCTTTTTGTAAAACGCGAGCATATAAGTAACCAATTTGAGATGAGGGTGTTTGTTCATATAGCTGGGCTAAACGGGTTTTAAGTAGCCCCTGTAAACGCTCTGTTTGGCCTACATATTGGCTGTTAGTGACTAATGTATTTATCTCCTCAACAGACAGAGAAGCACTAAGCGTTGAATTACTGTTAGCAATAACTGCATCATCTTTTGGGGTAAAAGGCGCAGCGCTTAATGCAAAGGTCGTTAGGCATAAAGTTATAAATGCGACGGACTTAAAAATTGATAAATGCATTATAAATATCCTTTGAAAAAAGCCATCCATGGCCTGTCAGCTTAATTACTTGGTTAGTTACCGTTTGTTGAAATTAATCCATCAACATCGGTATCTGTGTTTGTAAACACCCGACCGTTAACAGTTAACGGCTCTGCATTTGGCGCTTGATTAAATGCATCGGTTGCAAATTGAGCAAAGTCGACTTGTAGTGCGTCAATTGTAATGTTTACTGTTGCAGTTACTTGCGAATTAACGCCATCACTTACACCAAACATAAAACTATCTGAACCTGTCACTTCTTTATTTGGTGTATAGGTAAAGTTACCGTCGCTATTAACGGTAACAGTTCCAAGAGTTGGCTCACTTGTTAACGAATAAGTAAGCGAATCGCCATCATTGTCGGTTGCGCTAAGCATATCGGTAATGCTTACCTCAGTTTGTGTAGTTAGCATTGCATCACTTGCGGTAGGCGCTGTGTTTACAACCGGTGTAGGCTGTTTTTTATCATCATCGCTACTACATGCTCCCAATGTTAATGCACTGAGGAGAACACAAATATGGCTAGTTTTTAAATTACGCATTATTTTACTCCTTATTTAGAGCCAGCAAGTGGTGTTGCAAGGTATGGGAATGTTGAGTCCATCATTGTTGCATCAATAGGTGCGCCGTCTGTAAATGGCACTGTGCCTGTATTAGCATCCTCTGGTGCACAAAGTCCTAAATCAGTGTCTTCACCATTTACAGGAATCGGATGACATAAACGACCCATCACAACACGAAGTGCAATATCAACCACATCATCACCCGGGCGACGACCATTTGGGAAGCCGGCTAAATCATTACCCGCTACACCAAATGCAGATTGATCAGCTTGCGCTGTTGCTGCAATGCCTGTATTTAAACGCAGCATTTCTGAAGGTGTTACAGTTGCTTGCTGATTAACGCCTGCAAAACCTGTTAAAAATGCAGTGATTAAATCAGTACGCGGGAAGTTTGTGGGTGCCAGTGTTTCTAAGTTTGCGCCAAGGGTCGTATTAACAGCATCTTTAAACAAAATGTTTAATAACTCTGGTAGTGCTGGGTGAGATACATAATCTAAAAATTGTGCATCATCTTTAGGGTGAGCAGTGGAGAATGTGTCCTTGTCTTTAATGCCAATTACAAGCTCGTTTACAAGCGGGCTACCCAAGCGTGAAACTTGTGTTAAAGCACCACCATTAACACCATTATTAGCAAATTTAGCATTAGGATTTAATACGCGAGCTTGAGGTAGGCTTGCTGTTGTCCACGAACCTATTACGCCATTACCTTCACCAACAATACAGCTTTTAGGTATTTCGATAGCGATTGATGTTACGTTTTTATCTGCAAGGTCGTCGTTATCAGCTGATTGTGTTATGCCACCAGGAAAACCACCGCCGTCACCAGCACCTGGGGCGCTATCACCCTCTACAGGTACATAGTTTACTAAATCAAATGTTTTACCTAGGTTAACTACAAATGGGTCTTTACGTTGCCCTACAAAAACTTGTGCCATGCTTTCACAGTTAGGAATTGAAACCTGATACACAAATTGGTCAGCATAAGTTTGATAATCGCTCATTGAACCAAATGTTTTATTACCCACATAATCAAGCGGTTTAGAAAATGTGCTGGAGCTTGATGCAGTGTTATTTAATACCGTTGTTTCGCCAGTACGCTGCGCGCCGCTTATCATGCTTACTGTGTATGATTCGCTAAAATTTGCAGCGCTGTTATCTCCGGCAGATACACCGCCTACATTTTTAAGCGGTACAGACACGGTGCGTTGATTACCTTCAGGTCCAACAGTTAATTGCACACCTTGGTTATCATTAGGAAGCATGCTTTTAAAGTTAAACGCAAATGTAATATCTTCAACAGCATCGCCGTCGTTATCTATATGAATGCTGTAGGTAGCATCTGGGTCCATTGCAAAGTAATTAGGACCGCCGTAGGCATCTTGCAGCGGGATGTAATTAGCAATTAATGTGACGTAATCATCACGACCTTGCTCGTAACTATTAAATACATAAAAATCGGTAGAATCTAAAGTCGGGAAACGGCTTATATTTGGCGCTTCTCTGTGGCTAGATGCTTCACTTGGTGCACTTACAAACGTACTACATATTACTACTGCGAGTATTGATGGAGTTAAAGCTTTCATGACTTTGTCCTTTAGTTTTGATTGAAGTCATAGCTAATAACGGGGCGAGATTTAAATTGGATGCAAAAAAGTTAAATTATTTTATTTTTTGTTAAAAAAGTTAGAGAGTAGGTTGGCTGCTTTAAGTAAACAGCCAACTTTAGTCATGAAAGTCGGGTTATAAAAGTACCAGCTCTGTGGTGTAAAGCACTTCAGTGGGAGAGCCATTTGGTGAGCCACCAATAGGCTCTAAGCTCACTGCTAACAATGCGATATCACTTGCGTTGAAGCGGTTATCTTTAAATAATATTTTACTGCCTTGCTTGGGCAGTAAACCCAATGAAATAGGTGCATCTTGACCTTTTAAAATCATCCACAGCTCATAATCTTTATTAGTTTGAGCAACCAATTGGCTGCTAGCTTTAATTGAGAGCCCTTGCTCGCTTACATCAATAAACCACAATGATTGTTTATCTTGATTTTGAACCAAAGCAATTTGCTGAGTTTGCATAACATTGGTACTAGGCTGAATAACCAAAAAGGCTAAAACAATGCATGCGGCAGTTGCCACAAAAGACCATGTACGCCAAATTGAAGGCTTGGTATGTATGACTGTTTTACTTGTTTGTGGTCTGTTCTCAATACGCTGTAGTATATTTACCCATACATCGTCACGTGGCGTTTGCGGTGTAATAGCACTCGCTAAGTTGTTTAGGTTTTGCTCCCACATATTTGTTGCTTCACGTGCTTGATTTGAGTTAAGTAACAGACGCTGAAAACGCTTTCGGGCAAGCCCTCTAAGTGTGCCAAGCACGTACTGACCAGCAAGCGCGTCTAATAGTTCGGGTTTATTATAATTCATAATGTTAAACACCTTTGTAGCTGCATAAGCCCACGCCTGATCCAGCTTTTAACTGTACCTAATGGCGTTTCTATATGATCCACTAACTCGCTATGACTCAGCCCCTTATAATAAGCTAAGTGAATAGCTTGTTTTTGTTGCGGCTCAAGCTGTTCGATACAATTGACCAGTTTCGTTTCTTCATCGTAATTAACGTCGATACTTTCATTTTCATATTCGTCATCGCCTAACGACTGCTCTTTTCGTACTTTGTGATAGCGAAGTAAGTCAAGACTTCTGTATCTGACTATACTTATCATCCAACTAATAACGGTGCCTTTAGAGGCGTTATATTCAGATGCGTTATGCCAAATTTTTATAAAAGCGTCTTGTAGTGCCTCTTCCGCATAAGCTCTGTTAGTGAGCATATTTAAGCTAATAGCAAACAGTTTGCCGCTAGTTTGTTGATATAAACTTGAGAAAGCATTTTTGTCTCCTTGTGCTGTTGCGCACAAAAGAGGGAGTAAATCATCATTATCCATAGGGGTCCTGTTTTTCTTATTATCATTGAGTAAACGGTTGAGGGTGTGATTTGGATGCAAAAAAATTTAATTGCCTTTTAGATTAGCTGCTTTATACGTAAGTACAAGCAATAACCGATCAGTGTTTGAAATTTAGACGTGTAAGTATAATTTATTCACATGTTTGTAAAAAATGCACAAAGAGCGGTCTGTAGTGGATTTTAGTTTATTAATTACTATAGATATCAATGACCTACTGTTCTCGTTTGAATTTTAAATGGCATTTATATGGCGTGATATTTGCAAAAGACTACTTAAAGCCGTTTAAATTAAGATTATAAATCGGCATTATTTTCACAAAGGAGAGACTATGTGGGCTGCAATTAGTTATTCACTATTAGCACTACTGCTTATTTTTATTGGTTGGGAAGTGAACTCTGTTTATTTTGCTATTGTTTTTTATTGGACTGCGCTGTCACTTTTATTAGTGAGTACCGCGTATATTTTTAATACAGCAAAAATATTTAGAAAGCGTGAAAATGGGGTGATCCCATTTTATATACGGTGGGCGTTTGTGCCATTTTTATTCGGTGTGCAAATTTATAATGCCTGGTCACGTAAGCGCGATAAAGTGCCGCCCATTCAACAAATAAACGAAAACCTATTTTTAGCTTGCCGATTATTTCCCTCAGATATAGACACATTAAAAGATAACGGGATTACGGCGATTTTAGATGTTACGTGTGAATTCGACGGGCTCGAGTGGAGTTCAACACAAGAGAATATTAATTATTTAAACATTCCGGTGCTCGATCATAGTATTCCTACCCATTCTCAGTTAAATCAGGCTATTAATTGGATTCATCACCATATTAAAGAAGACCATCGCGTAGTCGTTCATTGTGCTTTAGGGCGTGGGCGCTCTGTTTTTGTCATGGCGGCTTATTTACTGAGCCAAAACAAAAATGCAGATGTGCATGAAGTACTTGCACAAATAAAAGAAACCCGCGAAACCGCAAATTTAAATAAGCATCAACTTCGCCATTTAGCTAAGCGACATAAAAAAGGCGAATTACTGATTAAAAACAAAGCCGTTTTAATTGCAAACCCTGTATCTGGTACACGATTATGGGAAGAAAAAGAGCACTTAATTGTTGCGCGGCTATCGGATTATTACGATCTGAAAGTACTCACTACTACAAAAGAAGTTAACGGTATTGAGCTGGCTAAACAGGAAATTGCGCAAAATCCGGATATTATTATCGCATGCGGGGGAGATGGTACGGTGGCCGAAGTTGCAAGCGTACTTGTAAATACACAATGTAAACTAGGCATCATCCCTATGGGGACTGCAAACGCCCTTGCGCATGTATTGATGGGTATTACCTCTAAATTTATTCCTGTTGAACAGGCTTGTGACTTAATTATAGATGGTCAAACAAGCATAATAGATACTGCTTATTGTAATAATGAATTAGTACTACTGCTCGCGGGTATTGGTTTTGAGCAATCAATGATAGAAAAAGCAGATAGAGAGTCGAAAAATAAGTCGGGGCAACTTGCCTATTTAAATGGTTTTTTTGAAGCGTTTGGCGAGCAAAAATCGCAGTTACTTAAAGTAAAACTCGATGATAATGAGCCAAAAGAAATATGTACTAATAGTTTTATTGTAGCCAATGCTGCGCCTTTTACAACGTTATTGGCTCAAGGTGGCGGGCAACCTGATCATAGTGACGGGCTACTCGATATAAATTGGTTAACACCAAATAATGAAGATTCAACCACAGTACTAAGTATTGCAGAGCTGATGTTTAGTAGCTTAACGCAAACACATTTAGCTATAAACTCTCACCATACAAATGCCAAAAGAGTAGAGGTTACAGGCGAAGGAGAGCTTAAGTACGTACTAGATGGTGAAGTTAAAACCGCTCAAAAACTGGTTATTACTATTGAGCCGGCTTCATTAAATGTGATTTGCAAAGAGCAATAAATCGCGCAAGTTATAATCAAAAAAGGAGCTAAATTAGCTCCTTTTTTTACATCACTTTTTAATTGATGGCCAAACAAACCCTGTTGTATCCGGCGCTTGAGAAGATGTTTCTCTTGGTGCACTTTTTGGTCTACGAATAGGCTTATTATTTATAGTGTGAATATAAAGTGCTTCCACTTTATCGCGAGCCCAAGGCGTTTTACGCAAAAACTTTAAACTCGATTTAATGCTGGGTTGATCAGTAAAACATTTAATTTTTACTTGCTCGCCAAGTGTTCTCCAGCCAAGTCGTTGTTCTAACTCAACAAGTATTTGTTCTAATGTTACCCCATGTAGAGGGTTTTTAGGTTGATTATTCATAGCCATACTACTTATTTAAACTGCATGCATTGTAGCTTAAATCAGCTTTTAGCGCTAATTCACAGTGATTGTTTTAGGAGCTGTTGGGTAAATAGCATTACCTTGCTTATCTATTTTAAGCCAAATGAGTTGGCTGTTACTGTGTTGGGGTGTTTTAGCACCACACAAAAGTGTAAAAGAATGAACTTGTATTAATGCGCCTTCGCTATAGCGTTTGTTGTCGTACCAACAGTTAGCTTCTTCATTTACAAACTGGTTTGCATCAATAATTGAATGGGTTTTTAGCGTTGTTGCTTCACTAAGTATTGAATACGATAAGCTGCTAAAACAAAAACATAGTATTAAAAAGTTACGCATTAAAGGCCTTTAAATAGGGAGGGTTAAAAATAATACATTAAGCTAAAAAACGTGCTAGTGTAAAGTACACAAAGTGATTTTAAGTATAAACTTAGTTATTCACAGAACAATAAAAAGGTGCACACAATGCAATTTAATCAAACAATGATCGAAGAATTCACACTATTAGCAAAGTTTCCTCGCGACAGTAAAATGCAGGGTATTAAATTACATTCAGACGCAGAGCCAAGCTTACTTAGCGCAGCGCAACGTTTATTTGAAAAAGGGATTATAGATAGCCCAGATGGCGGATATTTAACTGATCTGGGCTTAGATTTAATTGAGCACGTTACGGTTATTCATAGCGCGCTACAAAGTTAATCTAAATTAGCTTAATTTGCATCGGGTTGATTTTGCGGTGCAGCGTCATTAAATGCAGCTAATTTATTACAATGTTCGTAAATGGCTGCAATTTTTGGATAAGCGCTCATATCTACGTTAAAACGAATTGCATTAAATACTTGCGGCACTAAACAAATGTCAGCAAGTGTTGGTTGGTCACCAAAGCAGTAGCCATTATTTTCGTTTAGCATCAGTTCTATTTTTTCAAAACCCATTTCTATCCAATGTCGATACCATTTATTTTTAGCCTCGTCATCAACACCTAATTCGTTTGATAAATACTTCAGCACGCGTAAATTATTAACAGGATGAATATCGCAAGCAATGGCAAAGCTTAAGTTTCTTATTTGCGACTTTTGCCACGCAGTCCCTGTAATTAATGGCGATTGCGGATAAGTTTCATCTAGCCACTCAAGTATTGCAAGCGATTGTGCTAAAACACCATCATTGGTTTCAAGTGCCGGTAGTAAGCCTTGCGGATTAGTCGCTAAGTATTCTTTCCCAAGCTGCTCCGATTTTAAAAGGTTAACAATAGCAAGTTCATGATCGATTGCTTTTAAGTTAAGCGCTATACGCACTCTATAAGCCGCTGATGAGCGAAAGTAGCTGTATAATTTCATAATTAATCCTGTGAACCTGTAAATTGTTTTTTAATTGTGCGCCAGCAATCGGTGTAATTTGGTTGGCGCTCTTTACCTTCTAATGCATATTTTGTCGGTGAAATTATATAGCGCGACTCAAACATAAAGGCCAATGTGTTTTCATATTTTTGTGGTGTAAGCTCAGCGTTTGAGGCTTTTTCAAATACGTCGGCTTCAGGTCCATGTGGCGACATACAATTGTGCAAACTTGCGCCACCAGGTACAAAACCATGCTCTTTTGCATCATACACACCTTCAATCAAGCCCATAAATTCACTCATAATATTGCGGTGATAATACGGCGGGCGAAATGTATTTTCGGCTACAATCCAACGCGGTGGAAATATCACAAAATCGACATTTGCCATACCCTCAGTAGCAGAAGGAGAGGTTAGTACAGTGAATATAGATGGGTCGGGGTGATCAAAGCTCACTGTATTCATTACATTAAAACGCGATAAGTCGTATTTATAGGGCGCACTATTACCCGTCCATGCAACCACATCAAAAGGAGAGTGCTTAATTTCACAGCTAAATAAATTACCGTTAAATTTAGAAACAAGCTCAAAGTCACCTTCTTTATCTTCAAAGGCCGCTACAGGGTATTGAAAGTCTCTGTCGTTGGCATAACCGTTTGCACCAACAGGTCCTCGCTCTGCAAGCTCTAACGCATGGCCATAATTTTCACAAATATAACCACGGGCTGTATTATCAATTAAATCAACAGAGAACTTAATTCCTCTGGGAACTACAGCAATTTCACCTGGTTTAATGCTTAACTTACCGCACTCGGTGTGAATTAATAACTCACCTTGCTGAGGGACAAACAACATTTCGCCATCGGCATTGCAAAAGTAACGCCCTTGCATTGACTGATTAGCGACATATACATGAATGCCAATACCAGATTGCCCATTAGCACTGCCATTAGCAGCCATCGTTACTAACCCATCAATAAAATCAGTAGGCTGTGAAGGCATATCAATAGGATTCCAACGTAGCATTGTTGGTGGTGTTACGGCTTCAGTGATTGGGGCTGTTCTTATTAGGCCGTTATCAATTGCTTGGTAATCACCTTGCACTACAGACGGACGAAGGCGGTAAAACCAAGTGCGACGATTTGAAGCGCGAGGAGCCGTAAATGCAGTCGAACTAAATTGCTCTGTGTATAAATCATATTTAACTTTTTGTGGGCTAAATTGTCCTATTGGCAGTGCACCGGGTAGCGCTTGTGTTTCAAATTCATTACCAAAACCGGTCATATAACTTAATTGTGTCGCCATTACTGACTCCTGTGAGAGGGGGTTGGTTTAATATTATTTTTATTTCAGTTAAGATACTCTCAAGTGAGACTAATATCAAATGTGCAACTACGCATCCGTGTAAATATTAATGAACACTAAAGTAAGCCTTATAAAGCTGGGATAACTAAAAATGAAAATTGATTTAGCAACTTTTTTACCTTATCAATTAACGAATGTAGCAACACGTGTAAGTAATGACTTTGCCGAGGTTTATCAAACTAAATACGGTTTAAATATTCCGCAGTGGCGAATACTTGCTAATTTAGCGCAATATGGTCAGAGCAACGCAAAGGATTTATGCACGCAAGCAAATATGGACAAGTCGACAGTGTCGCGTGCGGTAAAAGTTTTAATAGATAAAGGTTTAGTGAAAAGTGAGTTAAATGCACAAGATAAACGCGCGGCCTTACTTGTACTGAGCAAAGCAGGGCAAAACTTATATGAGCAAATAGCACCCGATGCACTGAATTGGGAAAAACAATTACTGAATACTTTAACCAACGAAGAATACGAAGTGTTAGTGGGTATTTTTGAAAAGTTAAATAACAAATTAAAGGCATAAAAAAGCCCACCAAAGTGGGCTTTTAAAAGATGTTTTAGGCTACAGTTCTAAATTAGAAAGTGTAACGAACACCTACACGCATTTCCCAAAGAGATGCATCACGTTGAGTTGTGGTGCTTGCGTTATTCCCGTTAAAGTTTGAATAAACGTAACGGCCTTGGTCATCAATATCTGTTGAAATCATACGAGCACCAACGAAAGGACCTTTTTTCAGTACACCCCAATCATCGTTTAACATATTAGTTAAGTTATCGATTACGAAGAATGCTTCACCTTTATGGCCATCCATGAACCCAGGTACTTCTTGAGTTAGCTTAAAGTTAAACTTAACAAACCAATCAGAGTTTTGCGCGTTACGACCTGAAATTTCACCACGTTTTAATCCTTCAGATGCAATGAACTCATTAAATTCATTAATCTCATCTGCTGACATGTTATAAACAACGTTAGGATCGTTTACTAACGGTACATAAAGTAGTTGGCGAGAATCATTTGAATTAAAATCACCAAATGTATCTTCATCGTTACCATTAAATGTGAAGCTGTAAGGCAAGCCTTTGTATGCTTCACCAAATAAATTAAAGCGAGTGCTATATCCATCGATAAATTCATGTGTGTAAGCAAGGTTTAATGTAAAGCGATGAGGTATTTCATAATCTGATGAAGATACACCAGGATCTAACGGGTTAGACGTTGCCAAGTTACCGTAGTTAGAGCTCGCTGTTGAACTTGTCATTGGGTTAACATCATCAGCATCTGTATAAGCATATGATAGTTGTACTTTAATACCGTTATCGAATGCTTTGCTTACAGCTGCAGAGATAATTGAAGTTTCACCACTGTCACCATTAACATTTGTTAAAAGTAAATCACCGTCACGTCCTTCAATAGAGGTTAAAATTGGACGACCATCAAAAGTAGTAGTACCACTGTCAGTAAGGGCTTGGTCCATTAACGTTGCTGCATCACGCTTTTTGGTGTAGAGATAATCTAATGAGATTACATATTCGTCTTCTGTTGTATAAGTAGCCCCTACTGAATATTTCCATTCCGATGGGATTTCAAAATCAGAAGCTACGGCGTTCGTAAAGCTATCTCCAGAACCAATTACTGTGTTAGCTACTTTATCAAACTGTGATTGTGGTACATCAAAACCTGGTTTTCCACCATTCACATTTGGTGTAGCAAATAAATCAATAGATCCAAACTGATTTGCGCTAATATTTGTGATGCCGTCGTTTGAATATGAGTTAGATAACCACACATTCGGATTACCACCTGAAAATAAGCCCAAACCTGCGCGAACTTCAAGTGCATCAGTTGCATACCATTCAAAGCCAATACGTGGTTGAACTAAATCCACACCATCAAATGTTGATTGGTTACTGAAACCATAACGTGCAGTATAGTTTTCATTTAAAGTAGGCTTGTCATCGCTAGTGTAACTGTCGTAACGAAGACCAAACGTTAGTGATGCATCAATGTCTGAGAAGCTATATTCATCTTGAATATAAAAAGTATGTTGAGCATATGAGAAGCTAGCGCCGGCATCTGCAGCATTATTCGTACCTGCGGCATTATTGTAGAAAATTGCACTTGCAATTCCTGCTTCGTAATCATCAATACTTGCAAAACTCCATTCACCTTGCGTGTGTTGAACGAATTGGTTAAATACTTCTAGCTCTTCATACTCGTAACCAGCTGTTATCGTGTGCTGGTCAAGGTAGTAAGTACCAGCAAGTTTAAATGTAGTTGTATCGTAATTTAAATCGTTTGATTGACGAGAATCATCTGGACCTAAATATACTCGACCTCCATCCGATGTGTTTACTTGGAATTCACCAAAGCTGCTTGCAGCATCAAGTGATTCAACACGTGCATCTAGTTCCGATTTACCTAAACGAACTTCAGTTGAAAAATCGTCATTCCAGTCTGAGTATATTGAACCGATGATTGAAGTAAATTCTGCACCTTGCTCATAAAAGTGACTATCTAACGATAGGCGAGTTGAACCAGTATCTGATTGAGATAATGTAAAGCCGTCATTATAGTTATAAACTAAGTTAGCACGGTGAGAATCGTTAATGTTCCAATCTAATTTAATTAATATTTTTTCATCTTCTACAGGTGCACTCGAAGGAGTGGTACCTGCATCATAACCATACACATTTTGTGAAATTTGTTGGATACGAGCTAAGTCGCTTTCAGAAACACTTGAACCTAAAGGGTCATAATTGAATTGTGCTACCCCTTCTAGCTTTTCATATGAAGTATATAAAAATAATGAATCTTTAATTAGAGGTAAGCCAACATTAAAACCGTAGCGTTTTTCATTATAACTACCGTTATCAACGTCTTCGCCTTCAATTTTATCACCTTTCATTGAATCATTTGTGTAATCGAAAAACACGCCACCATGAATTTCGTTGCCGCCAGATTTAGTTACAGCATTGATGTTACACGCTGTAAATCCACCGTACTGAACATCAAATGGTGCAAGTTCTACAGCTACTTGCTCAATTGAATCAAAAGAAAAAGGTGCGCGAATAGTAGGGTAACCATTTGAGCTTAAGCCGAAGTTATCGTTCATACGAACGCCGTCTAGCGTTAAACTATTAAATTTTGGATTACCGCCACCACAGTTAATAGTGCCGCGGCTATCATCTATTGCTACTCGTGGATCAACACGAATGATATCTTTTAAATCACGGTTAATAGCAGGCTGATTCTCTAGATCTGTAAGTGTGAAAGTAGACGCCGGACCAGTACCGCCAGACATAGAGCTAATTGGCGCGCCAGAAACTACGATTTGTTCCATGCTTGATTGTGACTCAAGAGAAACGTTTACTGGATAATCGTTACCAATATTAAGAATAATGTTATTGAATTCTTGGTCTGCATATACATCTGAATCAACAATTACTTTATAAGGACCGCCAACTCGCAGGCCTTTAGCTGTAAAATAACCAGCGTCATTTACTTCAGTTGTTTTTACTGATCCAGAAGGTACGTGTAAAATTGTTACTTTAGTGCCGGCTGCTGGGTTGCCGTTAGGCCCCATTACTTGACCTTTAATTGCAGAGGTCGTTTCGTTAGCCATTGCAGCGCCACTTACACCAACACATGCTGCAATAGCAAGTGAAAGAGCTGTTTTGCGTAATTGAGTTTTCATTTAATTTTCCCGTGTAGTTATTAATTAAATTTTTATATTTTTATTTTAAAATTTTTCAAAATAAACAGTTAAAGTTCATTTATTCAAAATCCGTTACTAGTGTACCTTATTTATTCGTTACAAATAAAATACAACTGCAATATATTTTTAATAAATAGTACTATTTTTGTCTATTTGAGTGTTTTTTTGAGCAATAACTCTATATCGGGGTATATATTACGTGGGCTTTATGACAAACATGTGAAATTGGGGTGTGAAAAACAAAAAACCCATTACAAATTTGCAATGGGTTTTGTTAACAATTAACTTAATGTGTTATTACTTACCTATTAAGGCTTAAAACTTGTAGCTAATACCAACTTTAGCCTGCCAAGCTGATGACGATGAATTGATTTGTGAGTAATTACGCACATCTGCACCGCCAAAGCTGTTGTCTATTTTATATCTGCCTTGGTCATCAAGGCCACCAAAGTCATAAATAGTTTGGTTAGAGTAACCTAAGCGTTTTTCTACACCCCAGTCGCTGTTTAGAAGGTTTGCGAAATTATCAATCATTAGATAAACCTCACCAGTGTGACCTTCAGCAAAGCCTGGTATTTCTTGCTTAATGCTAACGTCCATCGTAGTAACCCAAGGTTGAGTTGCTGTATTTTTACCTAAAATACCACCACGCTGAGATATACCAGCACGCTCTAGTAATGGTTCTAACTCAGCCCAAGTCATACCTGATTCATCCCAGTTTACATTTGGATCATCAGCACCTGTAGGTATATATGGTAAGTAAGCACCATTACTGAAGAAACTACTCGTATCACCCAAATCACTGTCTTTATACATGTTCATTGTATAACTAAATGGACGACCTGAACGACGTTCAAAATACACGTTAAACTTAGTCGCATACCCTTCAAAAAACTCTGTGTTATATGCTAAGTTGATTTTAAAGCTATGCTCAACTTCGTAAAAACCACGTGCTGCAATATCTTCATTACGATTTACTGTAATATTATGCTTGTAGTTACCTTCCGCTTGAGAAGCTGAACCGGCTGATGACTCGGTAACATCCTGGTGAGCATAGCTTGCCGATACAAACAGGCCATTATCCCACTGTTTAGCAATACCTGTTGAAATAATAATTGAACGTCCATCATCAGATGAATTCGTCATTTCTATGTCAGCGTTATCAGCTAAAGAGCCACTATAAATAGTTTCATTTATGACGCGTTCACCATCAGCTGCAATACCGATTGGGTTAATAGATGTATTATGCCATACCGCCTCATTCTCTTTTTTATGATAAGCAATCTCTGCTTGCCATTTAAAGCCATCACCTAATAGTTCAGAATCAAACTCATATTCAAAACCTATTTGGGTGCGGATGCTTGAAGGCAATTTAAAATCAGGGTCGATATAAGCAACGCTACCAGCACCTTGTTCTAATGAGTTTTTAATTTCATCAGGCACCTGAGTAATATCGGCAGTGTTATTTGCATAGTAGTCGTTAATTACATCGTTAGGAGCAGATACTAATGTAATACCATCGCTTTGGAATGAGTTGTTATACCAAACATTTGGAATACCACCTTGGAAGCGACCAATACCACCGTTAATAGTAAGGGCTTCTGTTACGTAGTATTTAAAGCCAACGCGAGGAAGTATAATGTCTAGACCATCTAGATTTTCTTGGTTAGTAAAGCCATACGTATTCGCAAAATTTTCATTTAGAGTTGGTTTATCATCTGATGATAAACGTTCATAACGAACACCTGCTGTAACTTCTAAATCGTCACCTACATAAAAAGTGTCTTCAATGTAGAGTGCTAGTTGGTTACGTCTTACATCATATGCTGTATCAGCTGAATCATTAGTGTAAGCATTCTGATAAGAGAAATCATAAGAACCAATTTCACGGTTTTCAAAATTTTCTAAGCTATCAAACTTCCACGTGCCAAGAGAGTTTTCAGCAAATAAGTTATATAAACGAAGTGACTCATATTGAGCACCAAAGTTTATTTCATGCTCATCCATTAAATAGGTAGCATCGAGTGTAAAAGTTAAATTTTGCGTTTCAGAGCGGTTAGCATGACGATATTGATCTGTACCAAAGTTGTAAGAAGGGCCATTTCGACCATCTTCATCAACTGAAATACTACCTAGATTTGAGCGAGTTGCGCTATCAGAGGTAACATCTTTATACGACACACCAATTTCAGTAGAAAAATCTTCAGTCCAATCAGAGTAAAGCTTTGTTGAAAAGTTATTGAACTTCGTTACGTAGGCGTAGGTGTTCGATGTTAGTACAATATTATTGCCACCGGTGCTAGTGTTACGCTCATCTTGATCGTCTTGCCATTGGTAAGTAAAATCTAAACGATGGTCATCACTTGCGTTCCAGCTTAGCTTAACTAACAGGTTTTTATTTGTATCTTCTGGCGCACCTGCTAATGAATCAGTTAAGCCATATTCATTATTTAAAATAGAGATGAAACGGTTATAGTTAGCTTCAGAAGTATTAAATTCGTTGGCTGCACCAGAGCCGTCAAAGCCGTAATCAAGATCTAATTCGCTTGACCATTCTGAATAGTTAACGAAATAAAACAGTTCGTCTTTAACAATTGCGCCACCAACGTTAAAACCAAATCTTTCTTCAGTTTTAATCGGCTCTACTTTATTTGTAGAATAAGTTTTATGACCTAGCTCATCAAGATCGTCTTCTTGTACAATATTATCGACATCGCCAGCTATCTCAGGAGTAGAGACCTCATAAAAGCCAGAGAACTTAAACTCATTTGTACCAGACTTTGTTACTGCGTTAATAGTACCGCCACCAAAGTTACCTTTAGAAGCTGAGAAAGGAGATACATCAACAGAAACTTGTTCAATAGCATCAAGTGCTACAGGAGGCTGAGAAGTCGGGTAGCCACCAAAGTTCAAGCCAAAGTCATCATTTTGACCAATACCGTCAACTGTTAAACCGTTGGTACGAGGGTTACTACCTGCAAACGTTAGCTCGCCATTACCATTAATACTGGCAAGTGGGTTTAAGCGCGCAATATCTTTAATGTCGCGGTTAAAGCTTGGCATATTTTCAATAGTATCAGAACCAAATGAGCTGCTTGAGCCACCAGATTGCTGAACAATCTTATAACCAGACACTTCAATTTTTTCGATGTTTAGCGGAGCAAGCTGCGAACTTAAGCGGTATGTTTCACCCAGATTTAGATAGATATTTTCAACAGTTGTATCATTAAACTTATCAGAATCGATGATAACCATGTAAGGACCACCTACACGTAAGCCATTAGCGATAAACGTACCACTTTCGTTTGTAGTTAGCTCGCTAATAGTTCCCGTTGGTTGGTGAACTACTTTAATTTTAACGTTTGCAGCACTGCCACCTGAAGGCGTTGTAATTTTACCACGCATTGCAGATGAAGTATCAGCAGCCATTGCGCTTGTAGAAACACCTAGAGCTAAAATTACCGCTCCAGTTAATTTCGAAAGGCGAAGCTTAGTCATAATGTTGATTTCCCGTGTGTAGGTTATATAAATTTAATACTGTTTATTTGTCAGTCGTCATTTTTAGTGCCGTTTCTAACTCTTTTGCAGAAGGGTCAAATAAGGCGTTCAATAGTCCAGCTAGTCGAATACCCGCTTGTTGTAGGCGTGTTTTAACAATTGGAGTGTTGTTATAAATGTAGCTGTACCCAACTTCGTCGTTGGTGTACTTATAAATTTTTGTTGCTAAATTGTGTGATTCTTCAACCCAAGTTTTAGGTGAGCTTTGTAAATACTCAGCAATTAACTCGCTGTTATTTGTATCAATAAATTGAGCGTATTCAGTAAACGACAAGTTCTCGTTCTCAACTAACTTTGTATCCCAAAGGCTGTGAAGATTTGTTTCTTCGTTAAAAAATGAAACCTTAATACGGTTACCACCTCTGTCTTCACCTCGACCGGCATGAAATGGCTGATGGCTATCGCCTACTAAATGCACTAAAAAACGCAAACTGAACTGCTTAGCATCTAAGGTGCTATTTTTATCAGTGAGTGTTTGCATGGAATAGTGAATGCCTTCTAGGATATTACTTACAGATTCTTTGTTTTTAGTGTGATCGTGATTGAAGCTGAAAGATTTTCCTGGTGCTGCATTAATATAATGCCAACGAGATGATTGCTTTTGCCAAAAGTCGCCAGGAGCAGAGCGCATTTCATCAGGCCACGTTGATATTTGCGCAAGTGACTCACCATCTAAATAAGGTTTAATTGCTGCTTTAGTTGTTTCGCTTATATGAGATTGTGCAATCTGCCCTACAATACGGTGGCCATTTTGACCCCAAGCGTGTGAGTTAGTGCTTGTGAATATCGCACTAATCAAAAGCGCAGAAGATATCGAGTACTTTATATTGTTATGCATTAAAACTTCCTAAATGAATATTTCATGGGGTTGCTATAAGCTAATGCGGTCAATTGTCCTCATTTTTAATGTTGATAGGAAGGACTTATTAAAATTCATAGTTTCTTATTAAATTGCTTTTAAAATCAGTCTCTTACATTTAACAGGTAAAATTACTTGTTGTAATAGGTAAGCGAAATTGTTCAAATACACTATATCGTCTATTTTTGGGTGGCATTGCTTTGGATTATAAAAATATTGTGTTGCACAAAATGTTAATTGTTACATTTTTGTTTCTATTATTGGTCGTTACGTGGGTTTGCGGTCAAGTTAGTGTATACAATGATGATTTACATTTTCCGGTTATGATCGAAACCTCAACAGAGTGTCAAACAACTGCTACAAGTAACAAAGGCCAATTAATTGTTTTTACACAATCAAAAAAAATAGCCAAATTATTAACACAAAAGTTATGCTCTGATAACGTAGTAGCTAAGCAATATGGCTCTGTAAAAGGGTATTGGGGGTATAGAACGGCAGACAGCTTTGAGTTTGTGGGTAAAGGAATTGCTGACTTAATTTTGGCTAAAAACAATATTATGGCAGCCTTTAAAGCAGAGTCGACATATAACTACCAGCCCGTTGTTGGTTTTTCTGACTACACGGCTTTTTTTATATCTTCTAAAGAAAAACCTCGAGTCACTAAACAATATTTTTTAGATAAACGCATAGGTTTGCTTGATTATCCTACCAGCCGATCAGGGCATATTTTACCAAAGCAAATGTTTAAAGAACTGGATATAAATTTAGCTAATTTGAAAATCACTTATGCTAGTTCTCATAACGAATTACGCGATTTACTCGCCGACGGAAAAGTAGATATTATTGCTTCGTTTTGGAAAGAGAGTGACGAAAAACGTTTTTCAAAAAACTATATTACGCCTTTGAGTAATAATATTACTGGAACAAGATGGTATTTAAAAATGCAGCAAAACAATACTGATTTATTATGTGCAGTACAGGCAAATTTGCTTGATATGTCTAAAGATCAAAGTTTGCATTATTATCAAAATGCACAATCGTTTTGGAGTTGCGGTACTAGCTCAGTAAACTTAAAAGAGGAAGTTAGTGATGAGTAAATATAAACAACTACTTGTTTTACTATGCTTATTTTTAACTTTATCTTCTGTGTTTTATATTTCTGTAATTCAAAAAAGCCAGCAAGTGACTAAACAAAAAATAACGCAGATAGAAAGGCAAATAGCACTCGACTTACCATTACTTGATTTATCAAATGAGCTGCTAAAGCATTCAGGGAATAAAGATGCGGTTAATAGCTACATTAAAACCTTAAACAGCTACATTAATTCGAACGATCTTAAAGTTGTTGCTATTGCACCAAAAGGCGAAATACTAGCACCTGTAAACTTACACCAAATAACACGTAGTTTGAGCACTAATAACGGACCTGTATTAGTTGTATTTAACGTTCAGCAAACCCACTTTACAGTGAGCCATCTTATTTACTATTTTATATTTTTAGTATTAAGTGTGTTGATTAGTTTTTGGGTAAAGTTTGCGTTTATTAAACAAAGTAATAAGCAGTTTAATAATGCACAGCATCAGTCAATTACAGAGCCTACGCCGCTGATACTTATAGTTGATCTTAACGATAAAACACTATCAAGTAGTTGTAATGCAGAGCAAAAAGTGGGTTTAGCCAATAAGCCATTATGCTTTTATTTAGCACTTGTAGAGTATTGTACAAATAATGATGATGTAGCGCTTAGTCATAATAAAGATGTACCAGAGGAGCTTCTAGAGCTCGCTAACAAGTATTTTTATAGGTTGGTCGAACTTGGTCATACGGTTAGAAAAAGGCCTAATTTTAATAATAGCCTAGAAAAAACCTTGAGTGAGATACGTGCGGCGTTAGATGAAGTACTTAGTGAGTGTCCTGAAGAAAAAGAGTTATATTACCCACCTAAAGCCTATGGGGAAGGCTCTCGTTCTCGTTTGCATAGTTATGGGCTGGCAAATATTAAAAAAGGTAATATTGAAATAAGAGGAAAGTAACTAGATTACTTTCCTCTTATTCTTAGAGGTTATTTAGGGGTAAATTCAGCCGCTTTGAGAGGGCTATTTTTTGATATAAAGTCTTGAAGTGCTTTAGCATCTGTTTCGTCTGTACTTACAAAGCCTTTTTTATTTGTAAGTGCAGGATAACCATCACCGCCTGATGCGTTATAGCTATTTAGACTCATTCTGTATGTTTTATTTTTATTAAGCGGTTCGCCATTGATCAAAACATTAACCAACTGATTATTTTTACGCTCAAACGATATTTTATGGTATTGCAAATAAGCACCAGCATCCGGTGGGAAGCTCGTTACTGTATTTAAGTAATCCCATAAATCACTGCCTTGCCAATCCATATAAGTAATGCGGTTTTTAAAAGGATGTACTTTTAAAATATCTTTATAGCTTACTTTACCAGCCTCTATTGAGCTGCGAATACCACCGCCACTTATTAATCCAAAGTCTGCATTTACTACATCCATTTGAGCTTGAATAATTACACGTGCAAGGTTTGTTTGTTGGTAACGAACTTTGTTTCTGTCACCTTCTAAGCGAGCATCTACTTCACCAATGGTACCTTCAATTTGTTTAGCGCCTTTAGCTTGGTATACCGCTAAATAAGATTCAAGTTTAGGGTCTGGTTTAATGTACTCGTTTGCTAATACTGCTTTAGTAGAGCCATCAGCTTGAACTTTATCTACATACAAATTAACAGGCATGAGTTTGTAGTCTAGTAACGTTAATTTTCCGTTTTCAAGCTTAAACTCAGCTTTACCAACATACTTACCCCATTCATGGGCTTGCATAATGTAAGTACCGTTTTGCTGGTCTGGCTTACAGGCAAGGCCAGGTTTAAAGTTGTCGTCATTTACATTTGTATCATTCATACACACAGGTTCTTGTGAGTGACCGCCAATGATCATATCAAGCGTGTTTGCAGGAAGTGAGCGAGCAAGTGTTACATCACCTGGTGCATTAATGCCAAAGCTAGCATCAACATAATGACCCATATGAGTCAGCGCAATGGTAATATCAGGGTTGTACTTAGCTTTTATTTCTTTAGCAAGTTTTGCGGTAACGTCAACAGGGTCTTTAAACTCTAAGTGGCCAATATACTGAGGATTACCAATTTTAGCTGTGTCTGTTGTTGTTAATCCAATAACAGCAATAGTTAAGCCATTTTTTTTGAATATTTTATAGCTATCAAACGCATGTTCGCCTGATTCTTTTTCAAATATATTGGCTGATAGAAAAGGAAAGTTCACCCATTTTTGCTGTTGCTTCAATACATCAATAGGGTTATCGAATTCGTGATTACCTAATGCCATTGCATCATAACCAATCAGCGACATACCTTTAAAGTCAGGTTCTGCTTTTTGTAAATCTGACTCAGGAATACCGGTATTAATGTCACCACCAGAGAGAAGTAAAACGGCATGACCTTGCTTTTGGGCGTCATTACGTAAAGAGTCAATTAACGTTTTGCGAGCGGCCATACCGTATTCGCCTTTTTCGTTTTGCCAAAAACGGCCGTGATTATCATTAGTATGAAGAACAGTTAAATATTCAGTAGGAGTACTATTAGAGGTTGATTCAGGAGCAGGAGATGTACATCCAAGTACACTAAAAATAATCGAAAATAAAATAATTATACGCATAAAATACCTATGGATTAAGGTCTACTTAATTTATCAAGCGGGTAGTTTAAACTAGTTTTATGCTAAAAAAACGTACTTATTGACATTTTATTTAGAAGGTACAGTTAATCGATTTGTGGCGGCACTTTCGCGACGCTTTAACTCTGCATCCGCATATTCCCGCTTAGTATGGTTTATACCTACCATCCACGTTAAAAAGCTCGCCGGTAGTTTTGTGTATGGTTCACCTTTGTGTAAACCGAAGTCGCAAATTGTTTGTTTAGTGTGTGGCATTGTTAGATCCTGTTGTTTGTGTTTTTTTAAGGTAACAAATAAGTGACCACACTTTTAAGATGATTTAATTTTAAATAGTTAGATTTATATAGCAAAAAAGAATATAAATAATGGCATATGTAATTAATTTGTCATCAACACGGTCTTAATTGTATCAACTCACACTTTAGAATCGATTTTAGTCGCCGATGGCATTAATGTGTTAACGCATTAACTAATTATTTAAAAAATATAACAACAGGAATAAAACATGAAAAAACTTTTACTTGGCTCAGCACTTGCTGCAGCAAGTTTTACAAGCACCGCTACTATAGTTGAAATGAACACGAGCCAAGGTGTCATAGAGATAAACCTGTTTGATCAACAAACCCCCAAAACAGTCGCAAATTTTTTAAGTTACGTTCAAGACGATTCATATAACGAAACAGTAATTCACCGCTCTGTTAGTAACTTTGTTATTCAAGGTGGTGGATTTACATTTTCTGATTCGCTAGATGCGATTACTACAAAGCCTGCTGTAGAAAATGAGCCCGTTTTTTCTAATGTTAAGGGCACCATTGCGATGGCTAAATTATCGGGTGATGCTAATAGCGCAACAAGTCAGTGGTTTTTTAATATTACAGACAATAGTGCAGCACTTGATACGCAAAATGGTGGCTTTACTGTGTTTGGACAAATTACTGCAGCAAGCCAATCAACGTTAGATAAAATTGCAGCGTTAGTACACTGTGGTGAAACACCCGTGGTTGATATTACTGCTGAGCAATGTGCAAGTACAGATGTAACAATTAGTAGTGCTAACTTAGTGACTATTCAAAATGTGGCGGTAATGGATGATGATCCTAATTCAGCAGCAGGCCTTACTGTCACTGAAAATACGTTAATTGATTCTGACACATCAACAGGTTCTAGTAGCAGTTCTGGCGGCGGGTTAATTTGGCTTTTAGGTGCTTTTTTACTTGCGGTACCTCGTTTAAAACGTGCTAAATAATTAAAATTAACGGTAATGTGGATGGCCTAAACCAGCCGTCCACATTACTATTATTAAACTTTGCTGTTTAAAATAGTACTCGCCAAACCATTGCTAGCCAAATTGAAAACACACAAACACAACCCAGTAAAAACACTTTAAAACGTGCGCGTACGTTGTTTTCACCTAAATGAATAACGCTATGCACAATACGTGTTGCTACAAATAAACAGGCCAGTATTGCCACAAGTGTACTGGCGCTATTTAGTTGCAGTGCAAGTAAACACCCCGCGTAAAAAAGCACAGGTATTTCAAACTGATTTGAAAAGTTTCTATCTGCCACCCTAATAGTGTCGCCAGCCTTATCTAATTGCATTGTTTTAAAATCACTTAAATCTAGTTGTTTGTTTTTAGCTGCGGCAAAGCGCCTTTTACCCATAATGAGCATGACAACCAGTGAAAGCGTAACTTGTGCAAACATGGCAAGTATGATGATTTTTTCCATTGTTTTTCCTTATTATTATTTAGAATTTGCGTATTTTTTGATATTGAAAGATTTTTAATCTCGCAAGGTTGGCAGACTCCCAACTAATATCCGATTATGAAGACATTTTTCACAATGTGTTACACAAAATAGCGTTATTTTGTAGAAAGTTATTAATTGAAAATGTTAGTTTAGCTTAACTATATTGCTTTGAATTGGCGCACGCTATTTTGCGCAATACTTTTTAATGGAAAACAAAAATGAAAAAGATTATTGGTTTTAGTGCTATCGCACTTGCAGTTTTAAGTGGTTGTTCAAATACGGCTTCGGTTTCAGTGGCGCCTCAGGCCTCTTTACTATCAGATACGTTAGTCGTTAGTCCTAACGATAACCGTGAATATAAAACACTTAAGCTGGCAAACGACATTGAAGTAATTTTAGTGTCAGATCCAGGTGCTGAAAAATCAGCAGCGGCACTCAGCGTTGGTGTTGGTTTACTGCACGATCCAATGTCGCAACAAGGTATGGCGCATTATTTAGAGCACATGCTGTTTTTAGGCACAGATCGCTACCCAGACACAAAAGGGTATTCTGATTTTATGACCAAAAATGGTGGCGCGCACAATGCTTACACGTGGCTCGATATTACTAATTACATGTTTAAAATTAATAACGACGCGTTTGATGAAGGGCTAGACCGTTTTGCTGACTTTTTCAAAGCGCCTAAGTTATACCCAGAATACACAAACAAAGAAAAAAATGCAGTAAACGCAGAGTGGTCAATGCGCCGCGAAATGGACTTTTTTGGACAATTTAAACTCGCGCGTAAAATGATGGGCGATCACCCAGCTAATCGCTTTTTAATTGGTAACCTAGAAACGCTTGGCGATAAAGAAAACAGTTCACTTCATAAAGAAACGGTTGATTTTTATAATAAATACTACTCTTCAAATATTATGAAAGTTGCGCTTATTTCTAATTTACCTATTGCTGAAATGGAGCAAAAAGCGCAAAAATACTTTGCTGACATAAAAAATAAAAATATCGAAAAACCAACAGTGACTGCAAAACTTGATTTTGATAACGCTGGCGGAAAACGCGTGTTTTATGCACCAAATGAAGATGTAAAACAGCTGCAACTTGATTTCACCATTGCTAATAATAATAGCGAATTTGCACTTAAACCAAACCGATTTGTAGCGTATTTACTAAGTAATGAAATGCAGGGCAGCCCAGCGCAACTTCTTCGTGATAAAGGATGGGTGTCTCAGCTTTCAGCTTCAGCTGCACCAAATCAATATGGTAACTACGGTTCGTTAAATGTAAATGTAGAGCTTACAGATGAAGGCATGAAAAATCGTGACGAAATAGTTGCGACTATTATGCAGTACATCGATTTAATTAAAAAAGAAGGCGTTGATAGCAAGTACTTTAACGAAATTCGTACTTCCCTTAATAACCAGTTTAAGTTTTTAGAAAAAGGTGATGAGTTTAATTATGTAAGCTCGCTTACGCAAAGCATGCAAGACTATCCGTTAAATCACGCTATTAATGCACCTTATTATTATGCAAAGTTTGACGCTGACGCTGTAAACAATGTACTTGAGCAGTTAAATGCCGACACCCTTCGTATTTGGTATGTATCGCAGCAAGAAGAGACAGACTCACAACTACACTTTTACGACGGTAAATACCGCATCAGTGACATTAGCGATGATGAAATTGCCAGCTGGAAAAAACCAAGCGAATTTAAGTTAGCACTACCAACAGTAAACAATTTATTGCCTGAAAATTTTGCAATAAAAACGCAAGCATTTAAAGAGCAAAAATACCCAGAACTTGCTTACGATAAAAATGGTGTAAAAGTATGGCGCCAAGCAAGTCAAAAATTTGCAGAGCAGCCAAAAGGGCTTGTTGAAGTTTATATAAATACTCAACCAGGTTTGAACGATATCAAAGCAGAAGTCCTTTATTCTGTCTGGGCTGATTTATATAATATTCAACAAAGTCAGTTAAGTACCGAAGCAGCAATCGCCGGTATGAGCGTAAGCTTAGCACCGAGTAATGGTCTTGTTTTATCTATGAGTGGTTTTACAGATAAGCAAGATGTATTGCTTAAACAAGCTTTAACCGGGTTAAAAGCCGATGAAACAGCACAAGCATTTAGCCAAGCGGTAGATCGTTTTAAACGTAATTTACTAAACCAACAAAAGCAGTTTCCGTATGCACAAGCATTTGGCGAGTATTCAAAACTAACGCGTACAGGTGGCTTTGATACAGATGCGCTTATTAAAGCCGCTGACTCACTGAGTGTTGCTGACTTAGCACAATTAAAAACAGCTACGTTTGCACAAAACGATTTACGCGTATTTAGTTACGGTAACTACGATCAGCAAGATATTGACGCGATAGCACAAGAGTTAAGTGCAACATTACCAAGTAATCATAAGCGCAGTGAATTTGCGCGAAGCAAAGCGTGGTTGCCACAACCTGGCGAAACGCTGGTATTGCAAAAAGATATTGATGTAGCCGATGTAGCGGTGGTTGATATGACCGTTCATCCTGTTGCGGGTTACAAACAAAAAGCAGAAGCAGCTGTATTACAAAGCCACTTTAGAACTGTTGCGTTTGATAAAATGCGTACTGAGGAGCAACTTGCATACGCAGTAGGTGCGTTAGCTCGCCCAATTGAAGATTATTCAGCAATAGGTTTGTATATTCAAACACCGGTTAAAGGACCAAAAGAAATACAAGCTCGTTTTGATAAGTTTAAAAAAGAATACGCAGTTGAACTTGATAACATGAGCGAAGAGACTTTTGAGCAGCTGAAAAACTCTACCCTTGTATCACTTAAAGAGCAGCCTAAAAACTTAAGTGACGAAATGAGCCCACTTATAAACGATTGGTACCGTGAAAACTTTACCTTTGATTCTAAGCAAAAGCTGATTGATGAAGTTGAAAAAGTAACGCTTGCAGATATAAAAGACTACTACAAGCAAACAATGCTTAACCCTAATGCTGCACGTTTAAATGTGCAACTACGCGGGACTAAGTTTATAGAAAGTGACTTTGCCGATTTACCAAATCAAACTAAAATCACAACGCTTGATGCCTATTACAATGGTATTAAATTACAAAAATAAGCTTTATTTATGTAGCTAAAAATAAACCCCAATGTATCACTACATTGGGGTTTATTATTTATCTCACTATATTTACTAATAATACCAATTCGCTTAATTAAGTGATCTATTTTGAGGATGGAAAAACGGGTTGATAGCTAGGCAAAAAATTCGCTATTTAGTTGTTCTAAATGAAAATTTTTTAACGCAGGTAGCGACTCGTTTAGCCCCGGAAAATGATTGAGTATTATTGCGGATTGGTATAATATTTAAGCCATTATTAAAAAGCCTATAACAGCTAATGCCGCAGCAATTAGCGTGTAAGGCAATTGTGTAACGGCATGGCTCATTAAATTACAACCAGAACCTTGCGCTGCGAGTACGGTTGAATCTGAGTAAAAACACGCTTGGCTACCAAAAGAGGAAGCCGATAATAGCGCACCAATGACCAGTGGTATGTTTGCATCAACCGCATTAGCCAGTGGCATAACAATCGGAATTGATACAGCAAAAATACCCCAGCTAGACCCAGTTGCAAACGCTAAAATAGCCATTGAAATAAATACCACGGCTGGTAAGTATGCAGCGATCATATAAGGGCTTAAGCTGCCAATAACAAACTGAGGCAAACCAATTAAGTCGCATACATCTTTGAATATAAACGCCGCTATAACAGTACCAATAGCGGGGATCATACTTTTAAAGCCATCAAGCATGCGTTCAATCATTTCACTTACGCTCATTAATTTTTGTAGTGCATAAAATGGGAGAGTGACCGCCATTGTTGCTAATAAGCCTTTGTATACGTCAATTTCAAAGTAAACAGTAAATGCAACCAGTAAAATAATCGGCACCAAAAAGTTACGTAATTTACCTTTAGGATCAGCATCTTCAAAGTTCTCTTCTACGGCTTTTACTGCATATTCATCCGCTGTTTGAACGTCATTGTATTGGGCTGGATCGACTTGAGCTTGCTCAATTTGCGCCATTTGCTCTGCTTTTTTCATTGGACCAATCGCAGGAATAATACCCAGCACAACAAGTAAAACAACAAGCACTGCAAACCACGCATAAAACATATACGGTATGGCTTGGATATAAACCGCAATCCCTTTGCCTTCTTCAGCAATACCGTTATCTACAAGTAAGCCACCAAAAAAAACCGCCCAGGTAGATAAAGGGACGAGTACACAAATTGGTGCAGCAGTAGAGTCTACAACATAGGCAAGCATTTCACGGCTCACTTTAAATTTATCGGTAATGCGTTTCATGGTTTCACCCACGGTAAGCGCATTTAAGTAGTCATCAATAAAAATAACTACACCCAAACAAAAGGTCATAAACAAAGATGAGCGTTTACCTTTAGTGTATTTAAGGGCTAACTTGCCAAAAGCCGATGCGCCACCTGTGCGCACTAATAGCGCGATTAAAGCACCAAAGCCACCACATACAAGTATTAGCCAGCCGATGGTTTCGTCTGTCATCACTTTTAGCGATGTACTCGCAAAGTTAGTAAGTACTTGTGCAGGATCGGCGATAACTAAGCCAACTAAAGCACCAATAAGTAAAGATAAAATAGGGCGGCGTAATACAACAGCCAATACAACTACCACCAACGGTGGTAGTAAACTTAACGCAGAAGGTTCAAGCATTTAAGTATTCACAAAATTAAAAGCATGTATAAAAATTAAAATAGTATTAATTTTTAAACTGCTTATACAAAAACAAAGAAGATGATAAGTTTGTTGTAAAATCATCTTCCAAGTCACTGCTTTTGTACGCGAGGGAGGGACACATAAACAGTTATGTTAAATAGCGGCTTAAGTGAAACGCGTTGGCTTTGGCGCCAGACGGTGCAAGGAGTGCAAACCGCTATTGTTGTGCCTGTAAAAACATCGGCGCAAAAATAATCTGCTTTTTAATTTCAGTCAACAAAAAGTTACATGCAAAACAAAGTTTTTTAGAGGAGCTTATATTGAACGCTGTATTTAAAACAAATCGATTGTTGTTGCGCCATGCAAATGAGCTTGATGCAGCTATTTTACTTAAGCTAGTTAATCAAGCGAGCTTCATAGAGCATATTGGTGATAAAGCAATTTATACCCTTGATGATGCCAAGTCGTACATCAATCAGTCATTTATTGCTTCTCATGTACGCCAAGGCTTTGGGCCTTACATTATTACTTTGCATAATGCTGTAGTGGTTGGCGTTGTTGGGTTTTATAAACGCGCCGCGTTACTGCAACCTGATTTAGGTTTTGCACTTGTAAGCGGTTTTGAAAAAAAGGGTTATGTTTTTGAAGCGGCCAGCGCACTTTTGCAACATAAGCATGAATTTGGAATTACAAAACTGTGTGCAATAACATCACCAGATAATAGGGCATCGCAGAATGTGTTGTTAAAATTGGGTTTTAAAATAGAGGGCAAGGCGGTTATCAATGATGATAAAACCGCCGTGATTATATTGTCACTTAACGATTAAAGTCTTGCTTGTTCTATTTGCTTTGCAACATTTAGGTTTATATTTAGCCATGTTGCTTCAAGTGTTGAAACTAAACCGTCATAGCCATCATCATCAATAGGGACCAATTGCGAAAAATTATTAATACTTATAAGGCGTCGGCCTGTTTCAGGGTGTGTGTAATATAAACGCCAAAGCCCAGAAATATCAGCGTTACCTTGCATATCGCCATTAAAGTGGTGAATTTCGTATTCAAGCTCATAAAACGTTTGTTGATCAAGTTCAGTAATGACCGGTAAGCCTTTTATTACCATCCAGTTGGGCATAGCATTAAAAAGTGTTTGCTGGGCTGTTGCAGTAAGCATTACATCCGGCGATTCGCCCCACAGGTTATAATTTGCAGCATGAATTTGGTTGCTATCTATTTTCATCGCAATGCCCAAATTATTTAAAGCGCCTCTAAGTACAACAGTTTGTATTCTTAGTTGCGCATCTGTATCTGCAACGTTTCGAGACGATGCACCTATAGGCTGCTCAAACTGGTAATACTGTGTCGCAGTTTGTATTGCTGAGCTACAACCTGCCAATAGTAATAATAAACTTGCGGTTAAAAATAACGATTTCATTATTGCTTCCTTGGTTTTGGATCTGCTGGTAATGATTTATCAAAAATTAGCATATTAGGTTGCTCGTTTAATCCGCGAGTTAGAGGCTGTAGGCCCTCACTTAAACGTTTAAACTCTTTTAATGTTTGCTGTATTTGATGATGAAGTTCAGAACCGGCTTGGTAACTGGCCATGGTTTTATCAAATTGGCGCATAGTGACTTCAAACTGCTCCATGCTTTTTGTCATCTTTTCGAAATTACGGTTAAAGTCGCCAGGCAAGTTTTGTATATCTTTTTGGCTTAGCAGCTCTCGCATTTCATTAGCAAGCGCTCGGTAATCGGTAAATGTAGCTTGCATTTGTGCCAAGCTATCTTCAACTTTTAAGTTATTTACCTTATTAAGTACGTCAGAAACTTGATCTGCTAATACAGTTATACCGCTAGAAATACTCGGAAAAACATCATACTGCACAAGTTTACCTAGGTGTGCTTCTGGCGCGTCGGGGTATATATCAAAATCTACATACACAGCACCCGTTAATAAATTACCAGGCTTTAACGAGGCGCGCATACCACTTTCAATCCAGCCCTTTAAACTGCCTTGCCAATACTCTTTTGCTGAAGCACTGTCATGATACAAGCGTCCGTATTCTACTTTTATAAGCACTGGAACCGCCGTATTATGGTTTCTAAAGTGGGCAGGTTTACCGTCAATAATTACATTGGCAGGTGTTTCAACAACAGTACCTACACGCATACCTCTGTATTCGACAGGTGCACCTGTGCGTAGTCCTCGAACTGATTGTTCAAATTCAATGAGGTAGTAATCAAAATCGTAAAAGCGCTCTTCTAGCGCTTCTTTATAGCTTTGGCTTAATGAAAAGCTATGCCCATCTTGTGCTATTTCACCCGGGGCCTGTTGCTCAGGTAAGCCAACCGAAATACCGCCTTTTAAAAGTTTACTTAAAGAGCCCGTATTAATATTGATGCCATCGGCAGATAGGTCAATTTCAATCCCTGCGTTCACCCAAAAAATAGAGTTCATGGTGATGAGATTTTGATAAGGTTCTTTAATAAATACGCCGTACTTCATTGCTTGGTTTTCCCAATCAAAAGTGGCGGTTTCTATTTGACCTATTTTGTAATTTTTGAAAAATATACCGGTACTCACATCAAGCACTTCAGCGTTATAACTCATTAATTTGAAACGGCCACCTTTCACATCTTTACCAATGAGGGCGGGTTCGTCTTGTAATTTAAAACGCTCTTTTAGCTCTTTACTTTCACCGGGTGAAAACTCTAAATATACACCAGACAATAGCGTACTCATTCCGCTAATACCCGTTTCATCAATGCGTGGTTTTACGACCCAAATTTTGGCATCATCAGTTAATAAGTTATTGTAGTTTTTGTCTATTTGCGCACGGGCAATTACGCTGTCTTGCGTGTCGGATAGCCTAACATGATCAATTTGACCTATTTTTACACTGCGCACTTTTATTTCAGTCTTACCTGCAATAATGCCTTCTGCTTGTGGCATTTCGATAAAAATAGTAGGGCCTTTATTAGCTTGGTATTGGTATAACATCCACATGCCCACTAACAGCGCAATTGCCGGAATGATCCAGATAGCGGAAATTTTCGGTTCTTTTGTTATTTCGGCGGTTTCGGTCATGCTTTGTTCTCTGATTTTTTGTTTTTAGGGGAATCCCACAATAAGCGTGGGTCAAAGGCATGGGCAGCCATCATTTGGCATATTACCATAACTGTAAAAAATACAATGCCTAATCCTGGCGTTACTGACATTAAATTACCCAGTTGAACTAAGGCCACTAAAATAGCAACCACGAATACATCTATCATCGACCATTTACCAATAAACTCAGTCAGTTGATAAATTCGGGTGTAACTTTTTGTATGTTTATTGGCAGGCCTTGTAACCATAAAGCATAAAAAGCTCAATACAAATGCCTTAGCAAGCGGTACAACCACACTGGCTAAAAATATAATAGCGGCAATAGGGTAGGAGCCACTGTTCCAAAGAGTAATAACACCACCAATTAAAGTTGAAGGGGATTCATCCCCAAGGCTAGTGGTGTGCATAATAGGTAAAACATTTGCTGGAATATAACAAACAACAGAAGTAATTAGCCAAGCTGCTGCTTTTTGTACGCTATAAGGGTTTCTGACGTGTGTTTTTGTATGGCAACGCTGGCAAATATTACCGGTACATAGTTGATGGCACACATGGCAGGCTTTAATATTTTCATCTATTGCACGTTTAGCATGCTCTGCGCCTTCGAGTACTTTTACAGGCTTTATTTGAGCCCATAAGCGTGGGCGATTTAAGTGAACAAGTGCAGCTATGTATAAAATAACAAACCCCACATAAGCCCAAAAACTCGTGCCGAAGCTAATATCAGCCAGCGACATGATTTTAACCATACTAACAAGTACGCCAATTAAAAATATTTCCGACATAATCCAAGGCTCTAACGCCAAAGTGAACTTTAGTAGTCGCCTTGCAATACTCTCTGGTAATGCTTTTAAAAGCCCAAGATGCAAAGGAATTAAAATAACAAGCAAACCCATGGGCAGGGCAATAATGCTCAAATCAATAAATAAGCCAAGTAGCTCACTATCATAATTAAACAAAATTCGAGCCGCGTCGGGCAGTGTAATAGTTTGAGTTATACCGCTACTACTAAATGAAATAAAAGGGTAAAACATACTGCTGAGCAGCATTAATAGTGCGCTAAAGCTTAGTGCAACTATGCGACTGTCGTGATTAACATTGGCTTCGCAAAGTTTATGGTGACAATGTGGGCATATCGCCATTTGTTTTGCGATTATGCGAGGTATATCTATGATCAGATCACAACAGGGGCAGACAGTTTGCAATTTAATACCAAGCAAGAAGAATATTTCTTCAATTTTGCTATATTTAATACATTAATACAACGCGTTCTGCCATCAAGCTGCTCGTTATATAAAGGAAGCGTGTGAAATATTATTTGTACTGCATATTAATGTGGCTCTTTATTTTCTCGCAAAATGCTGTGGCTATTAATAAAGAGCGAGAAGTAATTATCGCCGCGAGCGCATCAATTCCGCCCTACGTTTTTGCAAAAACAGACTCGGGTATACACCTAGGTTTAATCAAAGCCGCGTTAAAGGCTAATGGATCTGCCAATATTAATGTGCAATTTATGTCGAATAAACGCGCTGAGCATCAATTGCATAATAAAGGAGTAGATATACTTTTAAATTATGCAGGAGGAAGTAGTGCTGGTATTTACTCAAGTAAACCGGTACTTAGTTATGAAAATGTAGCCATTACACTCAAGCGAAATAAATATAATATTGATAAAATAGAAGGCCTGTTTAATAAAAACGTTCTTGCTTTTCAAAATGCAACTGCATATCTGCCTTCTATATTTAAAAGTAATTTTAAACACTTTAGCTCATATAAAGAGGTTATTAATCAAAAAGCGCAAGTAGATAAGCTGTTAAAAGGTTGGGTGGATGTAATTGTGCTAGGCAAGCGTATTTTTTACTATTACTACAATCAACATAAATCACCCGAAGCTGTGCAAATTTACACTTTATTTCCAAAAGCAGAGCGACCTGCGTATTTTAATAACCTCTCTTTAGCTATTGAGTTTGATATTGGTTTGGCGCTCATCAAGCAAAACGGTACTTATAAAAGAATTGTTGATGAAGGCCAAACCCATTCATCAATCAAATAACGCCACTGTTTGACGTGTAAGCGCTATTAGCTCACCGGATTGTGACCATATACAGCCATCTTCTAAACCATAGCCATCTTTTGAATGATGAGTGATTGCTTCAAAGCCAAGCCATTCGCCAGGTGATAAGTTTGGCTCTTGTACAAACTCTAAATACCATGACATGCTGCTAGCAGGAGCGGGTTGTTTAAACATTTGTAATAACGTAGGTGGCCATGCATCTGTTAATGCAATTACATGCGCTTCTGTTATTTGCTCTGGGGTGTGCTTAAAGCGCATCCAGCCCCCTAAGTGAGAAGTTTCTGCGCTGCTAAATGGCATGGCACCTTGTTGAGGGCATAAATCAACATGTTGAAAAAATTCAGGCATCTGGCCTTTAATAAAAGGTAGAGTTTGGTGCTCGTCTACCGGTTTTAACCCTAAAGACTTTGAAACAGGCACATTTACACCCGACTCTCTACTTTTAGCAAAACACGCTTGTACAATTACACACACTTGTTCATTTTGAATCGCTTTGGCAAGTACTTGTGTGCTGCTTTTACCTTGTCGTAATATTTCTACCGATAACGAAAAAGGAGTATCAGCTAGTAATGGCCCTACAAAATTTGTACTGAGTGAGAGTAGGCGACGATCATTAGATACTTTTCCTCTGATAGCTTGATACAACAGTGCGGCTGAGAGCCCACCAAAGGCAGTTCTGCCTTGGCACCAGTTTTCTGGAAATTGCATTGTGCTAGTTAATTGTTCGGTATTGTCTGAACTTCCAATTTTTGCAGCTTGTAGAAGTAATTGTTCAAAATGCATGAAGGTGTCCTTTTATAGTGCGATTTAATAAATTTATAACACAACCAAACTAGTCAGACCAGTAATTAAAAACGTCTCTGGCGGTGCAAAAATCACCATTCCTTACAATTATTAGGGTTATTTTGTAAATAAATCACAAAAAATGGATTTTTTTTCATTTTTACAGTTGAAATAAGTTTGGCGCATCCCTATTTACTATGTCATCGAACGTATTAACGAATATTGAAGTTGGAGAAGTTTCATGGGTAAAATTATTGGAATCGATTTAGGTACTACAAACTCTTGTGTTGCAGTACTTGATGGTGGCAAAGCACGTGTTATTGAAAACGCGGAAGGCGATCGCACAACGCCGTCTATTATTGCTTACACGCAAGACGGCGAAACATTAGTAGGTCAATCTGCTAAGCGTCAAGCGGTTACTAACCCGACAAACACATTATTTGCAATCAAGCGTTTAATTGGTCGTCGTTTTGAAGACGAAGAAGTACAACGCGATATCGGCATCATGCCGTTTAAAATCATCAAAGCTGATAACGGCGATGCATGGGTAGAAGCGGGTGGCGAAAAACGCGCTGCACCACAAATTTCTGCTGAAGTACTGAAAAAAATGAAGAAAACGGCAGAGGACTTCTTAGGTGAAGAAGTAACTGAAGCTGTAATCACAGTACCTGCATACTTTAACGATTCACAACGTCAAGCAACGAAAGATGCTGGCCGTATTGCGGGTCTTGAAGTTAAGCGTATTATCAATGAGCCAACTGCTGCGGCACTTGCTTACGGTATGGATAAAAACCGTGGCGAAAACATCGTTGCAGTATATGACTTAGGTGGCGGTACTTTCGATTTATCAATCATTGAAATTGATGAAGTTGAAGGCGAGCACACTTTTGAAGTACTTGCTACAAACGGTGATACTCACTTAGGTGGTGAAGATTTCGATAACCGTGTAATCAACTACCTAGTAGCTGAATTCAAGAAAGATCAAGGTTTAGATTTAAAAACTGATCCTCTTGCAATGCAACGTGTTAAAGAAGCTGCTGAAAAAGCAAAAATTGAACTGTCATCTGCACAATCAACTGAAGTAAATCTTCCGTATGTAACTGCTGATGCATCTGGTCCTAAGCACATGAACGTGAAACTAACACGTGCTAAGCTTGAATCACTAGTTGAAGATTTAGTAACTAAATCCCTAGAGCCACTTAAACGTGCACTTGCTGATGCTGATTTATCAGTAAGCGACATCAACGATATTATTCTTGTTGGTGGCCAAACACGTATGCCTTTAGTACAAAAAACAGTTGCTGATTTCTTCGGTAAAGAACCACGTAAAGACGTAAACCCTGATGAAGCAGTTGCAGTAGGCGCAGCGATTCAAGGTGGTGTACTTGCTGGTGACGTTAAAGATGTACTATTACTAGACGTTTCTCCATTATCTCTAGGTATTGAGACTATGGGTTCAGTAATGACTGCATTAATTGAGAAAAACACGACGATTCCTACTAAGAAGTCGCAAACATTCTCAACAGCTGAAGATAACCAATCTGCTGTAACAATTCACGTGTTACAAGGTGAGCGTAAACGTTCAAGCGACAATAAATCTCTAGGTCAATTTAACCTAGAAGGTATTCGCCCAGCACAACGTGGTACACCGCAAATCGAAGTAACATTCGATGTTGATGCCGATGGTATCTTACATGTATCTGCGAAAGATAAAGATACAGGTAAAGAGCAAAAAATCACAATTCAAGCATCTTCAGGCCTAAGCGATGAAGAAGTTGAAAAAATGGTTCGTGATGCAGAAGCACATGCTGAAGACGATAAAAAGTTTGAAGAACTTGTAGCTGCTCGTAACCAAGCTGATGCTCTAGTACACGGTACTCGTAAGCAAATTGAAGAAGCTGGCGATGCATTACCAAGCGAAGACAAAGAAGCGATTGAAGCGGCTGTTGTAGATTTAGAAGCTGCTATTAAGAGCGATAACAAAGAAGAGATTGAAGCTAAAACTCAAGCTCTTGCTGAAAAGTCTCAAAAACTAATGGAAATTGCACAAGCGAAAGCACAGCAAGGTTCAGCAGATGCAGGCGAGCAACAGCAATCAGCTAAGCAAGACGACGACGTTGTTGATGCAGAGTTCGAAGAAGTGAAAGACGACAAGTAATTGTTGCTAACGCTTCTCGCTAGCCAAAAACACTTAACTCAATCGAGTGTTTAGGTTAGGATGAACAATTGAGGCGCGCGAGCAATAGCTTGTCGCGCCTTTTGCATGTATTTAAGGTTTAAAAATTCAATGATAAATCGATGCGATTTATCGGTTTATCCAGCAGCTCACGCTGCAAACAGAAAAGAGTAGTGTGATAGATATGTCAAAACGCGATTATTACGAAGCCCTCGGCGTAAGCAAAGATGCGAGTGAGCGAGACATAAAAAAAGCGTATAAACGCTTAGCGATGAAATATCATCCAGATCGTACCGCAGGCGATAAAGAGCTTGAAACTAAATTTAAAGAAGTTAAAGAAGCTTACGAGATTTTAACCGATCCTCAAAAACGCCAAATGTATGACCAACATGGTCACGCGGCATTTGAGCAAGGCGGTGGCGGTGGTCATGGCGGCTTTGGTGGCGGTCATGGCGATTTTGGTGATGTATTTGGTGACGTATTTGGCGATATTTTTGGTGGCGGCGGTGGTCGACGTCAATCTCGTCAACAACGTGGTTCTGACTTACGTTACAACATGGACTTGAGCTTAGAAGAAGCGGTTCGTGGTAAAGAAGTTGAAATTAAAGTGCCAACATGGGTGGGTTGTGAGCCGTGTGATGGCAGTGGTGCTAAAGCAGGTTCTAAGCCTAAAACATGTACTACGTGTCATGGTGCTGGCCAAGTACAAATGCGCCAAGGTTTCTTTGCTGTTCAGCAAACGTGTCCAACGTGTCAGGGACAAGGTCAGATTATTTCAGACCCTTGTAACAAATGTCATGGTCAGGGCCGCGTAGAAAAAACTAAAACGCTTTCAGTTAAAATTCCAGCTGGCGTTGATACTGGAGACCGTATCCGCTTAACTGGTGAAGGTGAAGCCGGAATGCACGGCGCGCCATCTGGCGACTTGTACGTGCAAGTATCTGTTCGCGAACATGAAATATTTGTACGTGAAGCAAATAATTTATACTGTGAAGTACCAATTAGCTTTACAACAGCCGGTCTTGGTGGCGAAATTCAGGTGCCAACACTTGATGGTCGTGCAAAACTTAAAATACCTTCTGAAACGCAAACGGGCAAAATGTTCCGTATGCGTGGCAAAGGCGTTAAGTCTGTTCGAAGTGGTGCCCAAGGCGATCTAATTTGTAAGGTAGTAATCGAAACGCCAGTTAATCTTAACGAGCGTCAACGTGAACTACTGCAAGAGTTAGATGAAAGTATGGGTACAGATAGCTCGAAAAACCGTCCTAAAGAGCAAGGCTTTTTTGACGGTGTTAAAAAGTTTTTTGATGATTTAACTAAGTAAATTATTATTAATAATGAAACGGCGCTTTTTAGCGTCGTTTTTTTTGCTTTAAATTTTATTTTTGTTACTGTTAAAAAAAACACGATTAAATAGTATGACCCCAGCAATCGAATTACTTAAAAAACAAAAAATCCCCTTTGAAGTACTCAGTTACGAACACGATGCAGGTAATAGTCAATATGGGCTTGAAGCTGTTGAAAAGTTAAATTTAGATAGCGCCCAAGTATATAAAACTCTCGTTCTTGAAACGCATGAAAGGCAGCTAATTGTTGCTGTTACTCCTGTGTCGCAACAAGTTAACTTAAAACAGTTAGCAAAATTATGTGGTGCCAAAAAAGTAGCCATGGCTGCCCCGCAAAAAGTTCAAGCTAGCACTGGTTATATTTTAGGTGGAGTAAGTCCACTTGGGCAAAAAAAACGCTTAGCTACGTTTATTCATAGTAGTGCTTCACTTTTTGATACTATTTATGTGAGCGCCGGAAAGCGAGGTTTAGAAATCGCACTCTCCCCAACTAATTTAGCGGCGTTAACTGACGCTAAATTTGGCGATTTATAGCCTTTATTTTTAAAATTATTCTCCATAAAGGCAATTAACTCAAGTTAAGCAATTTGCTCAATACCTTATTTGTAACTACATTGAGAGTATCTTTATACCGTTAATATTTAATACCAAACGGTATTACACATTTTGTATACGGCTGTTTGTATGAACCTTTTAGATGTAGATTATTTTGCAATACTGGTGGCTGCACTGTCTTCTTTTATGCTTGGCGGCATATGGTACTCAAAAGCACTCTTTAAAAACGCTTGGCTAGAAAGTATTGGCTTAACTGACCTTGATTTGCAATCAGCCAATCCCAAGTTGATATTTGGCGGCAGCTTCTTTTTAGTATTTATAGCGGCTTTAATGTTGTCTCTATTTTTAGGTAAAGACGCAAGTTTAGTTGAGTGTGTAGGAACAGGCTTTGTGATCGGCTTTTTTTGGATCAGTAGTTCACTAGGATTAAGTTATATATTTGAGCAACGGCCTTTAAAACTATTTTTAATTAATGGGAGTTACTGTATTTTACAGTTTTCGTTAATGGGGCTTATCTTAGGTATTTGGCCGTAAGGGTTGAGTAGCCGTTAATGCCCAGTTTGATTCTTACCTGAGAGTAGAGTAGGTTTATATAATCGTATTTACATGATTTGGTAGCGGTATTAATGAAAATATTAGTTGTTGATGATATGCCGCTCATGCGTCATGTTTTAATTAATATGCTAAGAAAATTGGAGTATTGCAATATCGTTGAAGCTACAGATGGATTACAAGCTTTGGCTTTATTACGTGACCAGCATTTCGATTTGGTTATTACAGATCTTCATATGCCAAAAATGGATGGTGTTGATTTACTCACAAACATTCGAAAAGACAGAGCCCTTGCCGATATTCCTGTGTTGATGGTTACCTGTGAGGATAGTACAGATAAAGTTAAGCAAGTTATTGCAGCTAAAGTATCGGGGTTTATAATCAAACCTTTTAACATGAATGTACTATCATCTCAATTAAACCGCTTCTTTTTCAAAGATTAGGTTACATTTTTCATCATCATTAAATTATTATGAGCTCACTTTAGTATCCATACCGCGTAAAAATTTTACAACCCAGTGGTCACCTTTATCTACCTAATACCAATAAGCAATAATACCTAATCATTTTGCGAGGCTAAATGTGTCGCTCCCTGTGTTAAAAAATTCTCATTTAGAACAGTTAAATAGCGAATTTTCGCCTAGCTATCAACACGTTTTTCTACCCTCTAAATAGATCACTTAATTAAACGAATTGCTATAAACTGGTATCATAAAGAATAATTTTTTATATAGTACAGCAGGACTTAATGGCAAAACCTAATAAAAAAGGCCCCACTAAAACGGTCGATATTTTTTGCTCTGCTTGTAAAGCTTCCTTATTTAAATATCGAAAAGGAGGCAAAGGAGCATTAGTTAAGTGTTTTAAAGAGCGTATTAGTCAAGACTTTACACACGAGCCCTGTATTTGCCCTAACTGTAGTCGGCCTTTTGCCCGAGAAGCGATTATTCGTGGTGCACCTGCCTATAAAATAATTGGTGGCAAAGTAACTTTTAAATAATTCAGATACAGTAAAATTTCTTCATACGGACATATGGCCTTGTTAGAATTTACCATATTGATAGAATCGCCCGGTTTGCTGTTTCAATGAATGAAAAAATACCCTCCCCATGGATCGGGCCAGTTTATTGGGTTATTTAAAAATGGATAAAGGATAGTTTCGTGATAGCACTCTTATTTGACATCATAGGTATGACAGGTACTTTTTTAGTAGTTGGTTCATTTTTCTTACTGCAGCTAGGAAAAACGTCTCCATCTAGCCTAACGTATAATATGATGAATTTAACAGGGGCGATTTTGTTGTTAATTAGCCTTTGTTATAACTTTAATTTAGCGAGCTTTGTGATAGAAATATTTTGGATAGCTGCTTCATTAATTGGTTTATACAAATACCTAAAAAACAGATCAGCTTTAGCTACAAATTAATAACGTATTAATTTTGTTCTAAACCTTAAACACTGCAAGCACAACTGTTTGCGGTGTTTTTTGTTTTTGGGACTAAATTTAATTAACAAGTATAATTAAATTCATTTGTTAACAAAAAGTTTATATCCCTGCCTTATATAAGTCGTTACACTAGCGACCTTAAATTTTTAGGCTATTTCTCGGGTAGGCCATGTTTACGTTTTCTAAAAAAATAATTACAGTATGTATATTATTAGTATTAATTTTGGTTGTTACATTTTGGGTAGGCCGCGCTCACGATATTGAAAAAGCAACAGCTCAAGCGCAGCGTCAGGTTACTCAATTAAATAATTACATTGATACTGAACTCGCTCGTTTTTCGGCTATTCCCCAGCTACTTACTTATAATCAGTTAATGATTGAATTTGCAAACGGCGACCAAGCCCATTACAACGCTATAAATAACTACTTAGCTGATATACAACAAGCTAGCGGTGCATCAGATATATTTGTACTGAATGCCCAAGGCGCAGTAACGGCAAGTAGTAACTGGCAAGCCGATTACACATTTTTAGGCAGTAACTTTGCCTTTAGACCATATTTTAAGCGTGCATTTGCAGGTGAAAAAGTGGCCTATTTTGCACTAGGTATGCGCTCAAAAGAGCGTGGCATTTATTTTTCGCAGGCTGTTTATCACGACAACAAAGCGGTTGGTGTTGTTGTATTAAAAGTGAATGTAAGCAAATTTGAAAACGACAGAGAGCTTTTAAATACATCTAAAGGTAGCCATTTTTATTTAGAGCTTAGTGATAATGTAATTGCGATGTCTGATATGCAAACATGGCGTTTAAATAGCTTCAGCGAGTTTGATATAACAAAGCGACGTAATATAAAATTACGCCGTGCCTATTTAGATCATCAACCTGTATATATTAAGCAATTTCAATATAAGAGCCAGGGTATTTCGCATTTCAAAATTAATAAAAACCTTTATGTGAGTGCGACAAAACCATTGCGTTACTTTAGTGCACATATGAACGTACTTGTTGATATTACAAAAGTAAATTCAGCTCAATTAATACGCTTGTTTTGGGCATTTAGTATTTATGCTTTAGTTATGATTGTTGGTTATAGCTTACTTGCTCGTTTTGCGGGTTATAAAAAGCTCGTTTACTCTAGGCATAGTCTTGAACAAAAAGTGATTGAGCGCACACAAGAGCTTGAGAAAACGCAAGTTGCATTAGTTCAATCAGCAAAACTTGCAACAATTGGGCAGTTAAGTGCAGGTATTAATCACGAAATAAACCAGCCCCTTAGCGCTATGAATACTTACCTAGCAAGCGCCAAACGTTTACTCGCTAAGCAAAATTACACCGCACTTGGCGAAAGTATAACTGTGATTGAGGGGCTTGTAGGTCGCGTACACAAAATAGTGGGGCAGCTAAAACATTTTAGTAAACCATCACAAACTCAATTAAGGCCTTATCCGTTAGCTGGTTTATTAAATAACGCCTTGATGATTGCCAGCTCACAACTAAAGCAAGATAACGTACACGTAGAGCAGCCTAATTTAGATAGTGGGTTAATAGTGTGGGTTGATTCACTTAAATTTGAGCAAGTGTTGGTAAACTTAATAACTAACGCGAGCCAAGCTATGAATGGCGCAATAATACGTAAATTAAGTTTTAATGTTGAGTGTTTTGATAACCGAGTAAAACTCTCAATTTTAGATACAGGGCCTGGAATAGAGCAACATGCTTTTGGTAATATTTTCGAACCTTTTTATAGTACTAAAGAGAGTAACGGCTTAGGCCTTGGATTATCTATTTCAAAACAAATCATTAACTCGTTTAATGGCTCTTTAAGCGCGCACAATCGACTGCAAGGCGGGGCTGAGTTTATAATCAGTCTATCAAGCGCGCAGGATAATACAGATGATTGAAAACTCACCGTGTAAGCACATCATTGTAGTTGATGATGAAGCGATGATCAGAGATTCATTAAAGCAATTACTTACTCTCGAAGGCTACACAGTTGAGTGCTTTAATGATGCAAGTACGGCTCTAACAAAGCTTAATCGACGTTTTATGGGCGTTGTACTGAGTGACATAAATATGCCTGCAATGGATGGGCTAACTTTGCTTGAGCAAGTCACGGCATTTGATAGTGAACTGCCTGTTATATTTTTAACAGGGTACGCCGATGTAACTATTGCTGTTAAAGCTATGCAATTAGGCGCGTATGACTTATTTGAAAAACCAGTAAACGAAACATTGCTTGATTGCATAGCAAGAGCATGCGACAAGCGTAGCTTAGTGATTCAAAATCGTGCACTAAAACTTGCTGTACAAAAAACCTCAGCGCCGGGTGTACGAATACTGGGTGATACTCCTAAAATGCAAGATATGATGCATTTACTCAATACGGTTATTGATACCCCAGCTGATGTAATGATTGAAGGTGAAACTGGCACGGGTAAAGAGCTTGTAGCGCGTTACTTACACGATCAAAGTATTCGCTCAGCAAGTAACTTTGTTGCTATAAATTGCGGCGCGGTGCCTGAGCAGTTGATAGAAAGCGAGTTGTTTGGTGCTGCAAGTGGTGCCTATACCGGAGCAACTCACACTCGTAAGGGAAAGTTTGAATTTGCACAAGGTGGTACAGTTTTTTTAGATGAAATAGAAAGTACCCCAATGTCGTTGCAGGTTAAATTATTACGCGTATTAGAGGAGCGAAAAGTAACTCCAGTAGGTGATAATAAAGCAATTGAGTTAGATATAAGAATTGTTGCAGCCACTAAAGTAGATTTGCTTTTATTAGTTGAAAAAGGTGAATTTAGAGCAGATTTATATTATCGACTAAGCTTGGTAAAAGTAGATATACCGCCTCTTAGAGCTCGCAAAGCAGATATAGTATTACTGTTTAAGCATTTTAGCTCTATTGCAGCAACACGCTATCACAAGCCGCCAGCACCTCTTAATAGCGAAATACAACAGCGACTCTTAGCGTACGACTGGCCTGGTAATGTAAGGGAGCTTAGAAACCAAGCTGAGCGCGCGGTTTTATTAGGAGTAGAACTTGCTTTTAGTGTTAGCAAAACGCAGGCTAAAGGTGAGCTTTCTCCCGATTTAAGCCTATCTGAAAAAGTTGCTTTTTATGAGCAGTCGTTAATAGAAGAAGCCCTAGAGCGTAACCATGGCAGTATTAAAAATACGATGGATACACTGCAAATCGCTCGTAAAACCCTTTACGATAAAATGAGTAAATACAATTTAAACCGCGATATGTTTATTGACTAAATTGTGTGGTTTATGTGACAACTTCGTTTTTATGGTGTGTGGGAAACCGCACATTTATTCTCTTTTTTAAACGCAATACCCATTAACCGTCTGAAATGTAATAGTATTTTACCATTGGCAGTAAAGTTGCCTTATTAGGTCTGACAACAAGTAGATTCTAATAATTAGGACACATAATGATAAAGTTTACACACTCTACTATTTTACTCACCTCAATAAGTAGCTTAGCTTTTTACTCGTACACGGCTTGTGCTACTGAATATGATGTTTATGGTAAAGCCGAAGTACAAATTGCTAATACAGATACGGGTATTATGCGTTACGCAGAAGAAGGCACGCAGATTGAAGCGCCATTTTCGCGTATAGGTATTCAAGGGCAACACAAATTAAATGAATATTTAAACGTTGTTTTTAAATACGAAGTGCAAGTAAAAGGCTTTGAGCAAGATGACACCGAAGAGCCATTTAGTGCAAGGAATACATACCTTGGTTTAAAAGGTCAATTTGGCGAGCTTGTAGTGGGAAGAAATGATACTCGTTTTAAATACTCTGAAGGCAAAGTTGATAACTTTAATGAAACCCAAGGTGACATAGCCCAAGTTATTGCAGGACAAGATAGACTTGGTGATACGCTAACATACACTTCTAAGCATTGGCATAATACGCAATTTTCGTTTACTTATGCTCCAAAAGATGACAACAAAGATAACGAAGCTGGATTTGCAGCAACCTTTATTTATGGTGATCGTAGCTTAAAAAACACCTCATATTACTTATCATTAAGCCATGTTGATTCTCTCAATAATATTAATGCGAGCCGAATAGCAGCAGCCTATAAATTTGAACAATTACAGCTTGGTGCACTGTATCAGCATTCTGAATCAACAGATGGTATAAAATCAGGTAACGGTTATGTGTTAAGTGCAAGCTATACGCTTGATAAATGGGTACCTAAATTACAGTTTGCTAAAGACGACTCTTTACTTCGTCAAACTTCTGAGGCAACGCAATGGACTACGGGCCTTGACTATGTATTTGATAAGCAAACAACTGCTTACCTTTTATACACCGACCTTAATTTAGAAGAACAAGACGACAGCAGTGTTGCGCTTGGTCTTAAATACAAATTTTAGAGGCCTGCCATGACAGATAATATACTCACGCAAAAAACAGATAAGAAAAGACATTTCCAATGGCTTTTTTTAATACTTGGCCCATTAGTAATGCTATTAACATGTTTACTCGATCCACCAACGGGTATGTCTGTAGCGGCATTTAAAACCGCAGGTTTAGCATTTTGGATGGCATCGTGGTGGGTCAGCGAAGTAGTGCCAATTCCGGCAACTGCATTACTTCCTTTAGTTATATCTCCCTTAGCTGACATAGCAGCAATAAAAAGTGTGGCTGCGCCGTACGCACATCCTTTGATCTTCTTGTTTTTAGGGGGCTTTTTAATTTCTATAGCTATGGAACGTTGGGGATTACATAAACGTATTGCGTTAAGTACGATGTTGTATGCGGGTAAAAAGCCAAGCTTGCAAATTTTAGCAATGATGCTGGTAACCGCATTTTTGTCGATGTGGATGTCTAATACCGCAACAGCCGTAATGATGCTGCCTATTGCGCTTTCGATCACCAGTTTAGTTAAGCAATCAGACCCGAGTAATGAAGGTTTTGGTAAGGCTTTACTGTTATCAATCGCTTATGGTGCAAGTATTGGTGGTATTGCTACCTTAATCGGTACTCCGCCTAATGCTTTAATGGCTGCGTACTTGTCTGATAGTTATCAAATAGAAATTGGCTTTGCACAATGGATGATTGTAGGCGTACCTCTGTCTTTAAGTATGCTTATTATTAGCTGGGTTTGGCTTACTAAATTTGCTTATAAAGTAGATGCTAATGTTAAAAACGATCAAAAAATTGATACAAAAGCGGTGTTTTCAACGCAGTTAAAAAGCCTAGGTATAATGCAGCGCGCCGAAAAAGGCGTGTTATTTGTATTTGTACTTGCTGCACTTTGTTGGATATTTAGACCTTTATTAGGTGACATAACGGGTCTTAATATTTCAGATACTACTATTGCAATCGCAGCGGCATTGCTGTTGTTTGTAATGCCAGCGAATAAAGGCAGTGATGAGCGAATTCTTGATTGGCAAAATGCCTCACAAGTGCCTTGGGGCGTATTGCTATTGTTTGGGGGCGGACTTACGCTTGCATCTCAAATTAAATCGTCAGGCCTTGCTGAATTTATTGCTCACATGATTGAAGGCGCAAGCGCAATTCCACTGGTTATGAGCGTACTTGTTGTTGTTGCATTAATTACGTTTTTAACTGAGATCACAAGTAATACCGCAACAGCCGCAGGGTTCTTACCTTTATTAGGTCCTGTTGCTGAGTCTATAACAGGTTCACCGTTGGTATGGGTTATTCCTGCCGCTATAGCGTGTAGCTGTGCATTTATGATGCCTGTAGCGACACCGCCTAACGCTATTGTTTTTGGTTCAGGTCAACTACAAATGCGCGATATGATAAGAGCGGGTTTTGTATTAAATATTGTAGCAATTGCGTTAATAACACTGGTTACAATGACGATTGCAGCCCAAGTGTTTAATTTTTAACTATCCATTCAATTAGTTCCAACCAACCTATTACCAGAGTAGCTTTGTTTATATTTACAATTTAAACAAAGCTACTCTTTATGCTTATTTATATTGCCTAAGAAGCTCTTTTTTAGATAATTAGTGTTATTGCTCGAAAAACAGAACAAGGTTATAGTCGTTAATAACTTTAAAAATTGAGTAACCTATTTTGAGCACTGAGACATCACAGGCAATGCCTTTAATTCCCCAGTTTGATGAATTGCAAAAAAGCTTTCTCGAAACGCCTTACTTGCCAATTGATAAACGTCTCGTTTTATTGAAAAAACTCCGTGTACGTATTGTTGAACTTGAGCAAGAGTTAGTAGATGCTGCTTCAAAAGACTTTGGTTACAGAACCGCTTTCGATACCTTACTCGGCGATATATTACCTACAGTGCAAACACTCGCGCACATTATTAAAAAATTGCCAAAATGGGCAAAGCCAAGTAATCGCTCTGTGGGTTTAAGCTTATGGCCTTCAAAAGTAAGTGTTAATTATCAGCCCAAAGGTGTGGTTGGTATTATTGCACCGTGGAATTACCCGATTCAGTTAGCGTTAGTACCTGTGCTTACCGCCATAGCTGCCGGTAATAGAGTGATGCTTAAATTAAGCGAATTCACACCTCATACAAACGCCGTTATCGAAAAAATATTTAAAGATGATCTGCAAGCTCATTGTAAAATAATACTAGGGGGGAGTGATGTTGCAGCACAGTTTTCATCACTGCCATTTGCTCATTTATTATTTACGGGTTCTACGAACGTAGGTAAATTAGTAATGGCGTCAGCGAGTCGTAATTTAACGCCGGTAACGCTTGAACTCGGTGGTAAATCGCCAGTTATTATTACGCAAAATGCCGATATTAAAAAAGCGGCACAAGCCTTACTGTTTGGCAAAATGGCCAACGCCGGGCAAATATGCGTTGCACCCGACTACGTATTTGTACCCAAAGAGCTTGAGCATCAGCTTATTCAGCAATTATGCGAGCTGTATAAAAAGCATTTTAAAGACGGTGTTGAAGGGAAAAACTTAACCTCTATTATTAGCGATGCACACTATAAACGTTTAGCAACCTACTTAGAGCAAGCCCAAGAGCTTGGCGCAAACATTATTAAGCCACTTGAGCAAAACCAGCAAGACGAAGAAAAGCATCGTATGGGGCTGCATTTAGTGACTCAAGTAACTGACGAAATGCAGCTTATGCAAGATGAGTTATTTGGTCCAATACTACCAATAATGAGTTATGAAAAGCTCGACACTGTAATTGACTATATTAAAGCTCATCACCACCCATTAGCGCTTTATATTTTAGGCCAAGATAAACACGCTCAAGAATACATTATGAAGCAAACAATCAGTGGCACTGTGGCAATAAACGATACATTAGTGCAAGTAACTGCTGACGATGCTCCTTTTGGTGGTGTAGGGCATTCAGGAATGGGGCATTATCATGGTATAGAAGGTTTTTTAACGTTTAGCCATGCTAAAAATACGTTAGTATCGGGCTCGTTTAATCCTCGCATTGTTATGCTACTAAAACAAAGCAAACTTATTATTAAGCTTCTAAAGTGGCTTTACATAAAATAATAGGGTGCTGATTTGGTAAAGTTGAATAGGTTTTAACTTGCTAATCAAGATATATTAAAAAGGCTGAATTACATAACGTAATTCAGCCTTTTTTAGATTAGTTTAAAGCTACGGTCTTAAACTCTAAAATAAGACTTTAAAATAAGCGACCTTCGCCAGCATAGGTACCCACTTGTATTTTTGCATAAATGGCATCGGCTTTTTCTTTAGCTTCTTCAATTTCTTTAGGCAGCATTTTACGCTCATCAAGTTTACGGCTATGACTCGCTTGCATATTGCCGTTGTACTCAGCGATAGTATTCCAAATATATGACTTTTCTAAATCTTTTGGCATACCTAGTCCTTCAAAATACATGAGGGCTAAATTAAATTGCGCTAAAGAGTAATTGTTTGCAGCTGCTTTTTCGTACCAGTTACGTGCCGCTTCATAGTCTCGTGTAACACCCACGCCATTAGCGTACATTACGCCCAAATTAAATTGAGCTGCAGGTAAATTCTTCTTAGCTGCTTTTTCAAATAAGGTAACTGCCATTTGATGATCAAGTTTAACGCCTTTACCTTCATCGTATAAAACCGCTAGAGCAAACATCGAATCAGCATGGTTTTTTTTAACGCCTTGTTGATAAAGTGCAGCTGCTTTGCGGTAATCGCGTGTTACACCGTATCCACCTTCGTATAATTTGGCTAGTTCGTAAATTCCTGGCGCAAAACCTTTATCTGCTAGGTATTGGAATTCTTTTAGGGCGACTGCAAATTCACCTTCGTTAGCTGCTCTTATGCCATCTTCTAATGTTGCATGAGCAAAAGGGCTGGCAAGTAAAACGCCAGCAAGAACGAGTGCTTTTAAATTAAACTGTGACATATTAATGTCTCCAATTAGTAATAGTTTCGATAGATTTTAGAGCCAGTACATTTTTTAGGTTAAACACCCACTGCTATTTAGGCTCGCCCTTGAGGCGGTTTGCTCTTTGCTGCTCGGTTTTTTAATGAGCTTACTAAGCTACAAACTTTGCGCGGCGATTAAATAGCGCCTAGATAGAAAAAATTTTAATCCTAAAAGTTCAACAGGCCATAGTTAAATGCTAATTTATTAAATTTTTGCACTATTTGCACATTATAAACGTTTAATACCCAATACATTTATGTAAAGACTAGATCGGCTACTATAAATAGATGCAAAAAAGGGGTCTACTGTTATGTTTTACGCCAGCTTTAGTGTAAACGCAAGGTGGCACCTTATAAGATCGTGCGTATAAAATATAAATAACAGCGCGATGGACTTTCAAGGTAAGTAAATGAGTTTAAGAAGTGTAAGATACAGATTTTATAGAAAATTTAAAGATATAAAAAAAGCCCGTTAGGGCTTTTTTGAGTCATATTAACCGTCACTAATATGAGCAATGTAGCAAGTAAATGTGATATTTGGTGTTATTACTTGGGTCGAGTAAGTAATACCACGAAGCGGCACGTTCTTCTTTTAATGTGTCAGCATCCTTGCTGAATATCCTTCCATAGGCACTGAGGTCGGTACACTTTGTTTCTGATAATGATTATTAGTTAGATTAACGCGCAAGTCAATACTTAAATGATAATTATTATCAAATAGGGTTTTCATGATTATAAAATTTAAAATAAGGAAAGTGATGCTTAATAATCTTAAAGCTAAAAAAGTGATAAATGCATGCTTTGCTATCAGCATGGTATTTTTGTGTAGTTGTTCAGCCTCATTTACTTATAACAACTTGAGCTGGCTTTCGTCATTTTGGGTAGATGATTATATTGATTTAAATAAAACACAAAATAAGCAGCTCAAACAGATCATTAACACGACTCAAGCATGGCATAGAAGTACGCAGCTACCAGCTTACAAACAAGACATCCAAAATATTAAGGCACTTTTTAACAACACACTAAGCAACGATCAGTTAAAAGAGCAGGTGGTTTTTGCTAAAAAGCATTGGCAAAACTTACTCGAATACGCGCACATGCCTTTAGCAGAGCTTGGGGCAACCTTATCAAGTGAGCAAAGAGAAGAACTTTTAAACAATATTCAAATAAAAATTAACGACGAACGTGAAGAGTTTGACGAACAAACCCCGCTTGAGCGAAAAAGTGAGCGTTTGGAAGAGCAATTTGAATACTACGAGCAGTGGATCGGCAAGCTTAATAAACAACAAAAAGCGCTGATTAAATCAACTAATGAGCAACATCAAGACTCTGGAATGTTGTGGTTGGAATACAAACAAACCCGTTTGAATGCAGCCAAACAGGTATTTGAAAATGTTGAAATAACAAAAAAAGAATTTATAAATCAGTTGAGTACAGTTATTAAAGAGCGCGAACTATATATGAGCGACGCACTATTGAAAAGCAATGAAGCAAACTTAGATTTATATATAAATTTACTCTACGAATTAAACTCAACTCTAAATGATAAACAACGCCAAAGCGTTAATGATCAATTTGATGAGTTAATTGAGACCTTAAACGATATAATAGAAAATTAAATTGTGCGTGAATTATTAAGTTTTAAATTAGCTGTTTAGGCTGATTTGTTTTTAAACGCAAAAATGCTTTTTAAAGGGCAATATATGGTTACAGATTTGAAAAGTATCTTAAACACTTGGTATCCCGATAGGAATAACCAAGAATGGGTTTTAGCTACTTTGTACAAAATTGAAGGCTCTAGCTACAGAAAGATAGGCGCTATGATGCTTATTTCAAGCCTAGGCGAGCGCTTGGGGATGCTTTCAGGAGGCTGTTTAGAAGCTGACATACAACGCCATGCTAAACAAGTAATGAGTAGTTTAAGCAGCAAAACCATTAGTTATGATGCCACCGATGAAGACGATTTAACATTTCAACTTGGCATTGGTTGTGGGGGCATAGTACATATTTTACTGCAGCCCATTCATAAAGCTAATGACTATTTACAGTTAGAGCTTGTATCTAAAGCACTTAATGAGAATAAACCAGGGCGATACCTTCAACAAGTAAGCCCCATTTTGCCAGCCGGTAGTGGTGTATTTTCGCAAAATGATGAGTTGCATGGTTTATCAATGAACCGCAAAGCGCAATTGGTAGAATTACAAGGCGCTACGTGCTTGCAAACCTCTATTTATCCACCGCCCCATTTATTAATAGTAGGTGGTGGAGCAGATGCAGTTCCGGTTTATACATTTGCCAAACAACTTGGTTGGAGTGTAACGGTATGGGATACACGCGCGGCTAATGCAAAAAGACAATATTTTAAAAATGCAAATGCTATTTTGCGCATCACACCGAGTGAGTTAAAAGAATATTGCATAACTAATAAAGTCGATGCTGCTATTTTAATGGCTCACAGCGTTGAACTTGACGCCAGTACGTTGGCTCAATTTAAAGATGTACCGTTTAAATATATAGGGTTATTGGGTCCTAAGCACAGGCGTGAGCAAGTTTTAGAGCACGCAAATACGCGAGTATCACAAATTAAGTCTCCTGTTTTTGGGCCTGTCGGTTTAAATTTAGGCGGCGACTCGCCAGAGAGTATTGCACTATCGCTGATCAGCGAAATACATGCAGTGCTGTGTGATAAAGATGCCCAATCACTGAGCCATTGGGGGCAAGAGCCGTGCTAATTGCAAAAGTTGTTTTAGCCGCAGGTCAATCATCTCGCTTTAACGGCTGTAAATTAACAGCTGATATTGGCTTTGGCAAAACAATGATTGAGCATGCTGTAAATACACTGCATGCACTTGATGACACGCCGGTGTATGTAGTTACCGGGGCATGGCATAAAGAAGTAGCGCAAGCACTGGCAGGTTATAAAAACATAGAGCTGATTGAGAACAAGCAATGGAGCCAAGGTTTGGGTCATTCAATCGCGACAGCTTCTCAAACTGTGTTTAAAAATAAGTCCTTTGATGGGATTTTATTTATGCTTGCGGATCAGGTTGAGCTCAAAGTAGCGCACTTAAGTGAGCTAGTTACTGGTTTTACACGTAATCCATCGCGCTGGTGCGCAAACTATGGCGAGCGTTTAGGCGTACCCGCTATATTCCCAGCGGTTGATTTATCTCAGCTTGCAAGCTTAACTTCAGATAGAGGTGCACAGCAATTACTGCGCTCCAGCAGTGAAGTAGTCAATACAATTAGTTTACGTAGTGCGAGTTTAGACATCGATACTCAAAAGCAGCTAAGTAATTTTATAGCTAAAAATGAGTGAAAAAGTATTAGTAGGGCAAAATAAGTTTTAGCTGCGCTAACGCTTTAGTGCAGTGGTTATGGTATTTAGCTGTTAATGTAGCTGATGCGGTAACTATATGTGTTATGGATTAGTAGTTACAACAATCTTAACTGTTATAACCTGCGTTTAAATTAAACAATTTAAACGCAGGTTATAAAGCTTAATCAAGGGGCAAGCTATGGTGACGTTTACAATTAATGGCAAGGTGGTTGAATCACACGCAAGTGAAGATACACCATTGTTATGGGTTATTCGTGATGAAATTGGATTAAAAGGGACGAAGTTTGGTTGCGGTATTGCAATGTGTGGTGCGTGTACGGTGCATTTAGATGGGCAGGCAACTCGCTCATGTGTTTTACCAATTGGCGCAATTGCAGGAAAAAACATTACCACAATTGAAGGACTTAATAACGAACACCCACTTCAAAAAGCATGGGTTGAAGAGCAAGTACCACAGTGCGGTTACTGTCAGTCGGGACAAATAATGCAAGCTGCTACATTACTGGCAGCTAATCCAAGTCCTTCAGATGAAGAAATAGTAAGCCATATGAATGGTAACTACTGTCGCTGTATGGCTTATAAACGTATTAAAACTGCTATTCAACGCGCTGCAGATGAGTCGCAAAGTGTCGTAAATATATTTGATCCAAATGCACAAGACGCTTAACTGGAGCCGATAATGAAAAAATTATTTCAAAAAAATAGCGAAACCGTTAATTTAAATCGTCGCTCGTTTATGATTGGCACTGCTAGCGCAGGCTTAGTCATGGCGTTTGCCCCTGCGTTATTTTCGGGTTCGCTCAGTGCAAAAGAATCAATTGCGCAACAAGCTTTTTCACCCACTATTTGGTGGACTATGAGCACCGACGGCGCCGTAGAAGTAAGTATTGCAAAAGCTGAAATGGGTCAACATATTGGTACTGCTCTTGCGCGTATTGTGGCTGATGAACTTGAATGTGATTGGGATAAAGTATCAATTACCTACGTAGATACTCATGAAAAATGGGGCTTTATGGTAACGGGTGGTTCGTGGTCTGTATTTCAAAGCTTTAAGCCATTATCTCAAGCCGGTGCTGCAGGTCGAATTGCATTAATAGAAGCTGGAGCTAAAATGCTCGGCGTGACTGCAGATAAATGTCGTGCTGAAAAGGGCTATATTATTGCAGGCGAAAAATCGGTTAGTTACGCAGACATAGTTAAAAAAGGCGAGTTTAATCGTACATTTACCAGTGATGAAGTTTCAAACCTGCCACTAAAACCTGCTAATAAACGTCATTTAACAGGGCTTAAACAAGACTTTAAAGCGCTTGATATACCAGCCAAAACAAATGGTACAGCAGTATATGGGATAGATGTAGAAGTTGAAGGCATGCTGTACGCGCGTCCAGTTATTCCACCAACTCGTTATGGCAGCACAGTAACAAACGTTGACGATAGTGCAGCAAAAGCAATTAAAGGTTACAAAGGCTATGAAATTTTAAATGACCCTAGTAACACAGTGCAAGGCTGGGTTGTTGTATTAGCTGATAGTTACCCAAGTGCCATTAAAGCAGTAGATGCTTTAAAGGTGAGTTACAAAAAGGGTGAGTCGGCAAATATATCTGAAGCTGATATTCAAAAAGAAGGTAAGCGATTATGCGAGCAACGCGACTCGGGCACTTTGTTTGTTGATGAAGGCGATATAAAGAAAACCCAAGCAGACGCTAGTGAGTCGTTAGAATCAATGTATACCACAGCGACAGCGAGTCATTATCAGCTAGAACCATTAAATGCGGTTGCAGAGTTTAAAGACGGAAATTGGATTATTCATACAGGTAACCAGTGGCAGTCACTTACGTTACCAGCGCTTGCTAAAGCACTCGATATAGAACAAAACAAAGTAATTATTCGTCCTTATTATTTAGGTGGTGGTTTTGGTCGTCGATTATTTGGTGATTGGACTGTACCTGCGGCTCTAACTGCAAAAGCAGTAGGTAAACCAGTAAAACTGGTATTTACACGGGCAGATGATAGTTTATTCGATCAGTCTCGTTCTGCATCTGCTGCAAAAATGACGGCATCGTTTGACAAAAATGGTACCTTCACAGGGATGGAGCATGCATTTGCTGCTGGTTGGCCTACTAAAGCTATGGCTCCAGGGTTTTTATCACCGGGTGTTGATGGCAAAGGTAAATTTGATGCATTTTCAGCATCAGGCGCTGATCATTGGTACAGCATGAGCAGTCATCGTGCTCGCGCTATTAATAACGAAGTTGCACAAAGCACCTTTAATCCAGGTTGGCTACGTTCAGTAGGGCCTGGCTGGATTGCATGGAGTCTTGAGTCGTTTATTGATGAAATTGCCCATAAGCAAGGCAAAGATCCTGTTCAATTTAGAATTGAACTGTTAGATGGTAAAGGCAAGCAAGCAGGTAAAGCACCTGAGAGCGTTGGCGGAGCACTGCGCTTACGTAATGTGCTTAAAACGGTGTCTGACAAAGTAGCTTCTGTAAAATTGGCGAAAGACGAAGGCATTGGTTTTTCTGTAAGCTCAGGGCAAGAACGTACAATGCCAGCATGGCTTGCAACCGCAGCGCATGTTCACGTTAACCGTGATAGTGGTAAAATAACGCTTAAAAAGCTTTATGTTGTTGTAGATGCGGGCTTAATAGTTCACCCTGATGGCGCACTGGCGCAAATTGAAGGGTCGTTACTATGGGGCAGTAGTCTTGCATTGCATGAGTCAAATACGTATAAAGATGGACAGGTATCTGCGACTAACTTTAATACTTATTTACCGCTAAGAATGCAAGATGTACCAGATATGGACATCGAGTTTTTACAAAGCGATGAGTTTCCAGTTGGTTTAGGTGAGCCTGGCGTGATAGGGGTTGCTCCTGCGATTGGTAATGCTGTATTTAATGCAGTAGGCGTGCGTTTACGTGACCTACCAATGAAGCCAAGCGAACTTAAAAAAGGCTTAGAAGCGTAAAACAAAAATAATTAAAGGGGTTTGCTTTATGCTGCCCCTTTAGTTATTAAATATATTTATGTAATTATTATTTATGTATCAATAGGTAGCGTTGTTTATACCAGTTTGCTTAATTAAACGATTAAGTATTATTGCAAATTGGTATTAGGTTGTTATTACGTGTTGATATTAGTTAAGGTTTATTTATGCTAATCGACCCAACAGGGCGAGAGTTTAGTTACCTACGTTTGTCTATTACTGATGTATGTAATTTTAAGTGTGTTTATTGTTTACCAGATGGTTATCAGGGCGGTCACGACCGTGGCTTCCTCACAATTGATGAAATTAGCAATACACTTAAAGCGTTTGCACACCATGGTATTGAAAAAGTAAGGATCACTGGCGGAGAGCCAACCCTTAGAAAAGACTTTATAGATGTTGTTCGCGCGGCAAAAGATGTTGCGGGCATAAAAAAAATTGCAATGACCACCAATGGTTTTTCTCTTCATAAGAATATTCATGACTGGGTAGATGCAGGTTTAAACGCCATTAATGTAAGCATTGATAGTTTAGATTCACGCATGTTTAACACCATTACTGGGCATGACAAATTTACCTCAGTAATGAAAGGTATTGATACTGCGCTTGAAACGGGTATTGATTCGGTAAAAATAAACAGCGTGCTGATGAAGCAATATAACGCAAAAGAGTTTGATACATTTTTAAATTGGGTTAAACACCGCCCCGTCACCATCCGCTTTATAGAATTGATGCAAACAAACGACAACAAAGCCTTTTTTGATGCTAACCATGTTTCTGGGCAAGTTTTAAAAACTCAGCTATTACAAACGGGTTGGCAGCAAGTTGCGCGTAGTGCATCAGCAGGTCCTGCTCAAGAGTTTGCGCATCCTGATTATCAAGGCAGGATTGGTTTAATAATGCCTTACAGCAACGATTTTTGTAGTACCTGTAACCGATTAAGGGTTACAGCAAAAGGAAATCTGCACTTGTGTTTGTTTTCTGAAGAGGGTATTTCGCTAAGAGAATATATGAACGACAGTTCGAATAGTGAATTAATGGCATTGTTATCTCGCTATATTAAAACTAAAAAGCCAACTCATCTTTTACATCAAGGTAATACAGGTATTACTACTAATTTATCTATGTTAGGTGGCTAGTTTTTAGAGCTAATTTGTAAACGAAAACATCAAATGTGTTCCTAAAATATCTATAAAGGGGAGTGTTTACATGGTTTTAGAGCAACAAAGCTTGTTAAATTGTATTTTCACGTTAAACTTACTTTTTATTTTTATTAAGTGATTAGAATGGATATCGCAGCCCTTAATAGCACTAAATCATTAAGAAAAGACGTTCTAAGAGGAATGTGCCTTTGCTTTGGTGTTTTATCGGTTGGATTTGCGGGGTTTAATTTAACCGTAAATAACTTTCCATTGCTTGGCTATATCGAAATCTGTTTTTCTATTTATTGTATATTTACTTACATTACACTCATACGCCGCCCATTACAGTTTTGGCAATCCGTTGTAATGTGCGCACTTATCACATCCATTGTTATTTTAGGTACATCTTTGGCGTCGCCTCGTAACGGTGTTTATGTATGGTCGTTTGCATTACCTATTTTGTACTACCTACTATTAGGTAAAAAATATGGTGTAATTTTCTCTGCAAATTTATTAGTCACCCAAGTATTTATTTTAGGTAGTCAGTCTACGCTTGCCCCCTTTGAGACTTTTAACTTATCTCTTAATCTACTCTGTGCTTATTTAAGTATTTGGGCGATTTCTCACGTTTTTGAAGGGAGTCGTTCACACTTTTCAAGGCGACTTAAAAATTTAGCTTTACTTGACCCACTAACGGGTGCAGGCAATCGCCTTTCAATGAACCACTACTTTGAAGTAGAACTACAAGATAAATCACAGTTATATTTATTCTTACTTGATTTAGATTTTTTTAAACAAGTAAATGATGAATATGGCCATGGTGTGGGTGACCAAGTGCTTATTGAAGTAGCAACTTTACTAAGAGTTATACTCGCTAGAGGGTATGTATTTAGAGTCGGCGGTGAGGAGTTTGCTTTATTTAGCTCTTTTGAAAATGATGAGGCCGCGCTGAAAACCGCCGAACAAATAAGGGCACGTTTTGAAAGTACCACATTTGACATTGACGGCCTTGCAATCAATGTTACAACCAGTATTGGTGTCGCAAAATTTAAAAGTACCAATTCATTGGAAAGCTTTGTAAACCAAGCTGATAAACAGTTATACAAAGCAAAGCAATTTGGTCGCAATAAAGTGTATTGTAAGTTTAAAACAGAAAATGATTACGAGGCAGTTGTTGCGTAAGTCGTGCTACTTAGTACATTTGTTCAAAGTTAGGGATCCCGTTTTCCCAAATCGGTTTATCTTTTCCTAAATGCTCGCGTACAGCATCAAAAAATAATCGGGTTCTTACTGGTAAATCTCGATGCGGATATACGGCATACATCGCGCTAAACTCCATCAGTTTTACATCGGTCAATAAAGGCACTAACTTACCTTGTATTATTTCATCACCAATAATAAATGCAGGGGCGACAAAGTAAGTTGTGCCCGACAATGTTTTCATTAACAATGACTCGGCATCATTTGCACGAAACACACTTTTTATTTTTTGCTCGCAGCGCTCACCTTTACTATCGTAATAATCTATTGCTTCTACTCGAATAGAATTACTGGCATAGCTTGCTGCTGGTAATGTCGCTAACTCTTCCATTGTTTTTGGCATACCATAAGTTTCAATAAACTGTGGCGCAGCTAAAATTAATAATCGATTACGCGCTATTTTACGTGCAATAAGTGACGAGTCTTTAGGCTCTCCTACACGAAAAGCCAAATCAAATCCTTCAGAGACTATGTCTACTAATCTATCGTCTAAGCGCAGTTCGACTTCTACTTGCGGAAAGCGTTTTTGAAAATCATTAAGCACAGGTTGTAAATAACGACGACCAATAAGAGTTGATGAAGTGATTTTTAAAACGCCGCGCGGTTCTAAATGATAGTTTTCAGCCATGCGCACGGTTTCGCCGAGCAGCTCTCTAAGCTCAGCTGCTTTTTTGATCATTTCGGCGCCTGCCGCTGTGAGCGAAAATGAACGAGTAGTTCGGTTAAGTAACCTAACGCCTAACTCATCCTCTAAACGGCTAATTTGTTTAGATATAACAGAGCGATCTATGTTGCGTATTTCTGCAGCTTTAGCAAAAGAGCCTTGCTCAACTACTTCAAGTAACATTAAAAGTCGACTTGTTGTATCCATTATTACACCTTAACTAATTCATTGATGCCATTTTGGCATTAATGAATTTAAAAATCTATGGTTTTTACACACGGATTTAATCCGTATTATGCGAGGCTAATCAACAATGGAGCGTCTTCATGAACAAACATCTAATTGCTGCTGCACTTACTGCGGCCTCTTTAACACTCGCGGGTTGTGCTGATGAGAGCACAGCTCAATCAGCACCTGCACAGCAACTTCAACCAATTGATGTAGCACAGGTGCTTGTTAAGCCGGTACAAAGCTGGCACACATATACAACTCGTTTAGAGTCTCCACAAGAAGTTGCTTTAATGCCGCGTGTATCAGGAATCATCGATAGCATTGAATTTAAAGAAGGCGACGTGGTTAAAGAAGGCGATGTTTTATTTCAATTAGATGCTCGCCCATTTGCAGCGGTTGTTGCAAGCTTAAAAGCGCAAATTAAAAGTGCAGAAGCCGCCTTAGAACAAGCTAAAAGTGAAGACAAACGTGCGGTACGCTTATTAGACCGTAAGGCAATCTCTACAGAGCAAGCACAAGCGCGCACTTCAACACTGCGCCAACGCGAAGCACAGCTTTCTGCACTGCAAGCACAACTTACTTCAGCAGAACTTGATTTAGAGTTTACGTCAGTAGTATCACCAATTGATGGCATTATTTCTCGTGCAAATATTACTAAAGGTAATAACGTACTTGCGGGTCAAAGCGTATTAACATCGATTGTTTCAAACCAAGCTATGTACGCTTACTTTGATGTTGATGAGCGCACATGGAATAGCTCTTTTAATGATGTTACTGCTGCGAGCCACCAAACTGTTGTAATGCAAAAAGTCGGTCAAAGTGATTTTGCATACAAAGGCTACATTAACTTTATTGATAACCAAATTAATTCATCAACGGGCACATTACGTGTACGTGCGGTATTTAATGAAGACAACAACCAATTACGCGCAGGCTCGTTTGCACGTATCAAGCTTGCAGCCAATTCTATTAGCGACGCTATTATTATCCCAGAACGTGCAATTGGTACTGACTTAAAAAATCGCTTTGTACTAACCGTTGGCGAAAACAACGTACTTGAATACAAACTAATTACTATTGGTGAACGTTACGGTGCATTACGTGCGGTTACTTCAGGCCTTAACGAAGGTGATGTAATTGCTGTAAATGGTCCTGCTCGCGTAGGTCCTGGTATGCCAATCTCTCCGCAAACAGTAACAATTGATACAAGCGGTGTGGCATTTACATTGTCAAACGACAACGCACAACTTGTGGCTAAGCAATAAGGTTTATTGATGAAATTTTCGCATTTCTTTATACAGCGCCCAATATTTGCGGCTATGCTGTCGTTGGTTATTTTAATTGCTGGTGGCATATCACTATTCCAATTACCAGTAAGTGAATACCCAGAAGTAGTTCCTCCAACAGTTGTTGTTACCGCCAACTACCCAGGTGCTAACCCTACCGTTATTGCGCAAACAGTGGCAACACCGCTGGAGCAAGAAATTAACGGCACTGAAAACATGCTATATATGTTTTCGCAAGGTACTAGTGATGGCCGTATGACTCTAACGGTAACTTTTGCGTTAGGTACCGATTTAGACCGTGCCCAAGTACAAGTACAAAACCGTGTAAACAGTGCACTTCCGCGTTTGCCAGAAGAAGTACAGCGTTTAGGTGTTGTGGCTGAAAAGTCATCACCCGATTTAACCATGGTGGTGCATTTATATTCACCTGAAAAAACGCACGACACAGCTTACTTATCTAATTATGCTGATTTAAACATTAAAGATGAAATTGCGCGCTTACCAGGCGTAGGTGATATTCGCTTATTCGGTGGCGGTAAATACTCAATGCGAGTATGGCTTAACCCAGATGCACTTGCTGCACGCGAATTAACAGCAACAGATGTAGTAACAGCGCTTCGCTCGCAAAACCAGCAAGTTGCTGCAGGTAGCTTAGGTGCACAACCAATTTCAAACGACAGTCAATTTCAAATATTGTTAAACGTTAAAGGTCGTTTAAACAGTATTGAAGAATTTGAACAAGTTATTATTAAAGTAGGCGACGAAGGTCAGTTAACGCGTTTATCTGATATAGCCCGTGTTGATTTAGGTCAAGACACTTACGCACTGCGTGCAGAGCTTGATAACCAACCAGCTCTTGCAATGCCAATATTTCAACGTCCAGGTTCAAACGCTATTGAGCTTTCTGATCAAGTACGCGAAACAATGGCGCGCTTATCTAAAGATTTCCCTACTGGTGTTGAATACGACATTGTGTACGACCCTACGGTATTTGTTCGCGGCTCAATTGACGCGGTAATTGCCACTTTGCTTGAAGCAATTGTACTGGTAGTTATTGTTGTTATTGTATTTTTACAAACGTGGCGTGCATCAATTATTCCGTTAATTGCTGTGCCTATTTCACTCATTGGTACGTTTGCTGTAATGCAGTGGTTAGGTGTCTCAATTAATACCTTGTCGTTGTTTGGCTTAGTATTGGCCATAGGTATAGTTGTAGATGATGCGATTGTAGTTGTTGAAAACGTAGAGCGTAATATCGAAAATGGTTTATCGCCTCTTGAAGCAACCCGCGTTGCAATGAGCGAAGTAACTGGCCCTATTATTGCCATTGCATTAGTACTAAGTGCTGTATTTATTCCTACTGCGTTTATTACCGGTTTATCAGGTCAGTTTTATAAGCAATTTGCCCTTACAATTACAATTTCGACGATTATTTCAGCGTTTAACTCATTAACGTTATCGCCTGCGCTTGCTGCATTGTTACTAAAATCGCACGATGCAAAACCAGATGCGTTCACGCGTTTACTTAATAAATTGTTTGGTCGTTGGTTGTTTAAACCATTTAACCGCGTATTTAATCGTGGTGCAAAAGGTTACGAAAAACTGGTACAAAAACTAATCCGTATGACTGTTGTTGTAATGGTGTCTTATATTGCACTTGTTGGTGGCACAATTAAGTTATTTGATACCGTACCAGGTGGCTTTATTCCACAGCAAGATAAACAGTATTTAGTGGCTATTGCGCAGTTACCTGACGCATCAAGCCTTGATCGTACTGAAGACGTACTTGCTCAAATGCAGCAAATTGCATTAGAAGTCCCAGGCGTTGCACATACTGTTGCTTTTCCTGGCTTATCAGTGAACGGTTTTACAAACAGCCCTAACAGCGGCATTGTATTTACACCACTTGAGAGCTTTGACAAACGTACCGATCCGAGCCAATCAGCGATGGCGATAGCGGCGCAGTTGAATAAACGTTTTGCTGCCATTGATGAGGCATTTGTAGCGGTATTTCCACCGCCGCCAATTCAAGGTTTAGGCACTACAGGTGGTTTTAAACTGCAAATAGAAGACAGAGCTAATAAAGGGTTTGAAGCACTATTTAATAGCCTGCAAGCCGTTATTGGTAAAGCGCAACAAGACCCTGCATTAATGGGCCTGTACTCAAGTTTCCGTATTCAAGTTCCACAAATGGATATTGATATTGACCGCGAACAAGCGCTTATTCAAGGTATTCCACTTGATGAAGTATTTAACGCACTGCAAATTTACTTAGGCTCTGTGTACGTAAATGACTTTAATATGTTTGGTCGTACGTACCAAGTAAATGCACAGGCTGATGCTGACTACCGCTTAGACCCTGATCAAATACTTAATTTAAAAGTACGTAACCGCTCAGGTAATATGGTGCCACTAGGCTCTGTATTAACAGTAACACCAACAATTGGTCCTGACCGTGTTATGCATTACAACGGTTACCCAAGTGCAGAGTTAAATGGTAGCCCAGCGCCAGGTTATAGCTCTGATCAAGCACAAGTTGCTATTGAAAAAGTACTCGCAGACACACTACCAACAGGTATTGAATATGAGTGGACTGAAGTAACGTACCAACAAGTACTTGCCGGTAACACCATGGTTTATGTATTCCCGTTAGTTGTATTACTTGTATTTATGGTACTTGCAGCGCAGTACGAGAGCTTACGTTTACCACTGGCAATTATATTAATTGTACCAATGACTATTTTCTCAGCCTTGTTAGGTGTGTGGTTTGTTGGCTCTGACAACAACATATTCACCCAAATAGCGCTCATAGTTCTGGTCGCGTTGGCTTCTAAAAATGCGATATTGATGGTTGAGTTTGCAAAAGATAGACACGACTCAGGCTTATCGCACTTAGAGGCAATACTTGAGGCATGTCGTATGCGCTTGCGCCCAATATTAATGACGTCAATTGCATTTACAGCAGGTGTTGTACCGTTAGTACTTGCCACCGGTGCGGGCGCCGAAATGCGACACGCAATGGGTAACGCCGTATTCTCAGGCATGATAGGTGTAACCGTGTTTGGTCTATTGTTTACGCCGGTATTTTATATGTTAGTGACTAACAAAAAAGAGAAAGCGCAGGAGAATACTCATGACTAAATTAATGCAAAAAAGACTTAAAACAAGTCTAACTGTCAGTGCAGTATTAGTCGCTGCGTTTTTAGCCGGGTGCGCGAGTAAAATAGACACCATGAGCGAGCAAAAAGCTGTTAACGAATTTGTCGCTAAAGCTAATATTGCAAGTAACGTTAGCGTTGCTGATGAAACAAATTGGTGGAAAAAGCTTAATTCTGATCAACTAAATGAGCTTGTTACTGGCGCGCTTGCAAATAACTATAATTTGCAAACAAGCCAGCTAACACTTAAAAGCGCATTAGCGCGATTAGGAGAGCAAAAAGCCCAGTACTTTCCGCAAGGTGGCGTAAATGTTGGAGCAGCTCGAACCGATGCACCAAGCGTGTTTGACCGTCAATCAAGTGCAAACGTTGCACTTGATTGGCAGCTAGATTTATTTGGTCGTATAACGGCGTTGGTTGATGCTGCAAATGCATCGGCCATGAGCCAAGCAGAGCAAGTACGTTTATTACAAATAGAAGTAGTATCGTCGGTTGTTAAAGGCTTTGTGAGCTATCAGGGTAATGTTGAAAAACAACACATTGTAGCGCTTCAAATAGAAGCGCTTGAGCAAAGTATTGACGTTCTTCAAGCCCGAGTTGACGAAGGCGTTGCAAACGAGCTTGATTTAAACCGTACTATGGCGCAGCTTAGGCAGCAACAAGCACTTATGCCTGCTATTGAGTATGCAAAATATAGCGACTTATCTGCGCTTGCAGTACTAAGCGGTAAGCTAGCGCAAAATATTGCTATTGAAAACGAGCAAGGCGTGCTTGAACGTGACTTTAGCGTCGCACTAAAAAACGCTAATAATGCCATTGCCTTACGTCCTGATATTAGCCGCGCACTGTTTGATTTTAGCCAAGCAAGTAGTTTAAGTGTTGCAGCTAGCAAAGCGTTATTACCAGATATTAGCTTATCTGCATTTGCAGGGGTTGTGAGTATAGACAGCACAGGCTTAAAAAATACCGATCAGCAGTGGCAAGTAGCGCCGCAGTTGCAATGGTCGTTATTAAGCTACCCAGCATTATTAGCGCAGCGCGACGCGCAGCAGTTTTTAAGTGAAGCCGCATACAGCGATTATCAACAAGTGGTATTAACTGCACTCAGTGAAAGTGAACTTTCACTGCAATTGTTGGTCAATCAAGCACAGCAAAAACGCTTTGCCGATGAGCGCTATGACTTTGCTAATAAAGCATTTTTACAAGCCCAGGCAATGTACGAAGAAGGTCAAATTCCTTACCTTGAGTTGTTAGATGCGCGTCAGGATGTTTTAATAGCACAAGAAAATGCTGTTGAAACAACAATTTCTTCACTGCTTGCCAAAGTAAATGCTTACCAGTCATTTAATGGCCAATGGAGTTATGCGTTAAACGACACTAATAAGTAGAGTTATATTGATGCCAAATACTGAAAATTTACATGAATACATTATCCCGCAAACAATGCGCGCTATTGTACTGCCAGAACCAAATGAAGCAATTAACTTAGCGGATGCTGAGCTGCCTGTTCCAGACTGTGCAGATAACGAGCTGCTTGTAAAAGTAGAGTACGTTGGTTTAAATCCAGTTGATGGTCAATTTGCTAAAACAGGCTTTTGTAAATGGCAGTATCCACATATTTTAGGCTTAGACGCCGTAGGTGTTGTGGTTAAAGCTAACAAAGGTGTGTTTCCAAATGTTGGCGAGCGGGTTATGTGGCATGCCAACATTGGTGAGCAAGGTGCTTTGAGCGAATACACCAAAGTGCCTAACTTTGCAGTGTCGGTTGTGCCAAGCAGTTTAAATCCGGCCATTGCAGCAACACTTCCATGCGCCGGTATGGCAGCACTTATCAGCTTAGATAAAATAGGTATTAGTGAAGGCGATACTATTTTTATTGAAGGCGGAGCCGGAGCGGTAGGGCAGTTTGCTATTCAATATGCAAAACAGCGTGGTGCAGATGTATTTACCACCGCATCAAAGCGTAACCATAAATTGGTTAAGCAGCTAGGCGCTGATGTGGTTTTTGACTATAGCGATAAAAAGCTATGCGAAAAAATCCGCAGAGAACTTGGCCCGCAAGGCTTTGATGCGGTTATTGATACGATAGGTGGAGAGTGTACTCAGCGTAATATTGAGTTAATGCGTTTTTGCGGACGTATTGCCTGCTTAAATCCGCTACCTTGTTTTGATCAAGACTTAATGTATCACCGAGCGCCGAATATTAGCGTTGTATCGATTGGTGGTGCATGGCTTGCTAATAGTTTATGTGCACAACAACGCTTGAGCTTTATGGGCAACCTGTTACTTGAAGGAGCTGTTAGTGGCGACATTAAACACCCAGAAATAACGCCCGTAGATTTTAGTGCTGAGTCAGTATCGCAAGCGCTTAATAAACAACTTGCTGGTGGTTTTACCGGCAAGCAAATTGTTAAAGTTGCTAAGTGAAGCGCTTATACAATTTGATTTAAATTTAAGTAGTTTTAGTTAGATTAACTGATAATGTAGCCTCTATAAATTGAATAAAAACGTAGCATATTTGTGCTGCGTTTTTTTATGCCCATCAGAAAATAGATACAGCGCAAGGATTTTTGCTGTTTTATTCATCATTTTAGTCAAAATACTTTTTTTCAGCGTACAACTGTAAGCCTTTGTGTTTCAACAGTTTACGTTCAGGTAAAGAAAATAAATTGAAAAAACTGTTAATTAAATGAATAGAGTAATTGATCTAAACGATTTTTTATGACGTAATGTAGGTATTATTTAGCTGGTCGGATGAGTTCAATCATGAGTTTACGTACAAAACTAAAAAAAGTATTACCAAGTATTTCTATCACAGAACAAGAAGCGCTAGACGCGGGTGATGTATGGCTTGAAGGTTCTATCTACCAAGGTAAACCTGATTTCAGTGCACTTCGCGACGTACCTGCTGCTACATTAAGCGCAGACGAGCAAGCATTCTTAGACGGTCCAGTAAAAGAACTACTGGGCATGATTGACGATTCAGTGATTCAAAACGGCATTCATTTACCAAATGACATCTTAGAATTTTTGAAAAAAGAGCGTTTTTTCTCGCTTATCATTCCTAAGTCGTTTGGTGGTTTAGAGTTTAGCCCTTATGCAAACTCTACCATTGTTGGCACTATTGCGACTAAAAGCTCAGCAGTTGCGGTAACCGTAATGGTTCCTAACTCGTTAGGCCCAGGTGAGTTATTACTTCACTTTGGTACGCAAGAACAACAAGCACATTACTTACCACGCCTAGCAAATGGTACAGACATTCCATGTTTTGCATTAACAAGCCCAGAAGCGGGTTCTGATGCAGGTGGTATTCCTGATGTTGGTAAAGTAACTAAAGGTATGTACAACGGCGAAGAAGTCCTTGGTCTAGAAATTACCTGGGACAAGCGCTACATTACACTTGCACCTATTGCTACCGTACTTGGTTTAGCATTTAAAGTAGTTGACCCTGATGGTCTGCTAGGTGGTAAAGAAAACCTAGGCATTACCTGTGCACTTATTCCTAAAGAGCACCCAGGTGTAGAGCTTGGTAATCGCCACGACCCAATGGGTATTCGTTTTTACAACGGTACTACACGTGGTAACAAAGTATTTGTACCAATGGATTTTGTTATTGGTGGACAGAAAAACATCGGCCGTGGTTGGCAAATGCTGGTTAGCTGTTTAGGTGCTGGCCGTGGTATTTCATTACCTGCACTAGGTGTTAGTACAGCACAAGTTGCATTTAAATCAGCATCTGAATACGCAGCAGTGCGTGAACAGTTTGGTTTAGCCATTGGCCAGTTTGAAGGTATTCAAGAAAAATTAGCCGACATTGCAGGTAAAACATACCTACAAGAAGCAATGCGTGTACTTACAACTGAAGGCTTAGGCATGGGCTTAAAACCATCAGTAGTAACCGCAATCGCTAAATACCACATGACAGAGCTTGGTCGCGACGTGCTTGATTCAGCAATGGATATTCAAGCAGGTAAAGCGATTCAAAATGGCCCACAAAATACATTAGCAAGTGGTTATGTTGCTCAGCCGATTGCCATTACGGTAGAAGGCGCGAATATTCTTACACGTAACCTAATGATCTTTGGTCAAGGTGTTATGCGTTGTCACCCATATTTACAATCTATGGTTGAGTCAATTCACAGTGAAGACAAAGGCGCAGATAAAGAATTTAACGGCATTTTGCGTAAAACAATCGGCTACAGCACAGCAAACAGCTTACGTGCTTTCCGCCTTGGTGTTTTACCATTTACAGCAAGTGCTAATTCTGATTTACCAGAAGTACGTGACTACGAAAAAGCAGTACATAAATTGTCTGCAAAACTTGCAGTGTACGCAGACTTTTCGTTACTGGTACTTGGCGGTAAGTTAAAACAAGCAGAAATGCTATCGGCACGTTTAGGCGATGTAATGAGCTTCTTATATGCAGCTATGGCATCAATTAAATACTACGAGCAAAAAGTATCAAGTAGTGACCGTGAGCAAGCAGCGCCCTATTTCCATTACGCGACTCGTTTTGCACTACAAAGTGCTGAAGAAGCATTGCATAAGTTTTTAGATAACTTCCCTGCAAGTGGTACACGTAAGTTTATTCGTTTCATTACAATGAACTACTCAACTAAAATGCCAAAAATTAGCGACGATTTAATCCGCGAACTAGCTAAGCAAGCTCAGCTAGATACCGCATTTAAAGCGCAAATCACGCATTTAGTTAAACCAGTAGTGGGCGATGGCCATCATATTAATGAGCAAGCTTACAAAGCTAAAATGGCATCACTTGGCGAGCTGGCTAAAGTTAAAAAAGCATTACGTGCTAAAGTAATTAAGCCAGGTGCACGTTTTAACATTACACTTGATAACGCATTAGCGGCAAACGTAATCACGCAAGCTGAACACGTTCAGTTAATTGATTACAACATCAAACGTGAAAAAGCGATTCGTGTAGATGAGTTCGATTTTGATATGAACCTACTAGACGATAACGCACAGCCGATTAACCCGCTTAAAAGCGTAGTTAATCAGTAAGTTAAAGTAATTAAATTCAATGATGCAAAGCGCCCGCAGTATCGGCGCTTTTATTTTTGATTAAAAAATTAGTGTGGAGCCCTGTTTGTGTAAAAACAAGCGGGGCTTTTTTATGTTTTTTAAAAGTAGAATATAGATGGCGGTATTGGTTTGAAAGCGAATATGTATGCGTAGAGGATTGAAAAGAGACGCTTATAATCTTGAAAAAGGGCTAACAACCCCGTTAGCACCTTGCTGTAGTACATGGGTAGGATACCCACTGAATTAAAACGTTGAACATTTTAGCGTTCTAAATAACTCATTAACTGCGTTAAAAACTTCTCATATAGATAAACTATATTACGAAGTTTTTGCCTTGTTACTGAGCTATTTATCTATCGCTAAAATTGCTCACTAATTCAATACAGCGGGTATTATTTGCGTAGTACGCACATCACTGTGACCTAGCTGTGTTTGTACTGTGCGGATGTCAGCGCCATTTTGCAGCAAGTGCGTAGCGAATGAGTGTCTCAATGTATGAGGTGTTATTATTTTTGTTAACCCTGATTTTTGGACGGCTTTTTTAATCTCTTTTCTAATACAAGAGTGATGAAAATGATGTCGCCTTATTTCACCACTTTGAGGATCTGAACTTAATATATCAGAAGGAAATAAATATTGCCACGCAAGCGATTTTGCGGCACTTGGATATTTTTTTGTTAAAGCATATGGCATCCATACGCCAGAATATTCCGTATTATTTAAATCCAGTTTTAAATAGTCATCAACGTTCAAAATTTGATTTCTCAGCATAGGAATTAGCTCTGTGGCCAGCGTAACAATGCGGTGTTTATTACCTTTTCCATTCCATACTTGAATGCATTTATAATCAAAATCAATATCTTTTACTCTTAATTGCACCGCTTCCATTACTCTTAAGCCACTTCCATACATAAGGGCTGCAATTAAATAATAGCGCTTATTTAAATGAGCCATCAACATTTTAACTTCCTCTGGGGTCATCACCACAGGGAGCTTTGCTGGTTTTTTACTACGGGCAAAATTTAAATTTAATGAGAGTTCTTTTTTTATTATGTGCTTGTATAAAAATGACAATGAATTGAGTGCGGTGGCTTGCGTACGTGGTGCAACGTTTTGCTTTAACACTAAATGTTCTAAGTAGCGTTCGACTTCATTGTCCCCCATTGAGGCGGGATGGCGTTTATTATGAAAATGGATATAAGATGCAATCCATCTTAGGTAGGTATCTACGTTGCGTAATGAATACTGACGTACCAACATATAATCGGCTATATAATTTAAAAATGGGGAACGTGTTTTCATACTATTACCAATAATGGCGCTGTTTTTATATACAGTATAGTTGTGATGCACACATATTCAAGAAAATGAGCGGCGAGCGCATTTTCTCTTTTATTGAGAGTTTGAATGCTAATAAAAATTATATATAGCAATGTGTTAAGTTATTTGGTAAAAATGATTTATAAAATACATGAGCGTATCGTTGGCAGAAATATGCGCGATGAGCGCACTATTAAAATGTTAAATACCTAAGGACAGATTCGGTGAAATTAAAGTATTCGTTGAAATTGCAACTTTTAATACTAAGCCCAATCTACCCGATATCATTCAACTTAATTATGATGTCAATATTTTACTCTGGCATACAACTAGACCGCATTACTAATCTAACGTTAGCTGTAATTGGTGGCTCATTGGTTATTGTTTTGGTTGGTCTTTTGCTACCAAGAAACAAGTTACTTTTGTGGAGTACACTTTGTGTTTTGTCACATTTAACATATTGGTATCTTTTATCTCCATTTGTTAAAGGCACTGGAAATTACCTTGGGGACTTTGGGGCATGGTATGGTTTAATTTTGTCCGTTCTTGTACCTATTGTTTTGAGCTGGTGCGCACAACGGTATTTAACAAGGCGCTCAAGCAAGGACGCGCAAACAACGCGCGCCGCTTAGCTTGTCGTTATATGCTTTTTCGAGTCAGGAGTAAGAAGCTTGAGTATTGAGTCAGTCCAAAAAGAATGTTGTGAGCATTATCAAGCAATTTATGCTCCTGTTGAGGCTACTCAGCTTGTTACTATTTCTAAAGGCATTTATGAGGGCTCAACACCAGTTGAAGGGGTTCGTTACCCATCACCAAATCATATGAGTGGTTGGTGGTTAACTACAGATGAGTACGACGGAAATATCAGCTCATTAGTTACGGTGCACTTTGAGCACATCATCGAAAAACGCCCTGAATTAGCAATATATATGGCTCTTCCATTCGGGTATCGTTTTAACTTAGGCGGTGAGTCAGAGCACGTTTGGTTTGACCAAGCAGTGGCAAATGAAAGCATATAACAAAGTGCTTAAAAGGCGGACACAAAAAGCTTGGCTGTGCTCGTTCCTCGCAAATTTTAGCCAAGCATTTTGTGCCGTTTAGCACGGCGTTAGCTGTATAGGGAAGTTTGGCATATGAAATCAACTTTATTTATTTTGCTTTGTCTGTCTTCTATTCTTGAAGTTCAAGCCAATAAGTTAATTTTGGTTACTAAAGTACTGTCAGAAGAAGTAGTAAAACGTAACTTTGATGGTAACGAAGACCCGAGATTAAAACCATTCAAACTCGAGAAGTCCAATGCTTGCGGAATACAGTTTGTTAAACTTTATATTGAAAGCGTTTTAGAAGGTAGTTTTGATGAGCATGTTATAGATGCTCATGTAATTATAGGTGAGTGGTGTGGGCAACCATTTAAACCCTTTCAAGAGTATGTGGTAAAACTATTTGATAAAGAAGACCCTATTGTTTCCATCCATCGTACGCAGTTAGATGGTTGGGAAGTATTTAACCTATATAGTATTGATAAGCTTTCAAATAATGAACGAGCTTTAACTAAAGATTGGCATATCAAGCATTTTGATCATTTAACACCTTCAGTCATCAGTGAATTTGATGGTAAACCAGTGGTTAAAATCAATGAGCTAAAGGCGTGGTATACAGCTAACAAGTAATTAAACAGGGACAAAAAACAGTTGGCTGTTTTCACTTCGTTCAACATTTTAGCCAACAATTTTTTGCCCGTTAATTGGGCGTTAGAAGTGCCAGAAGGATCTGCAAATGTCTTATTACAACTCCACTATTTTAAAGACCGCTGCAAAAGTCTCTTTTTTACATATTTCTTGGCTTGTTGCCCTAATTGGAATTCCGATTGTATTTTTTAGGGATGGCTTAGACTTAGTAGAAAAGTCATTATTGTTTAGTGGATTATTATTCTTTTTCTGGTTTGTATATTTACTTTTTTGCATTACATTTCATAGGCTAAGTATGCGAAATGAACATAACAGATTTGGCTACCTTGCAAAGGATGACCTCGAAAAAGGCAAAGAAGTTGGTACACATTTGGAGGGTTGGTAGCATGGCACTTCTAACAAAACGCTCAAGCTCGCTCCCTCCGGTCGCAGGGACGCCTATACGCGGGGCGGCTTCGCCATTATGCCCCACGCATCTGCGCCCCTTAGCTTAAAGTTAGGTAACCAATGATATTCCGAGACGTACAACTAATTAACGCTGGAAAACATAGCGAAGAGAAATTAGCTCAAAATCGGTATTTGATGGCTTATTGGGAAAACTTGCGAGATATATTTTGCACCCTTTTACCCAACAAGTTCGATTTTTACGGGATATCTAAGTTAAATATTTATCTTGGTCCCTTCGAAGGTGAAAACTTTACTGAAGCATCTACAGATGGAATAGCAATTTATCGTCGATGCGATTTTGATTTTAGCGAATTCAAAAAACTTCCCGAACAGGATAAAAATGAACGATCTCTATTTTATGTAAGAGATTCCTTGCTCGTGCTTTGCAAAAGATTTGAACTGTCCGATCAGGTATCTGAAGTTATAAGAACAGTCTCTGAACAAGTTTTAGAGAGTAATTTTGAGCTAAAACGCGAATATAAAAAAACGACAAAGTGGAATAAAGCAAGGAGCTTGAGAGCAATAACCGAGTTGAATCATAAAGTTGGCGGTATAGATGTTAATTTCACTTTAGTGAATAAACAAGGTGTTACTTTGGCTAGGCATTGCTTATTTAGCAATGCAATTTGGAATACAGTTTGGTTTGAGTTATTTGTAGGTACATGGGAAGAATCTAATTTCATTATCGAAAATAGAGTAGGTAAAAGGGTTTTTATTTTTAATAGCCATGGCGAAATGGTTACCTAACAAGGCGCTGTTGTCGCCACTTTCGTGGCTGGGATGGCTTACGCTGCGCTCCAGCCGCCCCAAAGCTTAGCGTTATGCAGAACCAATATTACGGAGAAATAATCAATGATTGGCGTAAATGAACTTACTTCTTTTTTCGGTTGGTGTACTGTAATAAATCTTGGTGTTTATTTGTTTTCAGCGTTTTTTATTATCGTATTTAAAAGTTTTACGATTAATATCCACAGTAAAATTATAGGCGTTGAGGCTTCTGATTTACCAAATATGTATTTTAAGTTTTTGGGAAATTATAAAATAGGCATATTACTTTTAAACTTATCACCATATATTGCATTAAAATTAATAGTTTAGTGTAAAGTTCAGCATAACAAGTGACTATGGTGTCAATTCCTAATTTCAAACCATTTTAGGATCCCACATGACACCATCCCTCACCATAGAATTTATGATTACTATAAGCTTTCTTATACAGGCAATAATAGCCACTTTTTTAGGTTTCCCTGCCGCGACTAGCCGATGATAAATAGCTTTAAATTTAGGGTTGCATTGAATAGCTGACATCATTGCCATATACATTGCGGTTCTAATTTTTGGCCGTCCACCTCGTATCATCCGTTTACCCTGATAAGCACCACTTTCTCGATTAAATGGTGCAACACCAACCAGTGATGCAGCCTCTTTATTGTTTACACACCCAAGCTCAGGCATGTCACTAAGTAAGTTAAACGCGACAACATTACCAACGCCAGGCACACTTTGAATAATGTCATTCTTGACCTTATATTCGTCACATTCTTTGATGAGTTTTTGTAGTTTCAAATCTACTTTGTCAATCTGATTTTTTAATGCCGTTAGGATAGGTTTTATTAGTGATGATATTGTTTTTGTCATTATTTGTGAACGATTTTTCTCCATCGTTTGCATATCCATTAACTGCCTTCTTCTAGAAAGTAAATCACTCATCAAGCGCATCTGCTCTGGCTTTAAAGAAGAGAGTGGTGGCTTTATTGCTTCACCAAAATGAGCGATGAGTTGCGCATCAAGTTTATCTGTTTTTGCTTTTTGGCCAATAGCGCCTGCGAAACGTTTAATATTAACGGGATTAGCAACAACGAAAGGGATATTCGCTTGAGCACACGCCATAATAAAGGGGTGTTCGAGGCGCCCAGTTGCTTCAATAGTAACACGCGTTATTGGGTGCTTTTTTAGTGTTTTTATAGCGTGTTTAATGCCGCCGTCATTGTTTTCTACGGTGAAATATATATCTAACGGTCGGATGTAAATATCGAGTTGAGTTTTACCTGTATCGACACCGACGTTAATTTCATTTTGATTATTGAGTGTATTCATAATAAGCTGACTCTGCCTTGCGATTCGGGCTCGAGGCCCCGTTGACTATCCGAGTTTAATGCTTGGAGTTTATACAGCGTTCTTTCTTGTTATCGGTCTCTCAATAGAGGAGCGTTCAATCAATCGAACTACTGTATAAAAGGCTTTGGTTGCAGCCAAAGCTTGGGCCTCACATTACCCGAACTAGGTTAAAGTATTAATTAATTTATGGGTTTATTATCCATACAAGCCATTCAAGCAGGACTTTTTCCGCTTCGCTTCACATTGTAACTAACAATTAAAAGCCTCTTAAATGGGCGTTATATGCAAAAGGAGAATCGCGTATGAATATCAATGCAACACTATTAGGAGAGATAATATTTATCTCTGGGATCGTTATCGGCGTCCTTAGTTATTATTTGGCTAAACGTAAAACTAGTACACCTAAAATAGCTACATTTATAGGCGTGCTATTAGCATTTATTCCGCCACTCGGTTTAATTTATATTGCCATTCTAGTGTTAAAAAATGACATTAATCAAAACAATACTACTGAGGCTGTTGAGTAATTTGCATATAACAAACAAATTATGGCGCGACGCGCAAACAGCGCGCGCCGCATATTCGAATCGTTATACGTCGAACAGGCATCAAGGATGATTTTTAATAAATTCATGAGAGTATTCAAAGATACGAAAGGGATGCCAAAGTTATTCCGGTTTCAGCATATGCTCAACTCAATTACATATTCACTGATGGTGCTTTTTGCTTTCTGGCCTTGGCCAAACGGAGAGTATTCGTTGAATGGGCGCAGCCTTACTTATCAAGAATTTTGGTTAACAGGTATGGCGCCCGGCTTTCTGTTATTTAGCATACTAATCATTGCAATTTGCTTTGCTTCAGTGAATAAACACTGGGCTGGCCGTGTTGGTACTTTTTTATACTGGGCATCTATTATTGCCTTCATGTCTTTTTATTCTTTAACTGGGGTTGTAATAGGTGGGGCAATAATAGCTGTTTGGGCGCACTATGTGTTCTATAGCACTGGCATGAGGCAGTTTTTTGTTCAATCAAACGTATAACAAAAAAATTAAGTTCGCCCGCTGCGCGGGCTGGGATACAAACATGTGGGCTGCTCACTTCGTTCGGATTTTAGCCCACATGCCTGCGCCCCTTATTTAAAAGTTATGTAACCAAGGAAGAATCGTGAAATTCTGGAGAAACTCGTCCACAGAACATTATCCAATGTGGAAAGCATTCTTAATGTACATCTGGGTAATACCTGGAGTTCCGATAGGAACCTTTTTAGGTGTTTATTTCTTAGAGGCTCGTAATAGGAGCGATGATGAATTATTACTTAGCTTGCTTAACTATCGTTTAGATTTTACTTTGATTATTTTATTTGGTGTCGGTTTTATCCTTTGGGTTTGGTCTATTAGAGCTTTAAGTAAGCCTGTTTTTCAAATTCATCAAAATAGGTTGTACTTTTACGGTTATGGCTTTTTTAAAGATGACATTGCACTTGATTCACTTCAAGAAATACGCTCCTATAATCTTGGTCCGCTGGGTCACCTAATAGACTTTAAATCTAAAGTCGGTATTACCTTTAGATCTTTTGCTTTTCTATCAAACATTAATAAAAGTAAATTAGAAAAGTTTTTTGAGGAAAGTGGTATAAAGGTTACATAATAAACCATTCAAGCAGGACATTGCTCCTCACCCGTTTTAGTGGACACCTCCTCATCACTTTGAAGAGGCTAAAATGCCTAAATATACTCAACCTAGGAAGACATGGTTTTACCCAGTTAATTTCAAAATCAAAGTGTTGTGGCATAGTGATTTTGGCCACTATTTACATACAAACTTGTATAAAACCAAGTGGAGCTTTTTTATGCCTTAGTTTTATTAAAAACGTCCACTAATGTTAAACTACAAAAAACTTAATTACTTAATATAGCTATGGCATTTTACATTCCTTTATTACAACCTTACTTTAAGCACATTGAAATTGGCGATACGCTTACATCACTTTGGAGTGGATGTGGCAGTATTGTGCAGTGCCAGCTTGATGATGAGCCATGTGTTATTAAAGCGATTAAAATACCCAGTTATATACACCATCCTAAAATTAAACAAAGCGAATTTGCGCTTAAAAGAAAGCAGCACTCATATAGTGTTGAATACACTTTTTATAAGCTTTATAGCCAGCATTTACCAGTACATGCGCAAAGTATTGAATGTATAGGTGCAATTAATAAAGATGATGAATATGCGCTGGTGTTTAAGGATTTCACCAAACATGGGTTTGCTCAAGCAGGGGCACAACATGTTAAAGCTATATTAAAGTGGCTTGCACACTTTCACGCGTTTAACTTAAGTAAACCCGCTGAAGGGTTATGGCAGCAAGGCAACTACTGGCATTTAAGCACGCGCCCAGATGAGTTTAATAAACTAAAAGATAACCTTGATAAAAAGTCCGATATTAAAAATGCTGCACATAAAATAGATGAGCAACTACAAAGTTGTGCGTATAAAACGCTGATTCATGGCGATGCAAAACTTGCTAACTTTGCAGCAAATGAGCGCGATGAAATACTCGGTTATGATTTTCAGTATATAGGTGCAGGTTCTGGGATAATTGATGTAATGTATTTTATGACCAGTTGCTTAAGTGATGCACAATTACACGAGTGCGCTGATGAGTATCTTGCGTATTATTTTGATAGTTTAAAGGCTGCTATTACTACTTATCATCCTACAGCACCAGCAAGTAAAATAGCTGACGATTGGCTCGCTTTATGGCCTGCTGCATGGGCTGACTTTTATCGATTTTTAGCTGGCTGGAGCCCCGAGCACCAAAAAATAAATAGTTATATGCAACAGCAAGTAAACAGCTGGTTAGCGAGTAACATTTAATAAACACAACGGGTTGATTGCTTGCATAAATATCAAGCAAAACAATACATTTTGGCACGATGTATGAAAATCTCTTTAAAACTACAGGTCAAATGACCTTTTTTAATATAAAATACTGCAAATTCTTGTATCAGTAGGTTTATATCATGGCAATTCACGTTATTTCACACCCTCTTGTTCAACATAAACTAGGCCTAATGCGAGCGCATGGTATTAGTACTAAAAGCTTTCGTGAATTATGTTCTGAAGTTGGAACCTTATTAACTTACGAAGCAACTAAAAACCTACAGTTAGAAGATAACGAAATTACAGGCTGGGATGGCAATAAGTTAAAAGTAGAGCATATTAAAGGTAAAAAAATTACCGTAGTGCCTATTTTACGCGCAGGTCTTGGCATGATGGACGGTGTTATGCAGTTATTACCAGCCGCTAAAGTAAGTGTGGTTGGTCTTGAACGTAACGAAGAAACACTAGAACCAGTACCATATTTTGAAAAGCTCGTTGGTAATATTGATGAGCGCTTAAGCTTAGTTATTGACCCTATGCTTGCAACAGGTGGCTCAATGATTGCTACAATCGATATGCTTAAAAAAGCAGGCTGTAAAGAAATCAAAGTAATTGTATTAGTAGCTGCACCAGAAGGTGTGGAAAAAACACTTACAGCACATCCCGACGTAAAAATATTTACAGCCTCTGTAGATAGCCACTTAAACGAAAAGGGCTATATTATCCCTGGTTTAGGCGATGCGGGCGACAAAATATTCGGTACTGTTTAGGAGTCTTTAAGTGCAAAATAATGACACCTTTTCAATAAAAACTATTTTAACGGGCGCGCAAATGCTGTTTGTAGCATTTGGTGCGCTGGTATTAGTGCCACTTTTAACGGGCTTGGATCCTAATGTTGCGCTTTTTACCGCTGGCATTGGTACTTTGCTGTTTCAGGTAGTGACTAAAGGCCAAGTGCCTATATTTTTAGCTTCATCGTTTGCTTTTATTGCACCCATTATTGCCGCTGTGCAAATGTGGGGCGTGCCAGCCACTATGGGCGGCTTAATGGTAGCGGGCTTTGCTTATATGCTTTTAAGTTTATTAGTAAAATTTAAGGGCGTTGCAACGCTTCATAAAATTTTACCGCCTGTGGTTGTAGGCCCTGTAATTATGGTTATTGGTTTAGCGCTTGCACCTGTTGCTGTAAATATGGCGATGGGTAAAAGTGGCGACGGCAGTATTCAAATTATTGATTACAACAGCGCTATTTATATTTCGTTGTTCTCGTTAGTGGTTACGCTTATTTTTGCAGTGTGGGGAAAAGGCGTATTTAAGCTTATACCTATTCTGGCAGGGGTTGTTGCGGGTTATTGTTTATCGCTTGGTATGGGCGTTGTGCAATTTGACGCAGTAACTAACGCACAGTGGTTTGCTGTACCAAACTTCACATGGCCTGAGTTTAAATGGCAGGCTATTTTGTTTATGGTGCCTGTAGCAATAGCACCTGCAATTGAGCATATTGGCGATATGATGGCTATAAGCCAAGTAACCAATAAAGACTTTTTGAAAAAGCCTGGGCTTCACCGTACTTTGTTTGGTGATGGCCTTGCGACGTCTGCTGCATCATTATTTGGCGGCCCGCCTAACACAACTTACTCAGAGGTAACGGGAGCAGTTATGCTTACCAAAAACTTCAATCCTAAAGTAATGATGTGGACAGCCATTATCGCCATTATTTTAGCCTTTGTTGCTAAAATGGGATCTGGCTTACAGACTATACCTGTACCTGTAATGGGCGGCATTATGATTCTACTTTTTGGCTCTATTGCTGTAGTGGGTTTAAATACATTAGTTAAGTCGGGCGATGATTTAACAGCACCACGTAACTTAAGTATTGTTGCACTTATTTTGGTGTGCGGTATTGGCGGTATGCATATAGGTGGTAGCCAATTTAGTTTAGAGGGCGTAAGTTTATGCGCTATTTTAGGCATTGTGCTCAACCTTGTATTACCTAAGGCGCAGCCTCAAGAGAGTTAATAGTGCACGTAAGTTAAAAATATTGCACCAAAATAGCGCATTTTCAATGCGCTATTTTTTTAACCTACTAATAAATATATAAAAATAATAATGGTCTATTACCTGCATTTAATTTCCAGAACGCATTGTATGCAAAGGAGTTACTATGTCAGAGGCCAATATTGTGGATATAACCCCGTTTTTAGCAAAACACCAACTGCCTTTAAAGTATCAATATTTGAGTGAGCAATATTTTGTTCCACTTGCGCATGACATCCTCGAATCTAAAAAAACAAATACTCCTATTTTTGTTGCCATAAATGGATGCCAGGGCTCAGGAAAAACAACACTCGCAGATTTTTTAGTTACGTGGTTTTCTAAAAACACACCACTTAACAGTATAGCATTGTCAATTGATGACTTTTATTTAGCAAAACAAGCACGTACTGAGCTTGCGAAAGACGTACATCCTCTTTTTACTACTCGCGGAGTACCGGGTACTCACGACGTAGCGTTAATGAATAGCACAATAACTAACTTACTGGCAGGAGAGGTAAACGTACCGCTTCCACGTTTTAATAAACACGAAGACGACTGCGTGCCAACAAGTGATTGGCTAACAAACGAAAAGCCAGTTGATATTGTTATTTTAGAAGGGTGGTGCGTGGGCAGTGAGCCACAACCGCTGTTTTCATTGAGTGAGCCGCTTAACGAGTTAGAGCAACAGTTTGATAAAGAAGGCGTTTGGCGCCGCTGTGTAAATAGCTGTTTGGCAAATGAATATAAAGCCGTTTTTAACCTAATTGATTATACAGTTATGCTAAAAGCACCGAGTTTTAGTGATGTTTTTACATGGCGACAAGAGCAAGAACAAAAGCTAATAGCCAAAAAAGGTGAAGGCTCAGGCACCATGACTAACGAGCAATTGGTATATTTTATTTCTCATTTTGAGCGCATTACGCGTGAGAACTTAAATACACTGAGCGCTAAAGCAAATGCTTTAATTGAACTTGATAGCAACCGAGATATTAGCGGTATGCACCTAACGAGTGATGACACCCTTCAACCTATTATTTTTACAGATTTGGACGGTACATTACTCGATCACGCCGATTACAATACCAATAATATCAGTGAGTTATTACAGCAGCTGCAAAATGCGCATATTCCTGTGGTGTTTAATACCAGTAAAACTTTTTGCGAAGTTATAGAGCTTAAAAACGATTTAAACATTCAGCAGCCTTTTATTGTTGAAAACGGTGCAGCGGTATTTATTCCAGAAGATTATTTTGAACTTAAGCCTATTGGTTGCAAAAAAATAGGCGCTTATTGGTGCTACGCAATGGCAAAGCCGCTATCGAGTTTATTAAAGGACTTAAATACTTTAAAGGCAGATTATAAAGCACATTACAAATTGTTTAGTGACTTATCGAGTGAGCAAATATCAGAACTTACAGGTCTCGATGATGCGCAAGCAAGACGCGCACAAACCCGCGATTATTCAGACCCTCTTTATTGGTATGGCAATGACGAATTACTCACAGCTTTTGTAAACGATGTTGAAGCACTCGGCTACGATATAAAAATTGGTGGGCGCTTCATTCATATTGCCAAAAATACCGATAAAAGCGCTGCACAGCAGTGGTTAGTTAAACAGTTTACCCATCATTTCAGAAAGCCTCTCACGGTTATAGCACTGGGTGATAGCGATAACGATAAGCAAATGTTAGAACACGCAAATATCGCCATTATTATTGCCAATCCGGCGAGTAAAAAGCCGGTTAAATTGTCGCACAATAAAGCACGATACTCTCAATCACCAGCACCGCTGGGCTGGATTGAAGAAATAACATCGTTGCCGTGCATTAGCAGTATTTTAAGTATTTCTGAGGAGCAAACATCTCATGGCTGATTTTTACCAAAATGGCATTATTACAACATTACATAATATTGCCGACAGACCAATAGAAGATCTAGAAAAAGAGCTACTTACTTTTAGCAAGCAGCGCCCAATGGGATTAATACTTCCTTCGCTATTTAGTGAACTTGAAGGCCCTGCGCTGCAAAATATAGTTAGCGAGTTGCGTGAAGTACCGTATTTATCACAAATTACGATAGGCTTAGATAGAGCCGACGAAGCACAATACCGTCATGCACTAGGCTTTTTTAAAGAGCTAAACCAAAATCATAAAGTATTATGGAACGACGGCCCACGCTTACAAGCACTAGACAAAGAATTACAAGAGCTAGGTGTTGCCCCACGCGAGCTGGGTAAAGGGCGTAATGTGTGGTACTGCATGGGCTATAAATTAGCAACAGCAGAAGTAGAGTCTATCGCACTGCATGATTGTGATATTTTAACCTACGACAGAAGCCTACTTGCTCGCTTAATTTACCCCGTTGCGCATCCGCGTTTTAACTATGAATTTTGTAAAGGGTTTTACCCGCGTACTGCTAATGGCAAAATTAATGGCCGTGTATCGCGCTTATTAGTAACGCCATTGCTTCGCTCATTTAAAACAATTTTAGGCAATACCGACTACCTTGAATATATGGACTCTTTTAGATACCCACTTGCAGGTGAGTTTTCGTTTAGACGCGATGTATTAAACGATATTCGTATCCCAAGTGATTGGGGCCTTGAAATAGGCGTACTGAGTGAAATGTATCGTAACTATTCGCATAACCGCTTGTGCCAAGTAGATATTGCCGATAATTACGATCATAAACACCAAGAACTTTCACTTGATGATCAAAGTGCAGGCTTGTCTAAAATGTCGATTGATATTACTAAGGCATTGTTTAGAAAGCTGGCGACTCAAGGTGTTACTTTTACCAGCGAAACAATTCGTTCATTAAAAGCGACTTATTACCGTATCGGTCTAGATTTTATAGAAACGTATCATAACGATGCGTTAATGAACGGGTTAACGCTTGATGTACACCAAGAAGAAAAAGCAGTAGAAATGTTTGCACAAAATATTATGGAAGCAGGGCAACACTTTTTAGAAAACCCAATGGAAGCGCCATTTGTGCCAAGTTGGAACCGTGTTGTATCAGCAATGCCAGACGTACTTGAGCGCTTAAAAGAAGCCGTAGAGCTAGATAACGAAGAATATAGTTAACCTGCGTGCAGGTTAACTAGCCTATAAGTCTAAACAATAAATATTAGGGGCGCATGTGAGCACAGTTAGCGAATTATTTTTACAACGAGTAGAGCAACATCTTCATATTATTTATGAGGGTGTTGAGCTGCCTTTATCGGTTACTGAGCTTGCTCAGCAACTTATTAAAATTATATTAGGTAGCAATGCACTGCGCGACCCGACACCCCATACAAACCGGTGGGATGAACAAGATATAGTATTGATTGCTTATGGCGACTCTATTATTAAACACGATGATAGCGAATTTGCCGTATCGAGCCCAATGGAGGCACCGCTTAAAACACTACACAGGTTTATAAAAGAGCAATGTGATATGCAGTTAAATGCGCTGCATATATTGCCATTTTACCCGTACAGCTCAGACGAAGGCTTTGCCGTAATGAACTACGTGCAAGTGAACGAGTCCTTGGGTGATTGGGGAGATATTCAAAACATCGCTAAAGACGTAAAGCTAATGGCGGATTTAGTTATTAACCATTGCTCAAGCAGAAGTGTATGGTTTGAGAACTTTTTAAATGATTTACACCCGGGTAAAGATTATTTCAAAACGGCGAGCTTAACGGATGATTTAAGCCAAGTTGTTCGCCCGCGAACCTCATCGTTATTAAATACTGTAACTACGCCAAGCGGCGAAAAACACGTGTGGTGTACCTTTAGTCACGATCAGGTTGATTTTGATTTTGCAAACCCCGAGGTACTTAAAGAGTTTGTGGGAATAATTAGGCATTATTTAGACAATGGCGTGCGTTTATTTAGACTCGATGCGGTTGCATTTTTGTGGAAACAGCTTAATACAAGTTGCATTAACTTGCCGCAAACACATGAAGCAGTAAGGCTAATGCGAACACTTATTGAGCACGCAGAGCCGAGCGTAGTTATAATTACCGAAACCAATATTCCAAACCAAGAAAACCTGTCTTATTTTGGTAATGCCAACGAAGCGCACAGTATTTATAACTTTGCACTGCCGCCTTTATTGCTTCATACATTACTTAGTGGCGATAGCACTGCAATTAAGCATTGGATGATGAGCATGCCACCTGCGCAAAATGGTACGGCATACTTTAATTTTATAGCCTCGCACGACGGAATAGGGCTCAGGCCAATTGAAGGTTTATTGCAACCCAGTGAAGTGGCATCTCTAGTAAGTACCACAATGCAATTTGGTGGACGTGTATCTATGCGTACAAGTAACGATGGCACACATACACCGTACGAGCTAAATATTGCTTTATTTGATGCTCTCCAAGGGACGCACAATGGCCCAGATAAGTTTGGCCTGGAGCGGTTTATGTGTGCTCACGCAATTATGTTTGCGCTAGAAGGTATCCCAGGGCTTTATATTCATAGTTTGTTGGGTACAACTAACGATTACGAACGCTTTGAAAATTCACAGCATAACCGTGCTATTAATCGCCATCGGTGGCAAGAGTCAAAGCTACTGGCGGCAATTGGTGAAAAGTACAGTCATCATCATAAAGTGTTTAACGGCATAAAAAGTTTATTGGCAGTACGCAAAAAGCAAAGTGCCTTCCACCCAAATGCTACACAGTTTACGCTGCATTTAGCAGGGGGATTATTTGGTTTTTGGCGACAAAGTATAGACAGACGCCAAAGCATATTTTGTGTTTATAACATTAGCGATAAACCACAAACACTCACATTGGCCGACTTAAACTTAATTAACACCCAAAAGTGGTTTGATTTGGTGGCAGATAAAACGATTGAAGAAAGCCAATTAACAATAGAGCTAGAACCATACCAAAGCGTGTGGCTGAGTAATATTAAATAAGACCTATTAAAAAGGCTCGCACTGCGAGCCTTTGTTTTAACTAATAAGTTATTTTATTAATTATAAGCTGTAGCTTAAATTAATGTAGCCAAAGCGGCCAATGTTGTCGTAACTTGCGCTGCCCGCGCTTGTACCACGTGAACCGTACGGAAGTTTACGATTAAATACGTTATCAACACCTACTTTAACGCCTAAACCGCTATCGAAGTTGTAACCAACAGTCATATCGGTAATAAAGTATTTACCGTAAGACATTTGATTACTTGGGTTCGGGTTATTTTCAAGCTCAACATTTGTATATAAATCTACTTCATTTAAAAAGCGTGTTTCAACTGTTGAGAAAAAGTTATCCATAACATAACTTACAGATAAGTTAGTTTGCCACTTAGCTTCACCTGTAGTACCTGCGTATTCAATGTAGTTACTAGGGTCGTCTTGGAACGGGTAATCTTTACGTTCAATTAAGTAAGTACCAATTAAGCGGGTTTTAAAGCTACCTTCAAGCGCGTCAAAGTCGTAACCTAGTTCAAAATCTATCCCTGATGCTTTTTGGCCAGCAACATTTAATACAGAGTTTTGTATTAAAGTAATTTCACCATTAGCATTACGTGTAATTAAGTTACAGTACTGATTGTTTATACCTGTTGCGCTATCAACACAGCGATCAAGAATGTCTTGCGCGTTAATTGTGTCAATTGCATCTTCAAGTTCAATTTCCCAGTAATCAATAGTAAGTAGCGCGTTTTCTAAAAACTCTGGTTGGTAAACAATGCCTACAGTTGTACTTGTTGACTCTTCGCCTTTAACATCGCGGTTACCACTGCTTAAACCATCTAAAGAGGCTGAATCGTAATCTGAATTAAAGTCACTCGCTACGCCTAATGCGGCACAGTTTGCAGTACGTGTTGCACCGTTTGATAAGTCACCTAAGTTTTCAGCGCGACACGGGTCGTCTACATTGTAGAAAGTTTGACTCGGTGCACCAAATACTTCACTAATGTTTGGCGCACGAAGTGCTGCAGATTGTGTTACACGTACACGTAGCTCATCATTTACAGTCCAATCAAGGCCAAGTTTCCAGCTAGTGGCTTCGCCAATCGTACTGTAGTCAGCATGACGTACTGCAGTGTCAAATACTAAATCTTGGATAAGCGGCAAATCAGTTAAAATTGGCATCGTCGCTTCAAAAAATACTTCGCGTACGTTGAACGAACCTTTATCTTCGCCCAGTGCGTTAAAGAAAGTACCTTCTGCGTTATCTGGCTCTTTTGTTTCGCTTTCTTCTTTACGGTACTCGGCACCAAATGCAACACCTACATAACCTGCTGGTAATTCAAAAATAGCGCCATTAGCAAGTGAGCCAGAAACAACCGTTTGCTTAATTGTTGAGGTACCAACTGATACTGTATTTATGTAATCAATAGCTTGTTGAGATGGTGCGCCAAAACCCATAATATTTACAGGTACACAGCCGTCAGCTTGTGCAGCAGCGCTACGACATACTACGTTACCATTTGTATCTTCAACGGCATCAAGTGCATTAAAGTAGTTGGCTAAAATCATGTTAGCGCCGTTTTCACGCTCAAGATCAGTTTGGCCATAAACAACTGATGTATCTAATTCCCAATCTTCAAATACAGTCCCTTTTAAGCCGGTAACAAAGCGCGTTGTTTCACGCGTATTGTTTTCAATGCGGCGGCCAAGGTCGGTCATCATGCGGTTAACCATGATCGAATCAACACCTTCCTCTTCCATACGTGCTTTGATGGCTGGGTCTAGGTAAGGGTTGTCGATTTTAATGCTATTGTCGCTGTCGAAAAAGAAAAATGCAGGTTGGCCTATGCTTTCGCCTTGGCTGTTTACGTATTTTGCATCAAAGTAGACATTTAAGTCGTCGGTAACATCGTAGTTAACTTTAAAGTTTACGTTGTAGCGCTCGAACTCAGGTTGAATCTCTTCAAATTGACCAAGATTAAACGAATCACAGTTTGCACATGACAAGCCATCTACATTATCACCTATGTATAAGTCGCGAGCGCTACTGTCGGCGTTAAAGCTATTAGTATATCCATCTTCAAGTGCATAAACACCGGCGTTATTAATTGCGTAATAACCAGCATTAGGTGTTAAGATTTTGTCTGGGAAGGCTGCGCTATCTTTGTTTGCATCTGTTTGGGCTTGATTACGTAAACTACTAAACGAAGTACTAGTCCAAGGGTGGTCAAGTGCATTTAATGAATCTTGGCCAGAGTACTCAATAGCAAAAGCGGCATTACCACGGCCGTTATCAAAATTAGAGCCGTACGAGAACGTCGCTTTTTCGTTGTTGTAGCTGTTTAAATCGGCAAAACCTCGGGTAACACTAAAATCCATACCTTCAATGTTGTCTTTTAATATAAAGTTTACAACACCTGTTACCGCGTCAGCTCCATATACAGCGGATGCACCACCAGTGATAATTTCTACACGCTCGACCCATACACTTGGAATAGTATTGGTATCCACAGCTTGAGAACCTGCAGAGCTTGATACATGACGCTTACCATTTACAAGTACTAAGGTACGGTCTGTACCCATGTTACGTAAATCAAGAATATTTAAACCAGCAGTACCAATAAAACGGCCTGAGTTAGCCATAGAATATGTATTGCCAAGTGCTGGTAAATTGTTTAGCGCTTCACCAATGTTTACAGCGCCTGTATTAATTAGCTGCTCGCCACTTATAACTGTTACTGGTGCAGGTGCAATAGCACCCTCACGTAAAATACGTGAACCCGTTACTTCAACGCGTTCAATTTTTGTTGCTTGCTCATCTTGTGCAAGCACAGAGTTACTTGCTGTTGCAGCAGCAGTAATTAATGCACATTTAATGCTAGTAGAAAGTAAATTATGACGTTTCATGTGTTTCCCAAAGGACATTTTATAGTAATTTAATACAATATTTATTTTTACTTAATACAGTCTGTATTAGATAAAAACCTATAACTTTTTTATGAGGTCGGCGATTATTGCACGGGGAAACCAGTAATAGAAGAGAGGTAACTTGATGGATTCAAATGAGTTATTTCTGTATCAATTTTTATAAAGTTCAGTTTGTTGCGTTTTTTACATTTATAATTTTAATTATTTGATATGAGTTTGTAACTAAAAATAAGGTTTTTTATTGTCTATGCACTTTTCATTATCATGTAGTGTTTTTTGTTTTCATTTGAGTGTTAATAATGAACTTTTTTATGGCTTTCATATTAATTTTTTAGGAGAAGGTTAGTTAATTAATAAATTTTAATAGAAGGTTTATTAGTCTTTAATGTTTTATTTATGTAATTTCATGTTGTCGTGAAGTAATTTAAATTACGCTATTTTTGTTGCTAATAAATATAAAATGAGTAAATTTCATCTTTGAAAAGTAAAAAAGGCCCAGTTTATGGGCCTTTTATTAACAATAAAACTTACATTTTATATGAAAAAGTAATGTAACCAAAACGCCCTATATTATCGTAGCTAGCACTTCCGCTACCATCACCACGTGTACCATAAGGTAACTCACGATTGAATAGGTTATCTACACCCACTTTTAAGCCAACACCGTTATCAAAGTTATAACCGACTGTCATGTCAGTAATTATGTATGTACCAAAAGTAGTTAAACTATTTGGATTGGGGTTATCGCTTAAATCTTGATCTGTGTATAAGCTTACTTCTTCGATATAACGAGTGCTCAAAGATGTGTATAAGTTTTCGTAGCTGTATTCTATATTTAAGTTAGCTTGCCATTGCGCTTCACCTGTAACGCCCGCATATTCAATGTAGTCGCTAGGCTCATCTTGGAATGGGAACTCTTTACGCTCAATCAAATATGTACCAATAAAGCGTGTTTTAAAGCTACCTTCAAGCGCATCAAAGTCGTAACCTAATTCAAAGTCAACACCAGATGCTTCTTGACCTGACACATTAAGCACTGAGTTTTGAATTAACGAAATCTCACTGTTTGCATCACGTGTAATAAGATTACAATATTGATTTGAAATACCTGAGCCGCTATCAACACAACGATCTAGGATATCTTGCGCACTGATAGTCGAGATTGCATCTTCAAGCTCAATTTTCCAGTAATCGATAGTAAGTGTTGCGTTTTCAATAAACTCTGGTTGGTAAACTAGACCAATAGTAGTACTTGTAGATTCTTCACCCTTCACATCTCGGTTACCGCTTTGCAAACCTTCAAGTGTTTGTGAATCATAGTCAGAATCAAAACCTTCTGGCACACCTAATGCAGCACAGTTGGCACGGCGTGTACTACTGTTTTGTAAATCATTTAAGTTATCAGCTTGACAAGGATCGTCGACACTGTAGAAAGTTTGGCTCGGTGCACCAAAAATTTCACCAATATTTGGCGCTCTTAGCGCTTCTGATTGTGTTAAACGAAAACGAAGCTCATCGTTTAGAGTCCAATCAAGCCCTAATTTCCAGCTAGTTGCATCGCCAATTGTGCTGTAATCAGCGTAGCGTACAGCTGCATCCAGCACTAAGTCTTGAACAAATGGCATATCAGAAAGTAGTGGAATTGATACTTCTGTAAAAATTTCACTTACATCAAAGTCGCCTTTGTCTTCACCAAGTGCATTAAAGAATGTGCCTTCAGCATTATTTGGCTCTTTTGTTTCACTTTCTTCTTTACGGTATTCAACACCAAAAGCCATACCTACATAACCTGCAGGTAATTCAAATAATCCACCATTGGCCAAAGAAGCAGATACTACAGTTTGAGTGATTTCAGATGTACCTGTAGAAACAGTATTAATGTAGTCAATTGCTTCATCACTTGGCGCACCAAAGCCCATAATATTTACAGGAACACAGCCTTCAGCTTGTGCTGCTTCACTTCTACATACAATATTACCATTGCCATCATCTACCGCATCAAGTGCGTTAGAGTAATTTTCAAGAATCATATTCGCGCCATTGACGCGTTCTAATTCTGTTTTACCACGTACAATAGATGCATCTAAATCCCAATCACTAAAGACCGTACCTTTAAGGCCAGCTACAAATCGTGTTGTTTCGCGTGTATTGTTTTCAATGCGACGACCTAAATCAGTCATCATACGAAGTACATTTATTGATTCTACGCCTTCACCATCGTTAGCTTCTTCCATAAGCTTCTTAACACTTGGGTCTAAATATGCGTTATCAATTTGTATGGTATTACGTGGATCGCCAAAGAAAAATGCGGGTTGGCCAATGCTTTCACCTTCACTGTTTACGTATTTGGCTTCAAAATAAGCATTTAAATCGTCTGTTACATCATAGTTAACTTTAAAGTTAACATTGTAACGTTCGAATTTTGGTTGTATCTCGTCAAACTGGGCTAGGTTAAACGAATCACAATCTGCACATAGAAGACCGTCAACGTTGTCACCAGTATAAATGTCACGATGAGAGCCATCTGCATTAAATGTATTTACATAACCATTACCTAGGCTAAATACGCCTGCGTTATTAATTGCGTAGTAACCAGCATTTGGCGTATAAATCTTATCAGGAAAATTAGGGTCGTCTTTATTAGAATCGTTTTGGGCTTGGTTACGTAGACTTGAGTATGAACCATCAGTCCAAGGGTGATCTAACGCATTTAAAGAGTCTTGAGCTGAGTATTCAACTGCAAATGCAGCATTACCACGGCCATCATCAAAGTTCTTACCATATGAAAAGGTTGCCTTTTCATTGTTGTAATCACTTAAATCTGAAACGCCTTTAGTTACAGTAAAGTCTAAACCTTCAATATTATCTTTTAAAATAAAGTTAACAACACCTGTTACAGCATCAGCACCGTAAACAGCAGATGCACCGCCTGTTACAATTTCTACACGCTCAACCCATACGCTTGGTATAGTATTAGTGTCAACAGATTGTGAGCCAGCTGAGCTCGAGACATGGCGTTTACCATTTACAAGTACAAGCGTACGGTCAGTACCCATGTTACGTAAATCAAGAATATTAAGACCTGCAGTACCAATAAAGCGGCCTGAGTTTGCTAAAGAATATGTGTTACCTAGTGCTGGTAGTTTATTTAACGCTTCACCGATATTCACTGCACCAGTATTAAGAAGTTGTTCACCAGTAATTACAGTTACAGGTGCAGGTGCAATTGCACCAACTCGGCTGATTTTTGAACCTGTTACTTCAACTCGTTCTATTTTTGTATCCTCAGCATCTGCTGCAATAGAAGTATGCGCCAAACCAATTGCACTTAAACAGAGAGCTGTTTTTATGCCGCTTGAGAGCTGGTTATAAGATTTCATATTATCCCCTAGATGAATTAGTTGTTTTTTTAAACTTAAGTGCAATATAAAATTCATATTAGTAATTGTTTGTATACAAAATTTACATTGCGCACCCAGATTTAACACTTGCAGTTTTTTAGGCAATGGATTATCGCTGAACCTACAAATAAAGAAGACAAGCGGGTTGTTAAAATATAGTTAAAACAATGGTTTAAAATGTTTCTGTTAACTTCTTGTTTGCCCTATTGGCAATGTGTTTATATTTTGTATCTTGATTGCCTTTTTTATTGTTTTTTACTTATTGATTTAAAAGTATAAATATTTATATGTTTATTTTCATGGTTTTATAGTTGTATTTTTAGGGATTGTTTTGTTACTTTTTAGGTTTGTATCGTATAGGGTTAGCTTGATAATTTATTTTCATAAATTCAAGATTATGTTCTGTCTTCCACCGCTAATACAAACTGTAAAGGGGCTTTACAGAGAGCTTCCAAAGTTTAGAGTAGTAGAGTTACTTTTTTTACTTTAATTGATACAATTCGGCGTCTTTCACTCATAAGGTTGTTCATGAAATATTTCTTATTAAATATTGCGTTATTATTTAGCTCATTGGTTTTAGCCGAGGAACCTGTCGATCTTGAAATAAATATGAAAAATACGGGCCTTGCGTATAAACAAGCAGTACAGGCAACTCAACTTAGTGAATTTAATACTGCGATTGATGAATTTATAAAGCTAGTAAAAGTAAGTAAAACAGGTAAGTTTTACAAAAAGCCTGAGCAGTCATTGCAGGGCCTTGATAAAGTGATTGCCCAAGCTGAGCTTGCTAAAAAAGCAGCGAACGAGCAGGGTCTAAGTGCAGCAAAAGAACCGTTAAAAAATATAGATAATTTACGTAAAAAATATCATGAGCTACATGAGCCTCCAGGGTTCTTTAAATTACTGTTCGGTTCATAAACCTAAACTATATGTATCTTTAGTCGCTACTTTTAAGCTAATTGCGTTAAAAGTATCTGCAGCAATAAATATAAGGAAACACAATGGAAATTTCAGTTTCAATGTTAGAAGGCCAAAAGCAAAGCGCTAAATTTGGCGACCTAGAAGTAATCAGCGATCAAAGTGTAAACGCTGGTGGCAACGCAGAGCATCCAGAACCGTTTGATTACTTTTTAGTAAGTATGGTTTTATGTGCAGGTTTTTATGCACGTAAATTTTGTGAGCAGCGTGATATTTCAACGCAAGGTATGACGCTTACTCAAAATAATGAAAATGTAGATGATAACGGTAAAAAGTTATTTTCAATTGAAATTAACCTACCAGACGGTTTTCCTGATAAATATAAAAAGGCGCTTATTGCAGCCGTTAATACCTGTACGGTAAAAAAAGTAATTCAGGCAGTGCCAGAGTTTTCAGTAGTGGTAAAATAATCCTCCCTAAATTAGGTAGCTTTAACAGGCTACCTAATTATGTATAGTGCTCCACGGCTTAACTTATTTCTTTTTCATTCCTTGTACTGCTTTAAAGCGTGGGTTGTTTTTACAGATTACAAATACACGACCTTTGCGTTTTACAATTTGACACCCCGGACGTTGCTTGGCACTTTTTAGAGAGCTTAATACTTTCATACCTTTCCTTTTTAACAGTCGATAAATTTTTAAAACGACGGTTAAACTGCGCAACACGGCCATCTGTAGCAACAGTTTTTTGCTTGCCTGTATAAAATGGGTGTGAGTCACTTGATACGTCAATAGGTACATATGGATAAGTATTACCGTCTATTTCTACTGTGCGGCCTGTTTTAATGGTTGAGCCAATAATAAAGTAAGAATCGGCAGCAGTATCGTGAAACGCAACCACTTGGTAATAAGGATGAATATTTGGTTTCATAATACGCCTCAATAAATAATATGTGATAATATATCATTTTAATTTGACGTATTTATTCTCTCATTGCAAATTATTTAAATGCTCCCCAAAAGGGGCGTAATTGCTGGCTATTTGTGCAAACAAATCAAAAAATAAGCACTTGAATTAAAAATGCTGGCTATTGGCGTTTAGGCTGTTATAACTATATTTAAGAGTTAAAACGTTAACAAATACGGTTATAAAGTTATTACAGAGGTTATGTATGAGTGACGCAACACAACAACAAGAACAAATTGACCAAGGGGTGATGGAAACCCTAAGAGAGCGCGACCACAGTACCTTGGCGCAACAAGTAAATCCGTTAACCTGCAACCACAATGATATTGTAGAGTTACTAGCAAGGTATATGGCACTTAGTGAGCAAGAAGATGATGAGCTGTTTGATACTTGGTTTGATAACCTAACTAAAGAGCAACATACTGTTTTAAAAGTATTTGAAGTTTACCGTGGACAATATGAGCACCAAAATTAAAGTGTTTATTTTTGTAAGTATGCCAAATCCAGTGGTTATTTAAATAAAACTAAATAGCCACTACTACTTTTTAACTAGAAAGTAGTAATGTTGTATCAACCACTACTCCCACCTGTTTTCATCATAATTTTTTGCGGATTTAATCTTATCTTTATTTAAGTACGACTTACTGATATTCATAAGTATTTATTGCTATTTTAAGGTAATGTTCTAGTTTTAATAGACAGGCTGTTTATAATTTAAATAAGTTTATGGGTTATATACTCGAAAATATTCGCTCCCATTTCGTAATTCATAAAACACTTAAAATTAATTGAGCTTTAATGATTAAACCTGATATCCCAAGTAACGAAGCAGAGCGATTACATGCGTTAAAAACATTAAAAATTCTAGATACGTCGCATGAAGAGCGCTTTGATCGTGTTACTCGTATTGCCAAGCGTATGTTTAATGTTTCTATTTCATTGGTTACTTTAATTGACGAAGACCGCCAATGGTTTAAATCTAGGCAGGGGCTTGATGCGCCTGAGCTTCCTCGCGAAACCTCATTTTGTGGCCATACCATAAATCAAGACGAGCTCTTAATAATCCCAGATACAGCCCAAGATAAAAGGTTTTTTGATAACCCTTTTGTTGCAGGCGATCCTAAAGTACGCTTTTATGCCGGCTTTCCTTTAAAATTAAGGCAAGGGGTTATTATAGGCACTTTATGCCTTGCCGATAATAAACCTAGACACCTTAATGATGAAGAAAAACAATTACTAAGAGATTTAGGCACGTTGGTTGAGCAAGAGATTCAATCAATTCAACTAGCCACAATTGACGAGTTAACAAGAATCTCTAACCGGCGTGGCTTTTTGAACCTTGCTGAGCATACGCTAAATGTATGTAGGCGAAACAAAGTATCAATGTCGTTTATATTGTTTGATCTTAATAAATTTAAACAAATTAATGATGTTTATGGACACCACGAAGGCGATTTTGTATTGAATAAATTTGCGCAAATTATGCTTAGTTCATTTTGTGATTGTGAAGTAATAGGCAGACTTGGCGGAGATGAGTTTGTAGTAATGCTAAGTGATTTAGATGAAACAAAAGCTGAGTTTGTTTTACAAAGGTTTGCGGATGCAATTGCGCATACCAATAATACCTTAAATAAGCCATACAAAATTGATTACAGTGTAGGGGCAACACACTTTAAATACGATACAGGTAAATCGGTTGAGGATATGATTCAAGATGCTGATGTTGCCATGTATCAGCAAAAAAAGCAGCAATCACTTTAGTGAGCTATTTAGTTTAATTGCTGCCTGAACTTCACTTCCTCATGCTAGTACGAATCTTATAATATGACGTTATTCGCTATTACAGTCATTTTTTGCAGAGGGTGATGCTAAAGACACATTTGGTTGCCAAATCCTGTCCCATATTTTATGAAGATTGCTTAAGTTTGGTCTTTGACTTATTTTTTCAAAGTTACCAATGCTCACCTCTGAATTATTTTTTTGACCCACTACAAAATTAAACACATAGTTGCACTCCATCCCCATACGTAAATCAGAAAGTACAATACTGCTTTGCTGTTGGCGCACCGAATAAAACCCTTTAGTAAACCACTGCAAGCGTTTTATAGCCCATTCATCGCTAATATTATTTAACAATGAAGGCGTTGTTTGATAAGGCGTTAATGTAACATCGCTGGGCGCGTCAAATACTGATGCATAACCTTCGTAGTATTGTCCGTCAGACATCACAACAATACGCCACAGCAAAGTGGTTAGCGGGGCAGGCGTACTAATATTCGCATTTACTGGTATTTGCCTGTTGTTGAGTGCAGTTTTTACCTTCTCATCAATATTTACTTTTAAAATTAAAGCGCAAAATAAATATAAGCTACTTAAAACTAAGGCCGCTGCATTTATACGATAAGCCGTTGCTGCTTGTATTTTGGGTATTAGCGTACATATTACGCCAATTAATAAAGGAAGCGTGTAAGCGGGGTCAATAATAAACACACTAGAAACCGCAAAGGGGTACTCAGTAATAGGCCAAAGTAATTGTGTACCGTATACCGTTAGGCTGTCTAATATGGCATGTGTAGATAAACTTAAAAATACTAGCCAAAACCAGCGCACTTTATAAGTTTTCATTCCGGTGTGTATTTTTAATATTAGCCATACAATGAGCGGGCTAATTAATAAATGTATTAATAACGAATGACTAAAGCTACGGTGATAAGTAAATGCTTCTACAGAGCCACCATAAGGCAAAAATACATCTAAATCAGGGAGTGTGCCTAAAATTGCTCCCCATAAAACGGCTTTTCGACCTATTTTATTGCCTAATACCGCATAACCTACAGCACTACCTAATGCTACCTGCGTTAAAGAATCCATTTTGATTAATACCTTTAATTACGACTTTTATTATTTATACTTTTTGATTATTCAAAAGCGTCAAAAAATAATGTGAAATATTTGATAAGCACATCAATGCCCAAAATTTATAAACTAAGCCTGGGTTTTATAAAATCTAAAAATGCTGTAATGCGAGACGATACCGCACTATTTTTATAATACACGGCTTGTATAATTTCTCGGTTATTAGGTGAGCTAACTGCACTGGGTAACACTTCAACTAATTTACCTGTTTTTAGGTCATTGCCAATCATAAAGTGAGAAAGTAGCGCAACGCCTTGGTTTGCAATACATAGTTGGCGCACTGTTTCGCCGCTGCTTGCGCTAAGCGAAAACGTAAATAAAGCGGGCTTTACTAACGGCCAAGTGTTTAATTTAGGGGAGTCACTAAAACCAATTATCTTGTGATTTTGTAAGTCATCTATTTGCGTAATTGCTGTGTTGTTTTTTATATATTCTGGGCTGGCTACAATACGTAACTGACTGCTGCCGAGTTTACGAGCATTTAAATTTGAGTCTTTTAAATCACCAATGCGTATGGCTAAATCGGTTTTATGTTCAAGTAAATCAATAATGCTGTCGTGCGAGGTTATATCAAGCGTTATGTGAGGGTATTGCTTGGCAAATTCGCCAATTAAAGGCGTAAGTTGGTGCAATACAAAAGGGCTTGCAGCATCTATTCGCAGCTTGCCACTTGGCGCTTGTTTTAAAAGCTTTATAGCTTCTTCACCGGTATAAAGCGTATTTAATCCTTCGCGCGCATATTTTATAAAAGTATGGCCCTCTTCGGTAAGTTCTAATCGGCGTGTTGTTCTGTTTAGTAAAGTGCATTGCAATGTATTTTCAAGGCGTGATACAGCTCGCGACACTTTAGCCACCTGTTGATCGAGCAAATTAGCTGCCCCCGAAAAGCTTCCGCAATCTACTACCGTTATAAACGTTTCTAAATCTTCAGTTTTTGAATGAACAGCCATAAGTATACCAACACCATCTTTGCATTATTAACAAAAGTATTTTGTCACTAATGCTATTTTTTGCAAACGATATTTTAGCCAAACTACATTCTTCAAATATTAATGAGGATATAACTATGCCATTGGCTTTGTGGGCGCTTACCTTAAGCGCATTTGCAATAGGAACAACTGAGTTTGTAATAGTGGGATTAGTACCCACCATTGCAAACGACTTAGGCGTAAGCCTACCTTCAGCAGGTTTGCTTGTAAGTTTATATGCGGTTGGCGTTGCCATTGGTGCGCCGGTGCTAACAGCTTTAACGGGTCGTTGGAATCGTAAAGTGGTACTAATAAGCTTAATGGGCTTATTTGTTTTAGGTAACTTACTTGCATGGCAAGCGCCAAGTTACGAAACATTAATACTTGCGCGCATTTTAACGGGGCTTGCCCATGGTGTGTTTTTTTCAATCGGATCGATGATTGCCACTAGCCTAGTAAGCAAAGACAAAGAAGCCAGTGCAATAGCCATTATGTTTACCGGGCTTACTGTAGCACTCGTAACTGGTGTGCCACTAGGTACATGGATTGGACAACACTTTGGTTGGCGTGCAACGTTTTTAGTTGTGTCGGTATTAGGTTTAATTGCATTAATCGGCAGCTCTATTTTAGTACCAAGAAACTTAAAACAATCAATACCAGCCACGTTTAAAGAGCAACTACAAGTAATCGTAAAACCGCGTTTATTACTGGTGTATTTAATGACGATATTGGGCTATGGCGGCACGTTTACAGCGTTTACTTATTTAGCACCTATTTTAGAGCAACAAACAGGTTTTGCGCCTTCGGCTATTGCCTTAATAATGCTTGTTTACGGTGTATCGGTAGCGGTAGGTAATATTTGGGGTGGAAAGTTGGCCGACAAACGCGGCCCAATTAGCGCACTGAGCATTATATTCAGCGCTTTGAGTATTATTTTACTGATATTTACTTTTACGATGGAATCAAAAATTGCTGCTGTACTTACTATTTTAGTATGGGGCGCATTTGCTTTTGGTAATGTGCCAGGCTTGCAACTTTATGTAGTAAAGCAAGCACAAAAGCACACGCCCAATGCGGTAGATGTTGCATCAGGTTTAAACATAGCCGCATTTAATATTGGTATTGCACTTGGCTCAATTATTGGCGGTAGTGTAGTAGAGAACATGACACTGCAAGATACAGCATGGATAGGCGCCGTTATCTCTGTTTTAGCACTCGGTGTTACACGCTACAGCGGTATGCTTGATAGACGTGAAATTCAGCAAGCATAAAGTATCTTCTGTTAACCTTGAAACTAAAATTAATGACCTCATACCTGTTATGAGGTCATAGATTTTTAAGTGACAGTCGTAATAAGAAGTAAAAGGTGTATTTCGTAAAACTTTTAAAAGTTTGTATTTTTAACCGATTATTTTATAAGGATAAACCATGACAAAACGTGTAATAGAAATGCCAGAACTCGGTATGGGAACATTCCGCTTAGAGGGCGACACTGCCTATAACTCAGTAAAAATGGCACTCGAAGTTGGGTTTCGCCATATTGATACCGCACAAATTTATGGCAACGAAGAGCAAGTAGGTCAAGCCATAAAAGATAGTAATATTCCGCGCAGTGAAATATTCTTAACCACCAAAGTGTGGAATAACAAATTAAATAAAAGCGACTTTATCCCAAGCGTTAAAAAGTCACTTGAAAAGCTACAAGTTGATTCGGTCGACTTACTGCTAATTCATTGGCCATCGCCTGCTAACGACGAGCCAATGAGTGAATACCTCACTGAATTACTAAAAGCGAAGCAGCTAGGTTTAACTAAGCACATTGGTGTATCAAACTTTACCATTGCAAACTTAAATGAAGCAATGCAAACGCTTGACTCGCGTGAAATATTTACCAATCAGGTTGAGGTTCACCCATACTTAACTAATACTAAATTGCGTGCATTTTGTGCTCAGCACGATATACATGTAACTGCGTACATGCCATTTGTAGTAGGTAAAGTACTTAAAGATCAAACCATTATCGACATTGCTAAAAAGCACGATGCAAGTCCAGCACAAGTTGTTTTAGCATGGGTTAACGCAAGCGGCATGACGACAATTCCATCATCAACTAAGCGTAAAAACTTAGAAGATAACTTTAACGACCACGTTAAGTTAGATGATGAAGACATAGCCCGCATTGATGGCCTAGATTGTGGCGACCGCCAAGCAACACCAGACTTTGCGCCGCAGTGGGATCAATAAACTTATCTCAAACACAAAGTTAAACTAAATATTTTAAGGTGTAGATTATCTACACCTTAACTTTTAAAAGGAATACACATGTTAACGGTTATAGCTGCACTGTCGTGCAAAAATATTGATGCAGATGTGATGCTTACAGCACTTGAAAACTTACAAAAGTCATCGCGCCAAGAAGTAGGGTGCTTACGTTATGAACTATCGGTAAAAAGTGATGATGAACATACCGATTACGTTGTTAGCGAACAGTGGGCGTCTGACGAGCACTTTGAAGCGCATAAAAACGAGCCACACTTTAAAGCATTTGGTACGCAAGTTACTGGGCTTTTGACCAATAGTAGTATTGATGTATATAAATCAATTGGTTAAATTCTTTTTAAGTGCCTATTATGGTACGTATTAAAATACTTAGCTAAATTACATGTCATAAAGTAAATACTCAAATAGGTGCTGTTAACCTACATCACCTTTTATTCTTACACCCCAACCTGCCTAAATACCCAACTTCGCCAATATCAATGAAACCTATTAGGACTCTTTTTGTTAATTCGCATTCGTAGTGCGTCGAAATCAAAAGAGGTTCATAACTTTATTAAAAGTCGTTTTGGTACCACAACCCACTCTAATAAATAGCCTATTTAATTTGTTGTTTACATTAAAGTTCTCTGGTGTAAATTGTAGAAATATAATATGGCATTTTAGTCAGCCGTAAATAGTTCGAGTGGTACTGAATAAGAGACTCAAAATAGCAAACTATTTATATATTTTTTGTGTGTTATATTTTTAGAGCTGAGTTAAATAAACTTATAACGGAGACATGGGTATGGAAATTAATAAATCTAATCAATCTATTCTTATTTTTGTAATTCCTTTATTAACTGCGTATTTTGGGTCAAAAGTTATATTTCACTTATTTTCTTTTGAGTATCTTGTGTTTACAGATACTTTTGACATTCTAAAGCTACTCATTGATATTAGTGTATTTGGAGTGTTGTTCTATATTAGTTCGCTGGGCGTTGGTTATGTCATCAGAGCTAAAACATAAGTTTTTAATCATTAGCGGGTAAATTGCTAGCTAAAAAATCACAGCCAATAAAGCCTTAACAGCTTTAAACTGTATAATTTATATGGAGATAATAATGAAAAAATTAATCGCAATAGTAGCGTTGTTAGGCTTTGCTTCATTTGCACAAGCTAATGATAGTTTTGTAGTGAATGCTAAATTTTATGATAATAAAAACTTAATTGGTTCACCTATTTTAGTAGTCAATTCAAACGAAGAGGCGTCAGTTTCAGTTGATAATTCGTATAGTTTTGCTCTTACAGTAACGCCAATTGATGATTCTACTGTTAGTTTAGTAACTGACCTAAAACTAGGTGGAAAACATATGGCTCCCTCTTTAGTTGTTGAACTAGGCAAAGAAGCAAGTATTAATATTGATGGTAAAGAGCTGTCAGTTTTAGTAAGTAAATCAAGCAGCTAATAAGTTAAAAACTAGGAATATAATTAATGAGAAACTCAAGAAATGAAATAGTAAAATATGGAGTCTCTTTTGGTACGGCCCTAGCAATTGCTATTTCATGGAGTGCTAACGAGTCTGTGTTATGGGCAATTTTGCACGGTTTTTTATCTTGGTTTTATGTTATTTGGCATGTAATCACGCGATAAGTGCTTTCGCGTGTGCACTGATTGATTATGTAGATTGCGGTCAATGTGAATACTTGAGCAATTACCATCTAAAACAAATAAGTCAAAAATATAAAAGGAATAATTAATAATGAAAGGTGCTGGTGGAAGCTCTGGTGGTATTGGGCATTTTTTTGTTGGTTTAATTATGATGTGCGGTGGCTTTTATATGCTGCTAAACGCAATTTCGGTGACCTCTAATTTTGGACTAAGTTCTCGCATTTATAGTGTTAATGCTTTAGGTGGCTTTGGCGTTACAGGCGGCATGGTTATGATCCCGTTTATTTTTGGTGTGGGTCTGATTTTTTATAATTCTAAAAACATTTTAGGCTGGATACTATCTCTTGGCTCGTTAACCGCACTCATATTTGGCGTTATATCGAGTGTGCGATTTAGTATGCGAACTATGACGTCGTTTGATTTGATTGTTATTATAATTTTAGCGTTTGGTGGCTTAGGGCTGTTTTTACGTTCGCTTAAATCTATTGATACTTAAATAATTACCACGCTTTGTTTTAAATACAATTTTAATTATAGGCATTTAACATGATGTTCTAATGCCTAAGCTAATACATTAATAATATAACCCTTCCTATTTACTGCTTAACCAGTAACGTATTTTAAAGAGATTTATGTGAACAACTCAATACAACTAAAACTAATTGCTACTCACTTATTAGCACAAAGAGAAGAAAACCCAGCGCGTTCAAACTTTCCTAAAGAGTTAGAACTAGATACGACTGACGATGCAATAGAAGTACAAAAGTTGATGATTTACTTAAATGATCAAACTGTATATGGCTGGAAGTGTATGCTGCCTTTAGATGATGGCTCAATTATATTAGCGCCTCTTTTACATGCACCTATAAAACAAGCTGAAAATTGCCCACTGTATACAACAAACAACAAAGCGCTGATAGAACCAGAAATTGCATTTATTTTGCAAAGCGATTTACCAAGTAATAAAACCTATACAAATGAAGACGTAGATACTGCATTTGCCAGCGCCCATATAGCACTTGAGCTTATTCAAAAAAGGTTTGATGAAGACACTCCAAGCACTCACATTGAAAAGCTGGCCGATGGCCTATCTAATCAAGGCGTGTATTTAGGCCCGCAAATAGATAAAGCCAAAGCGTATAACGCAAGTACTGTAAATATCAACGTTAAGCAAACTGAGCTGGAATTAAACCTGGCGGGTGTGCATCCTGCAGAGCTTGCGCAGCTTCCACTTTATTGGGCGGTTAATTACTTATCAGCAAAGGGAATTAATTTAAAAGCAGGGCAAGTGTTTATAACTGGTTCTTACTGTGGTGTTGTTGAGCTTAATACTAATGAGCAAACATGTATTACATATAAAGATTTAAATACATTTGATGTGACATTTTTATCCCATTAAGCGTAATACTCATTTTAACGGTCATAATAAAACAACCCACTAATTCGTGGGTTGTTTTATTAGGCTAAATTTTAATTATTTTATTTTAGAGAGTAATGCAGGATTTATTACGAGATTTCGTACGCCGTGGGCATGATCTTCATTAAAGGTGTTACTTTCACACCATTTGCCAACACTGTTTATATCAACCTTTGCTACTTTTGGTTTAACTGACCATGTTACTTGAAAAGGAGAGCCTGCCTCGTTGTAACTAGGACCAGTAGTTGAACCGCTATAAACAACCGATTTACCCGTATTTGTAGGTGTAGCAATAGCTTGATAGTAACCATTAACAGATGACACGGAGCTTATTTGAGCAAAATCAAGTGCGTTAGCATCGTTTACTAATACATATACTTGAGCTTCAACACGTAGTTGCGGATTTTTAATCGAATTACTTAAACAGCTACCCAAGGTAGGGCCTGGTTTTACAATTGCCGACGTATGAACGTTATGAACCTCAATGGTATCGCCAACTAAAAGCGCGCCGTGATCGCTTGGACAAATTTCAATTTTTGCTGGTTTACTTTCACTTTTAGTTAAAGAGCCTGAATATAAGTAGCCACTTTTAAAGCCTTTTCCATTACCATTTCCGGCATATTTACTAAACTCGCCACCGGCATGTTCAGCATTTTTATGAAAGTGTATATTACATAAGTTCATATTTGATGAAGTTGGGGCATGAGAGAAAACTGCCGTGTTTTCGCCTTTATAATTATCAATATTGCGTGGAGATTGTGGGCCAAAGCCTTTATTCGCAGTGTTTTTAGCAAGTGCTGCACGCTGCATTTTTATTATGTCGTCATTTGCTATTTCGTGGTTAGCTTTAGCTAGCGTATTAAAAGATAGGATAGTGATTACAGCAGAAATTACACTTATTTTTGTTTTGATTGTCATTGAGTCAGTGCCTTTAAATCATGTTTTACGTAACAATTAAGTTAACAGATCTTGTTTTTCGTAAAATAATCCTAAAATGATAAATAATCAAACTATTGCAAAACTATTTTATAGATAAGTCGTATTTTAAAATAAGTGCATCTATATAGCGGGTGCGTAATGTGTGTTGTTTTTCATGATCGGCGCCATGCCCTAATGCTTTGTTTAAAAGCTTTATGGCGGGGTGCAGTAGCGCTCTTTCTTCTTGGTTTAAGCTCGCTTTACTGCGCAGTTCTGTAATGTCGTCAACTAGTAGCCTGCCAATGTCTACCGAGACTATTTCATCTATTAATCCATTTTGAGTAAGTACGCCATATTTACTGCATAAAAACTGTTGCCAAACTTGCTGTAAGTGCTCGTCTATTTCACAGCCAAATAGCTCTTCGCTAAACGTAAATCCATGCTGAGCGAGTTTAGTTAGGCTTGCAGTATATTGCTGCGCAAAATAATTAAAAGCATGGCTTGATGATTCTATTTTTTGTTTTAAAAGACCTTGCCCCCAATTAACACAGCCGCGCGGATAATAGTCGTCATATTCTTCGCATTCATACAAACCCGAATATGAGCTGCAGCTAAGTTGACTTTTAATACAGTAACTTGGTTTGGGGAACACACTTCGCTCTTGCCAAGCTAAAAGTGTATCTGCATCTATGTTTAATGCTTGGCACAGTTCATCGGTGTTATAAAAATGAGTTGCTAAGTAGTCAGATAAACGCATAAAGCCTCTGGTATCGTTAAAATAAAACACTGTTTATATATACAGTTTTTCATTTTGTATTACCAAACTCAATAACACAAGCGATTTTATAATTAAATGTGCGCTTATACCTCCAAAAATACCGGCAAGTATGTTACAAATAGCGCAAGTTTTATAAATAATGAATTTTTATGCGCACCCTAGACCAAATTAAACAAGCAAGCCTTATTACAGCTATTAAAACGCCATATTTAGCAAACGGTGAAATTGATCTCGCAAAGTACGATGAACTCGTTGAAATACAAATTGCAGCGGGCGTTGATGGCATCGTAGTCGGTGGCACAACAGGCGAAGGCCAGTTAATGAACTGGGAAGAGCATTTAATGCTTATAGCGCACACTGCAAACAAATATGGTGACAAACTGGTTATTGTTGGTAATACCGGTAGTAACAACACCCGTGAAGCGATTAAAGCAACTAAATATGGCTTTGCCAGCGGTATGGATGCAGCACTGCAAATTAACCCATATTACGGACGTACGTCAATCGCGGGTGTTAAAGAGCACTTTAAACGAGTACTTGATATTGGACCTGCCTTTATTTACAACGTAGCAGGTCGCACAGGTCAAGACCTAACACCTGATATTATTGAACCATTAGCACAGCATTCGAACCTAATTGGTATTAAAGAATGTGGCGGCAATGAGCGCATTGCACACTATGAGCAGCAAGGCATTGCGTGTTGGTCTGGTAACGACGATGAAGCACACGACGCTCGTCATGTACACAAAGCTCACGGTGTTATTTCGGTTACTTCTAACCTTATTCCTGGGTTGTTTCGCCAATTAATGGATACTAAAAATGATGAGTTAAATACGTCATTACAACCATTAATGAACTGGTTGTTCTGTGAGCCAAACCCTATTGCTATTAACACTGCGATGATGATGACAGGTGCAGTAAATCCAGTATTTAGATTACCGTATTTACCGCTTAGTGATGAACAACAAGCTCAAGGCGAAGTTTTAATTAATGAGTTAAATAACAACGATGTTGTTGGCGGTAAAGCTAAGTGCATAAAGCAGGATGATATAGCTCTACTTTCTTAGCAATATGAGCAAGCGCTGAACAGGGGGTTAGTTCAGTGCTTTTTATTAATGATTATTTACTTCTATTGCTAAAATCGGTAAAATTCTCTCCCTTATATCTTATAAAATATGCAGAGCTGTGGAATTTGTTGTTGAAGAACTCGCTATATGGATAAAGCCCGAACAGCGACAAATAAAAGAGAGTAATTGGTTTGATTCCTCCGTATTAAATCTTAGTTGGGTGCCTGCTATGAAGCGACGCCGAATGACTTCCTTTATTAAAATGGCACTCTTTAGTGCTCATCAAGTAAGCACACAAGGTAATTATGTTAACTTACCGAGTGTCTTTTCTTCTCGCCACGGCGATTTTCACAAAACGGCTAACTTACTTGTTGATGTAGTAAATGATCAGCCATTGTCGCCCACTGGTTTTGGGTTAAGTGTGCATAATGCCGCATCGGGGCTTTTCGGGATAATACAGGGTAATACAAGTGCTACAAATGCTATTGCTGCAGGAGCCGAAAGCTTTATTTATGCACTCGTAGATGGCTTTGTAAGACTTGCTGATAACGATCAGCCACACATGTTAATAGTTCATACCGATGAGACTCTCCCTGATATTTACGCTCAGTATGCCGATGAACAGCAAATAGCACACTCTATTGGTTTAATAATAAGAGCGCCGCAAAAAGGCGAACCCCATTTTAGTTTAAATAAAGTATTTAATATGGGCATGGAAAAAAGCGACTTACCAATGAGTATTCAATGCGCTAAAGCTTTGTATGAGCGAAGCAATACATTACTTGTTCATAACACGCTTGAGCACGATTGGCAGCTTACGTACCATGCTTAAAAATGCACAAAGGCTATGTGGATTGATTTGGCGGATTATTGCGACTGCATTTTGCTTTTCAGTTTTTGGAATTGGTGGTTTAGTATTAGCCTTTATTGTTTTTCCTGCTCAGCGCCTATTTCAAAGTGACTCAGTTAAACAAAAGCTTAAGGCTCGAAAAACAGTACATTATAGCTTCAAATTGTTTGTTAGTTTAATGCATGTAACGGGCGTTATTCGATTTCATGTCAACGATAAAGCAAAAATTGCAGGCTTAAAAGGGCAATTGATATTAGCAAACCATCCTTCTTTAATTGATGTTGTTGTTTTAATTTCGGTAGTAAAAAATGCAGATTGCGTAGTAAAAGCACATTTATTTAAAAACCCTTTTATGCGTGGCGTTATTAAAAGCACCGGCTACATAAGTAATGAGGACCCACAGGAGCTATTACGAGAATGCGAGCGCAGTTTGCAAAAGGGTAATAACTTAATTGTATTTCCAGAAGGGACACGGACAGAGCCTAACAAAGCATTAAAGTTTAAACGAGGCGCTGCAAATATTGCAATTAGGTGTCATGCGCCCATTACTACTTTTTTAATTAAAATGAAGCCAAACACTTTAACCAAAGGCACACCTTGGTATAAGGTCGCGCCATATCAGGCGCATTTTACAATGGGGCTTGCGAGCCAGCAGTTTAATTGTGCAACGTACCACAGCGGTATGCCTGCGATGCAATCACGCCAATTGACTAAAGATTTACAACATTATTTTACACAAGAGCTAAAAAACATATGAGCGAATTAAAAGAACAAATAAAACAACTGATTATCTCAAGCCTTGACCTTGAAGACATGACCACTGCTGACATTCAAGATGATGACGCTTTATTTGTGGATGGCCTAGGGCTAGATAGCATAGATGCATTAGAACTTGGCCTTGCGATAAAGAAGCAATTCGATGTGAAAATAGATGCAAACTCTGAGCAAACTAAAGCGCACTTTGCCTCAGTTAATTCTTTAGCAAAATTTATTGAACAAGCACGTTCTTAATATATAAAAGTAGGAAGAAAGATGAAAACCGCTGCTGAAATTTATGATGTATTACACGGCATTTTAGAAAACGAATTTGAAATAGACCCAGAAGATATTAGCTTAGAGGCTAACCTGTACCAAGATCTTGATTTAGACAGTATTGATGCAGTTGACTTAGTTGTAAAATTAAGAGAAATCACAGGTAAAAAAATTGAGCCTGATGCCTTTAAGCTTGTGCGCACAGTGCAAGACATAGTCACCGAAATAGAAAAGTTAGTTAACTAATACTATGTTAAAAGCAGTTTTAACAACGTTAATTATGATTTGCTTGGCTTGCTACCCTATTATTGTGTACGTAGGCCTTACGCGTTTTAATAGTCAGATTATTACAGTATTACTGCTATTTTTACTCGGGCTTAGACTTTGGTTAAGCAGAACCTTGTTTGATAAAATGCCGTGGTTAAAGCCCGCTACATTTTTAGCAGCCATTACTATTTTGATTTCCAAGGTAATGGATAGCGACTTAGGGCTGCGTTTGTATCCCGTAATCGTTAATTTAGTTATGTTAGTTGTGTTTGCGTATTCTTTGTATAAAGGGCCTTCTATTATTGAAACCTTTGCGCGCATTACTGAGCCCTCACTTGATGAAAACGGTGTAATTTATACAAAAAAAGTAACGCTAGTGTGGTGTGTGTTTTTTGTACTGAACGGTGGTGTTGCCCTGTACACCAGTATTTTTAGTAGCCTAGAAACTTGGGCTTTTTATAATGGTTTTATTGCTTACTTAGGCATGGGCGCATTGTTTGCGATAGAGTGGCTAGTCAGACAAAAAGTAAAAAGGAATGCCGGTGTTTAATGCTTTTCAAAGTAATGCGTTAAGAGCATGTTTTAATCATAACGACAATAATATTTTAGAGTATCAGTTTGTTAGTGATATAAACCAAGTTTTAGCAAAGCTATCAACGTTAAATACTAAATCATCGGTTGTTTTATACACCACAGACACCTATGAATTTGCCGTGTACCTATTTGCTTTAGCATCACACGGTAACGCAGTGATTTTGCCGTCGAATGGGCAACCTGCAACGTTAAACTCCTTACTTAAACAAACGCCTTTTTTCATTGGTGAATCTGAATTAGTAGCCGATGTAGAGGCTGATTTTTTAGATGTAGGTACGTTAGACAATCAACCTCATTTCGTATCTCTTGAAATAATTAAATGGCCTGAAGAAGGTACAATTGTTTTTTACACGTCGGGCTCGTCGGGTAAAGCAAAGCCAATTGTAAAAACGTGGCAGGTAATAAATAAAGAATTAAGTACATTAATTAATAGCTACGCACTGATTGATAATCCTATTTTTATAGCGAGCGTTTCGCATCAGCATATATACGGCTTATTGTTTAGATTATTGTGGCCATTACGTGCAGGAAAGGTTGTAAATACAGAACTATTGCATTACCCCGAGCATGTAGCTAAAAAGCTTAGGTTATTTAAAAAAGTAGTGTTTGTTTCAAGCCCAGCGCAGTTAAAACGGTTATGTATCGATAATGTATTAGTGAATGATAAGTCTCATTTACAATGGATATTTTCATCAGGTGGACCGCTACTAAATGAAGATGCCATTTCGTTGTTTACGCAATTGAATAAACCAGTCACACAAGTTTTTGGTAGTACCGAAACAGGTGGTATTGCATATCGACAAGTTACTTCACTTGAAAAGGTTAGCCTTTGGCAGCCATTTTCGGGTATTAAAGTACGGGCTTTGGACGATCAGCGTTTAATTTTAAACTCACCGCTCGTTCGCGACAAGAATTACCCTTTAGATGATAGAGGCGAAGTGTTTAAAAATGGTCAATTTAGATTATTAGGCCGATTCGATCGAATTATAAAATTAGAAGAAAAACGATTAAGTTTAGATGAGCTAGAACAACATTTGTGTACTAGTGAGTGGGTAAGTGAAGCTAAAGTAATCGCCTTGCCTGGTGAGCGATTAATTGTAGGCGCTATTGTTGTGCTTACGCATAAAGGGCAGATGTTTTTTAATGGTGACGGTAAGTTAGCTACAAATAATTTATTAAAAGCGCATGCATTAGCGCGCTTTGAGCGAATTTGTATCCCTAAAAAGTGGCGTTTTGTAGAGCAATTACCATACAACTCACAGGCAAAGTTAAATTTAAAAGCATTGGAGAGTCTTTTTGCAAAAGTTGACTAAAACACAGCCTGATTTACTGTCTTGTGAACAAGTAGAGCAAAAGTGTAAATTAAGCTTACTAGTTCCTCATGATTTAGATTATTTCAAAGGACATTTTACGGATGGCCCAATACTCGCAGGTGTTGTGCAATTAGACTGGGCTGTGGCTGCAATTTGTAAATATTATAATGTTCAGCAACCTGTTAAAAATGTTGAAGTATTAAAATTTCAGGTAGTGATTACCCCAGGTATAACAATCGAATTATTGCTTGAGCAAAAAGCAGAGAATAAATATACCTTTTCGTATAATTCAAACAAAGGACAGCATGCATCTGGCCGTGTTGTTTTTGAAAGCCTAATAAATGAATAACTTTTGTATTGTTATCCCAAATTATAATCACATTACGGTTATTGATGATGTACTGAGCCAATTATCGTCATTTAATCTTCCTATTATTATGGTTGATGACGCAAGCAGAGTCGAAGCTAAAAGTGTGTTCAGTAAGCTTGATGCAAAATACACGCAGTTGAGTGTAGTTAGCCACGACGATAATCAAGGTAAAGGCGGCGCGGTACAAACAGGCTTAAAGCAAGCATATAAGCTAGGTTTTTCGCATGCGATACAGGTTGATGCTGATGGTCAGCATGACTTATCTGATATTAAAAAACTAATAGCGCTTTCAAACGCTCAGCCTAAAGCGCTTATAAGCTGTTGCCCAATATATGACGATTCAGTGCCTAAACACCGTTATTTAGCACGTTATTTAACGCATGTTTGGGTATGGATTGAAACGTTAAGTTTTACAATTGTAGATTCGATGTGTGGCTTTAGAGTATATCCGCTTGAGCAAAGTACAAAGCTAATTGATGAGGTATCGCTTGGAAAACGCATGGATTTTGACCCCGAAATTTTAGTGCGTTTATATTGGCGCAATGTGCCTTTTGTATTTTTACCTAGCCAAGTAATTTACCCCGAAAATGGGCTTTCTCATTTTCAGCCTTTACACGATAACGTGCGTATTTCGTGGTTACACACCCGCTTGTTTTTTGGAATGTTGATTCGCTCTCCTGTGTTAATTTGGCATAAATTAAAGAGGCGTTATGGCCGCTAAACACTGGTCTAAAATGCAAGAGCGCGGTAATTTCTTAGGTATTCAAATACTGTTATTTGCTCATAAATTACTGGGTAGAAAAGGGCTGTGGATTGTTTTGTTTCCTGTGGTTTTTTATCTTTTTTTAACAGGAAAAGTAGCGCGTGTAGCATCTAAAGCGTTTTTAGCGCAGGTTAATGTTTACCAAGGCTGCAAACAACCTGTTACGTTTAAAATGCAATTAACGCACTTTTGCAGTTTTGCAGATAGCGCATTAGATAAAATTGATGCTTGGCTTGGGCGAATAACCCAACGTGATATTAAATACACGAATGAGCATTTATTTGCTGAGCTAGATGAGCAAAACCAAGGGGCTATTTTTATAGGTTCCCACTTGGGTAATTTAGAGGTGTGCAGGGCACTTAGCCAGCACCGCAGCAGTAAAAAAATAAATGTACTGGTGTTTACTCATCACGCTGTTGAATTTAATAAAATGCTTAAAAAGATTAACCCAGATGTGTCGGTCAATTTAATACAAGTGACTGATATGGGGCCTGACTTAGCTATTTTACTAAAAGAAAAAGTAGAGCAGGGAGAAATAATCGTTATTGTTGGTGACAGAACAAGCACAACAACGGCTTCTCGGTCGGTACAGGTACCTTTTTTAGGCAAAAAAGCCCCATTTTCACAGGGACCTTTTATATTAGCCGCGCTGCTTGATTGCCCTGTTTACTTTTTGTTTTGTTTAAAAGATAAAAAAAGCAAAAAGTATCAAGTGATATTTGAACATTACAGCCAATCATTAAAAATGCCTCGACGAGAGCGACAGCAGGCGCTAACACTTATTATTACTGACTATGCACAGCGTTTGAGTTATTACGCAGCTTTATATCCTTATCAGTGGTTTAATTTTTACGATTTTTGGAAAAGTGATCAGCAGGTAGTGCGCGATCAATCAATGGAGAACAAGTGTGACTGAACAAAATATACAGCTTTTTGGCAATCAGCGATTATCAATTGAAGATATTGTTCGAGTTGCCTTTAATGAAACACAAGTGCAATTAAATAGCTGTGAGACTTTTAGCGTTAAAATTAATAGCGCTTTGCGTTTTTTAGACACACTTTTAAAAGAAGATGGCGTGATTTACGGCGTTACTACTGGTTACGGTGATTCTGTAACGGTGGCTGTACCCCTTGATTTAGTTGATGAATTACCTCTGCATTTAACTCGCTTTCACGGCTGTGGACTCGGGGATGTATTTAATAAAGTTCAAGGGCGTGCAATTTTAGCGACCCGCTTAACATCACTTTCACAGGGCTACTCTGGTATTAGCTGGGAAATGCTGCATCTACTTAAAGATTACTTAAATAACGATATAGTGCCTGTGATCCCGCAAGAAGGGTCAGTAGGTGCCAGTGGCGATTTAACACCGTTATCTTACGTTGCAGGTGCGATGGTAGGCGAGCGTGATGTGTTTTACAAAGACCAAGTACGTAACAGTGCAGAAGTTATGAAAGAAGTTGGCTTAGAACCACTAACACTAAGGCCAAAAGAAGGTCTTGCCGTTATGAATGGCACAGCGGTAATGACTGCATTAGCGTGTTTAGCGTTTGATAGGGCTAATTACTTAGCTAAACTGGCGAGCCGTATTACTGCATTATCAAGTTTAGCGCTTAAAGGAAATAGCCATCATTTTGATGAGATATTATTTTTAGTTAAGCCACATCCTGGGCAGCAACAAATTGCACGTTGGATAAGAGAAGATTTAAACCATCACGATCACCCTCGTAATGCAGACAGACTTCAAGATAGGTATTCAATCCGTTGTGCACCCCATGTTATTGGTGTGCTGCAAGACAGTCTTCCGTTTTTTAGGCACATGATAGAAAACGAGCTTAACTCAGCAAACGATAACCCAATAATTGACGGCCAAGGTGAGCATGTATTACACGGCGGGCATTTTTACGGAGGCCACATTGCAATGGCAATGGATAGCATGAAAACAGCCGTTGCAAACCTTGCTGATTTAGCCGACAGACAAATCGCTTCTTTGGTTGATACTAAGTACAACAATGGGCTACCTTCAAACTTGTCTGATAGTGCACCAGAGCGCCGTTATATTAATCATGGTTTTAAAGCGGTTCAAATTGGCTGTAGTGCTTACACTGCAGAGGCATTAAAGCTAACCATGCCGGCCAGCGTTTTTTCTCGCTCTACGGAGTGTCATAATCAAGATAAAGTGAGTATGGGAACTATTGCGTCTCGCGATTGTTTACGTATTTTACAGCTAACAGAACAAGTGTTAGCAAGTACGTTATTAGCCAGCATTCAAGGTGTTAGATTACGTATTAAGCAAGGCGATCTTGAGTTTTCGACTTTAACGCAAGATATGCAAAACATGTATACCGATATAACTGATTACTTTGAAAACCTCACTGAGGATAGACCAATGGAAGCCGTGCTAAGGCAAACAATAGGGTATATTCAAACTAAACGTTGGGCGTTGTATGAATAGTAAAGGTGCATTATTAACGCATGTGGTAGAAATCGAAATTCCATTTCATGACTGCGACCCGATGAATGTTGTATGGCATGGTAATTACCCACGTTATTTAGAAGTAGCGCGCTGCGAGTTATTGCGGTTATTTGATTATGATTACCCGCAAATGCATGAATCGGGCTACGCGTGGCCAATCGTTGATATGCAAATAAAGTATGTTGCCTCAGCAGTATTTACTCAAAAAATTAAAGTAGCGGCTTATTTAAAAGAATACGAGAATAGACTACGAATTGATTACGTAATCACTGACTCGCTAACTAATAAGCGCCTTACTAAAGCCTCAACCACGCAAGTTGCGGTTGAGGTTAGCTCCAAAGAAATGCAATTTGAATCACCCGTTATTTTATTTAATAAGTTAAAAGCGGTTTTGAATTAAATTTTTATTTTATAGGCGATTAAATGAATTTTTTAAAATGTTTTACATTGAGCATAGCTATTAGCTTTTTACTGTTTTGCACTGTAGTAAATGCAGCAGCTATTAAAGGTGAGTTTAAGCAATATAAGCAATTTAATGGATTTGCTAAGCCTTTTATTTCGTCGGGTGTTTTTTCGTTAATTGACGAAAAGCTCATTTGGCAAGTGAAAATGCCTGTTGAGAGTATGCTCATAATAGAAAACGGCAAAGTGCTTGCACAAAATGCCAATGGTGAGTTAATACCACAACCCGGTAGCGAGCAATTTGTAGGATTACTGAGTGACTTACTTAGCGTAAATATGAGTGCTCTGGAAACACGTTTTGACATTGCTAAAATGCAAGACAGTTGCACACAGTTAACACCAAAAGAAGCGATGCTACAGCAATTATTTAGTGATTTTATTTTATGTGAAACTGCTCAGCAAGTGAGCAGCATTACACTAAATGAGCACTCAGGAAATAACACAAAAATTGAGTTTACTTATTCCAAATAAAATTATGTTTTTAAATAATGCAGTGGTTAATTAAGGGAATAGTGCAGTGACAAAACGAATTACCGTTATTGTAGGGTGGTTTAGCAGTTTAATTTTACTTTTTGCTGCAGCTTTTTGGCTGTCTAAACCAACGTTTAGCGCCGATATGTTTAGCTTATTGCCAAAGTCCCACTCCCAAATTGCACATGCGGAAGATGTTTTTTTTCAGCAAAATGCTAACCGTATTATGTTCTCGTTTGCAGGAAATAATAAAAATAAAGCATTTGATGATTTCCAAAAATGGCTCGACGATAATGCAATTAAAAGCACATTTAACTTTCCGTCCGTTAACGATTTAGCGCAAACATTCTCACCTTTCAAACATGCGTTATTAAGTGATACTTACAAGCAAACATTAAGCAAAAAAACAACGTTTGAACATTATTACCTTGAGCAATTAAATCAGTTAGGCAACCCATTTGTAAGTGCTACCTTAAGCAAAGATACAAGTTTGAGCTTAGCGGCATTTATAGAAGATAACTTAAAACAAAGCCAATTGTTTACGCTTGAACAAGGTCGTTTAACTCGACATTTAAATGGCGTTGAATACCGTGTCATTTTGTCAAACTTAGCGCCTGAAAATTTAGGGGTTAATAAATCGATTGATTTAGCAGGCTCGATAATTAAACAGATCAATTTACTTAATGAAACCTACCCTGATTTAAGCATTACTTACTCTGGTGTGCTATTTCATACGGCTGAAAATGCTAAACAAGCTAAATACGAGATGAGCTTGTTTGGTGGCATTAGCTTATTAGCCCTTATTGCGATGGTATTTTGGGTATTTAGGCGTTTAAACAGTATTTTATTAGCAAGCTTTACCGTACTGAGCGCACTTATTGGTGGCGCTATCGCTATGGTGTTGCTGTTTAATACTATTCATTTATTAACGCTTGTTTTTGCAGTTACCTTGATTGGTATTGCCATTGATTATGCATTTCATGGTATGACTGACTTAGCCAAAAAAGAGCATGAAAAAGGCTACAGCAAAGGGACTCAATCTGCGCTTTTACTGTCTCTTATTACGACTACGTTGGGTTATTGCTGCTTACTGGGTGCGCCACTAACGTTATTATCTCAAGTTGGCGTGTTTGTTATTGCGGGTTTAGTGAGTGCTTGGCTATTTACAGTTTTAGTTTTGCCATTGTGGCAATCTACACTCACGTTATCGCCTTCGAGTCTATTGATGAGTCAAAAGCTCATTAAGGTTTTTTTATATTGTAATAGTTTAAAAAAACCAATACTCATTACGTTATTAGCCCTTATAAGTGCGTTATTTTTAATAAAACCTATTAGCTTTAATGATGATGTAAAGCTATTAAATGCTAGCTCCGAGCATTTAATGCTAAACGAAAAAAAGCATTTGTTATTACTTGGGCAATGGGATAGCGAAATTGTTTTTATGTTTGCAGATAGCGACGAAGCGCTTTTACAAAAACAAGAACAATTTTTAAAACGCTTAACCCAACTAAACCCTAATTTTAAACATAATAGCATTAGCCATTGGTTGCCTAGTTTACAAAAGCAGAGCGATAACCAAGCCTTGTTTGAACAGGCTAAAAATAAAGGGACTTTGGATATTGCAGAGCGCGTTACTGGGCAAGCGTTAGCAAGTACAAAAGCACCGTTATTAACTTATGAAACACTCGCCACGAGTACATTTAAACGATTACTGCTTTCTCAAATGATTGTTGAGCCAAGTCAATCGATAACATGGATGTCTATTTCGGGTATTTCATCTGATCAACTAATTAATGAGGTTGAAAAAAATAATGGAATTTACCTTTATAATAAACCTAAACAAATTAGTACTTTATTAAGTGATTACCGTGAATATTTACTATTAAGCCTAGTGCTTGCGGGTTTTATTAGTTGGCTGCTTTTTAGTTGGCGATTTACGATTAAGATAGCGCTGCTGCAGGTGACCATTTTATCTATTGTGGTGTTGAGCATGCTTTGGGTATGTAATGCGATTCAAGGTAGCTTGTCGTTATTTAATTTACTCGGTGCGTTACTTGTTATTGCCTTAGCAATTGATTACCTCGTTTTTTATCAAATAAATAAGTTAGAGCCCAAAAATGTGTTAGCGATTAGCTTATCGGCTGCGTCATCAATGTGGGTATTTGGCATGTTGAGTGCATCTGATACACCGGCTATTTTTAGCTTTGGGCTGAGTGTAATGGTAGGGATTTTAGCTATTTACTTTTTATCACCGCTGAGTGTTTTAAAGCCTCAAAAGGAACAATAATTTGAATAACCTTGAGCAGTACGATGTTGTTGTTATTGGCGCTGGGCCTTCTGGTGCATTGGCTAGTAGTCTTTTAGTTCAAAAGGGATGGCGGGTACTGGTACTTGAACAGCAGGCGTTTCCACGTTTTTCAATTGGTGAAAGCTTACTGCCGCAATGTATGGCGTACTTAGAAGACGCGGGCTTAATCGATACACTACATAACAATGCAGCGGCTTTAGGTTTTCAGTTTAAAGATGGCGCTGCTTTTCATCGGGCAGGGCAAAATACAACTATAAATTTCACTGAAAAATTTACTAAAGGCCCAGGCACTACGTATCAAGTGAAAAGAGCCGACTTTGACAAATTATTAGCAGACAAAGCACAAGAACAAGGCGTAGAAATCAGATATAAGCACACGGTGGTTGACTACTGTGATGAGCCAAATGGTGCATCATTAGTGGTACACAATGAGAAGCAGCAAGCTTATCGCGTTAATGCCCGATTTGTATTGGACGCAAGTGGCTTTGGGCGTGTATTACCAAAATTGTTAGATTTAGAGCTTCCTTCTAACTTTCCTGTTCGAAGCGCTTATTTTAGTCACTTTAAAGACAATATTAGTGATACAAGCTTCGATCGAAATAAAATTTTGATTACCGTACACCCTCAATATTCAGACGTGTGGTATTGGCTTATTCCCTTTAGTGATGGTACTGCGAGTATTGGGGTTGTGGCGCAGTCAGAGCGTTTTAATGATGATGAATCTAGCGATTTACTAAATCAATTTATAGAGCAAGACCCTTATTTAAAAACACTGTTAGCACAGCGTGAGTTATTAACTCCAGCAAAAAATATAAAAGGCTACTCGGCAAATGTGAGTAAGTTATATGGTAAGCACTTTGCTTTATTGGGTAATGCGGGGGAATTTTTAGACCCGGTATTTTCATCAGGTGTAACAATCGCACTCAAATCTGCAAATTTAATTGCCCCACTTGTTGATCGCTATTTAAAAAACGAAGTCGTCGATTTTGACGCTCACTACGCACAGCCATTACAAGCTGGAGTCGATTGTTTTAGAACATTTGTAACAGGGTGGTACGATACGCGTTTTCAGGATGTGATATTTTACTCTGAACAAAATACCCAAGTACGAGAAATGATCAGTGCTATTTTAGCGGGTTACGCATGGGATACGAATAACCCATTTGTTGCACAAAGTGAACGCCGTTTAAATGTGTTGGCTCAGTTATGTCAAAATTAATTAAGTATGCGGTGTGTAGTGTATTTATATTTGCTGTATTGAGCGCATGTACGAGTTTTACAGCATCTAAAAATAAAGTGTATCTATCACCTAATATTCAATTAAATATTAATAGTGTGCCAGCACAAATGTTTGATAAGTCTTGGCAGCATGTTTTGTATATTACGAATCAGCAAAACACACACACTGTATTTGCCCAATTAGCTATAAATGACAAAGGTGCAATTAAGTTATTGTTAATGACAGTGCAAGGCTTTCCAATTATGGAGCTTGAAAAACCTTTAAATGGCCCAGTAAAAACACTAAATATGCTGGCGGTAGAAGGGATAGACCCTCATTATATTTTGGCGGATATTGCATTAGTACATTGGCCAGTAGCATTTTTACAAAAGCAGTTAGAGGGTGCTTTAATAGAGCAGGTTGGCTCTAATCGGCAGGTATTTAACGATGAGGGTACATTTATTACCATTGACTATAGTGATGAGTCGACAACGTTGAACAATATTTTACATCAGTATCAAATAACATTTAAAAAGGTAGAACAGTGACATATTGGCTGAATGATTTAGGCATTGTGAGTGCGATGGGCATAGGCCAAGATGCAACCACAACAAGCTTAAATAAATATAACCCTGCAACTCCTTTATTAACTTTAAATAAAAGTTTAAGTGCTGAGCAAACTCCGCTGTATGTCGGGCAAGTTCAGTCTATTGCTTTATCAAATAATAAACGTATCAATACATTTATTGATTTAGCTTTAGAGCAGATTAAGCCAACCTTAGATAAACTTTCGCATATTGATAAGTCGCGTATCGCAATTGTAATGGGTACTAGTACATCAGGTATTCATGATGGCGAAAGAGCGCGTAAAAGCTATGAAAGTACAAAACTCTGGCCCGGTGACTTTAGTTACAGTGATCAAGAGCTAGCAACACCCGCTCATTACATTGCACATAAAATAGGGGCGCTAGGCCCTTGTTACAGTATTTCTACTGCATGCACGTCGAGCGCTAAAGCGTTAATTAGCGCTCGAGCTTTGCTAAATACTGATTTAGCCGATGTGGTAATTTGTGGTGGTGCAGATAGTTTGTGCCAATTAACAATTAATGGCTTTGATTCGCTCGCTTCTTTAAGCTCGGGTCTATGCCAGCCTTTTTCTAGCACCAGAGACGGCATTAATATTGGTGAAGGGGCCGCTTTATTTGTAATGACTAAAAATACGCCAATAACAAATAACGGCGTTATGTTACTAGGCAGTGGCGAAAGCTCAGATGCGCATCATATGTCAGCCCCTGATCCTAATGGGATGGGCGCCCAAGCCTCAATGGAAAAAGCACTAAAAAGTGCAAAGTTATCTTCTGGTGATATTGATTATATTAACGCTCACGGTACGGCTACTGTAAAAAATGACGAAATGGAAGCACTTGCAATTAATCGCGTGTTTGGCAACAATACCCCGCTTAGCTCAAGTAAGCATTTAACAGGACATACTCTTGGTGCTGCAGGCGCCATTGAAGCCGGTATATGTTGGTTATTATTAAAAGACAGCGGCCAACATATGCTGCCGTATAACGTGATTAAAGAAGGCAGTGATTTGGCTGATATAAAAATAATAAAACAAGCGTTTAAGCCCGCTCTTAAATACTGCTTATCTAATTCATTTGCGTTTGGCGGTAATAATGCCAGCTTAATATTGGGAGTTAACGTTGACTAATTACCCTATAGAGCAAGTAGTCCCGCATGATGCGCCTATGATTTTAATAGATAGCCTTTTAACACACAGCGAAGATGAAGCTCAATGCGGCGTTACTATCACTGAGCAAAGCCCTTTTTTTAGTCCTGCAATTAATGGCGTACCTAGCTATATTGGTGTTGAGTACATGGCGCAGTCTATTGCCGCTTACGCTGGTGCGTTAGCGAATGATGAAAATAAACCTGTAAAAATTGGTTTTTTAATTGGCACGCGAAAGTATCAAACTTATCGACCGTGTTTTAAAAACGGGAGTAAGCTGACTATTGAAGTAAAAAAACTATATCAAGAAGAGTCAGGTCTAAGTGTATTTGAATGCCAAATACACGCGTCTGAAACCCTACTTTGCCAAGCAAAAATTAATGTATTTCAGCCTGAAAATCCGTTGGAATTTATAAGAGAAAATCAATGACAAAAAGAATTTTAGTTACAGGTTCAAGCCGTGGTATTGGTAAAGCTATTGCGTTAAAACTTGCTGAGCAAGGGTTTGATATTGCTGTGCATTGCAGAGCCGGTGTTGAGCAAGCTCAAGTAACATGCGATGAGATTAATGCATTAGGTAGAGCTACCAGTTTATTACAATTTGATGTATGCGACAGAGAGCAAGCCAAAGCACAAATAATAGAAGATATAGCTAAGCATGGCGCTTATTATGGCGTGGTGTGTAATGCAGGTATTACTAACGATATGGCATTTCCTGCTATGCAAGGGGAAGACTGGGATTGTGTAATACGTACAGGCCTTGATGGGTTTTATAATGTAGTACACCCAACTGTAATGCCTATGGTACAAAGCCGTAAAGGTGGGCGAATAATTACAATGTCATCGGTATCAGGTATTGCAGGTAACCGAGGGCAAGTAAATTATAGTGCAGCAAAAGCCGGTATTATTGGAGCTACTAAAGCACTTGCATTAGAATTGGCAAAACGCAAAATCACAGTTAATTGTGTGGCACCTGGTTTAATAGAAACCGCGATGACTGATGAATTACCTATTGATGAAATGATGAAAATGATCCCCCTTAAACGCATGGGGAGCGTTAAAGAAGTTGCGGGAACAGTTGCTTTTTTAATGTCTGATGATGCAGCTTACATAACACGCCAAGTGATTTCGGTTAATGGTGGTATGGTTTGATTAAACGCGTTGTTGTAACAGGGATGTCGGTGGTCACTGCATTTGGCGATGATTGGTCTGAATTCAAACAAGCCTTAATTAAAGGCGAAAATGCGGTTGTTACTATGCCAGAGTGGGATATAGCTAACGAACTCAATACCCGTTTAGCCGCGCCAGTTAAACACTTTGAGCGACCAAGTCATTACAAACGAAAACAAATCCGTTCAATGGGGCGAGTGTCACTTATGTCAACTCGTGCGACTGAATGCGCACTTGAACAAGCCAAACTACTAGAGCACGACAGTCTAACAGATGGCTCTACGGGCATAGCGTATGGCTCATCTACGGGCTCTACTGAGCCACTACTCGCCTTTGCAAATATGATGGAAACGGGGTCGATGTCAGGTGTAACAGCCACGAGTTACATTAAAATGATGGCGCATACTGCCCCTGTAAATGTTGGTGTGTTTTTTGGTTTAAAAGGGCGCGTCATAACAACAAGCTCTGCTTGTACATCGGGATCTCAAGGAATAGGCTTCGCCTATGAAGCGATTAAGTTTGGCCGACAAAAAATAATGGTGGCTGGTGGAGCGGAGGAATTATGCATCACAGAGGCTGCAGTATTTGATACGCTTTATGCAACATCTACAAAAAATGACACACCAAAACAAACACCTCGTCCCTTTGATGTAAATCGTGATGGCTTAGTGATAGGCGAAGGCGCGGGTACTCTTATTTTAGAAGAATACGAACATGCAAAAGCGCGCGGAGCAACAATATTAGCTGAGGTGGTTGGTTTTGGTTGTAATTCTGATGGACAGCACGTTACTCAACCAACATCAAAAACAATGCAACTAGCGATAGAAATGGCACTACAAGATGCTAATTTAGAACCAGAAAAAATTGGTTACGTTAATGCTCATGGTACATCAACAGATAAAGGTGATATTGCCGAGTCTCACGCAACGTTTAAAGCATTGGGTAGTAAACCTATTAGCTCGTTAAAAAGTTATTTGGGGCATACATTAGGTGCTTGTGGGGCAATAGAGGCATGGGCAAGCATTAATATGATGGCTGATAATTGGTTTGCACCAACAATTAATTTAGATAACGTTGATGACGAATGTGCTCAGCTTGATTACATAAGGCATCAAGGACGTGAGATTAATACCGATTATGTGATGAGTAATAACTTTGCGTTTGGTGGTATTAACACCTCTTTAATATTTAAACGTTATAAAGCAGATTAAACGCGTTAAAATAGAACTAATGACTAACTGTTGACTCGTTTTTGCTGTATAATTTGCGACCCTTGATAATGTGGCCGTAGGTTATACAGCATGAATTTTAAATCTTTTAGTTTCGCTCCTGAAATCATCCAGGCGTTGGACGAACTTAACTATCACACTCTTACGCCCATTCAGCGCGCAGCAATCCCTGCTGTTCGTAAAGGTAAAGACGTTTTAGCCAGTGCACAAACTGGTACCGGCAAAACTGCCGCGTTTGCTTTACCTATCATCCAAAAATTGGTTGAGTCTGAACTCAGCACAACGAATGCACCTCATGCGTTAGTACTTGCGCCAACGCGTGAACTTGCAGAACAAATTGCAAATAATTTTAGAGATTTTGCAAAGCATACATCACTTAAAGTCGTTAGTTTATTTGGTGGTGTTAGTACCGCCGGCCAAGCAAATGCTTTAAAAGAAGGTGTAGATATTGTTGTTGCAACACCAGGTCGTTTATTTGATCATATTCGCTTAGGTAACTTAAGCCTTGCAAGTGTAAAACACCTTGTTCTTGATGAAGCCGACCGTATGCTTGATATGGGCTTTATTGAAGACATGCAAAACGTGATTAAAAGCTGTGCAGAAGAGCGCCAGATTTTACTTTTCTCTGCTACTTTCCCTGCAGCAATTAAACAATTTGCATCTAAAGTATTAAAACAAGCTGAAATAGTGCGTGTTGATCAAACTAACAGTACAGCAAGTACTGTTGAGCATGTTGTTTACCCTGTTGAAGAACGTCGTAAGCAAGAGCTACTTTCTGAATTGATTGGTAAGAAAAACTGGCAACAAGTGCTTGTATTTGTAAACATGAAAGAAACGGCTGACGAGCTTGTTAAAGAGCTTAACCTTGATGGTATTCCGGCGGGCGTTTGCCACGGTGATAAATCTCAAGGTAACCGTCGTCGTGCTTTACGTGAATTTAAAGAAGGCAAAGTACGTGTATTAGTAGCTACAGAAGTGGCTGCTCGCGGTATTGATATTGATGGTTTACCTCGTGTAATTAATATTGATTTACCATGGCTTGCAGAAGATTACGTTCACCGTATTGGCCGTACAGGTCGTGCTGGTCGTCAAGGTCAAGCAATCTCATTTGTTAGCCGCGAAGAAGAAAACACTTTGTTTGAAATTGAAACGTTAATCGGTCAAAAAATCAAACGTGTATATTTAGAAGGTTACGAAGTAAGTAACCGTGAAGTACTAATTGATAAAATTGGTAAAAAACCAGCGCATTTACGCCGTACACGTTCTAACAAGTTATCAGGACAAGCAACCGGTGAAGCGAGAGCAGTAAATCGCTCACGTATTTCAAGTGTTCGTAAAAGTTTAAAAGGCGAAAAACTGTCACTTAAAAAGTCATAGTTAACGCCGTTTAGTTAAAAAAAAACCTGAGTTTACTCAGGTTTTTTTGTGCCTGATGATAACACCTCATCAATAATATTTGCGTATAAATAAGCCGCTTGCTCGTCCTCTTTATTTGCTATTATGGACAAACCAACAGGTAAACCACTTACTTTTCCGACAGGTAGGGTTATGTGCGTTGTGCCTGCAATAGCAGATAACGAACTACTACTGCCATTAAAATTATCACCATTAACTAAGTCTGTTTTCCAGGCGGGTGATACTGTAGGCGCTATAACAATATCAAGCTTGTTGTTTTTATATACATTAACAATGGCTGTCGTTGCTAAAGTTCGATAGCGTTCTTTAGTCTCTTGGTATTTTTGTTTGTTAGTTAAATCAATAGCCTGCGATTTAACTAGGATATCTTGCTCAAAGTGGGGCATTTCTGTATTTTTATTTTGAATATTAAAATTAATAAGTGCTTTTAGGCTTTTAACAGCTACTTGTGCGGGAGTGCTTGCGAGGTAGTGATTAATTTCGGCTTTAAAGTCGTAAAGTAAAATATAGTATTCATCAGCAAATAGCGTATCTAAGTTATCAGTAATATCTACATTAAAAACAGTGTGCCCAGCCTGTTTTAATGCTTGTAACTGCTTGGCATAAAGGCGCTGCGTTTCAACTGTAAATTTATCGCTAGGGAGTGCACCAATAATAAGTGACGATTTTGATTTTAGATTACCTGTTTTTAATTCAAACCCTGTAGTTGTTGCATCAAGGGAGTCCTCACCTTGCAAAACTGATAAAACCAGCAATGCATCTTTAAGTGAATGCGCCATCGGCCCTACTGAATCTTGGCTACTTGAAAGAGGTATAACGCCTGAGCGTGATACTTGGCCCATACTCGGTTTTATTGCATAAACTCCATTTACTGAGGCAGGGCACGTAATTGAACCGTCTGTTTCAGTCCCTAATGCTATAGGCGCAAAGTTAAGTGCGACTGCCACAGCAGAGCCTGCACTAGAACCACATGGATTACGTGTTACATCGTGCGCATTATGTGTTTGTCCGCCTACGGCACTCCAGCCTGACGATGAATAGGATGAACGAAAATTTGCCCATTCACTTAAATTAGCTTTACCTAAAATTATAGCGCCCGCATTACGTAGTTGTTTAACAACAAAAGCATCATTATTAGTAACGTTATTTTTAAGTGCTAAAGAGCCAGCCGTTGTGGGAAGTGTGCCTTTAGTTTCTATATTATCTTTAAGAAGTACAGGTATTCCGTGTAATGGACCTGCCCAAGTGCCTTTGGCGGCAAGTTCATCTAACGTTTTAGCTTGAGCAATCGCTGTAGGCTCAATACTAATAACTGCATTGTATTGTGGGTTAAGTTTATTAATTCGCTCTATATAACTTTGGGTGAGTTGCTGTGCATTAATAGAATTATTTTTATATGCACTTTGGATTTCATTGATGGTTTTTAGCTCCTGTGCTTTAGCGTTAAAAATTGCTAATACACTGAGCAACGAAAAGGTAAATGTTTTGATCATTGTTGAGGTGCTTGAGTTGTTATTATTTTCTATACATTTAGCACAAAAAAACCTCACAAAGTGAGGCTTTTCGATAAACAGCTTAAAAAAGAGGTTTAAGCGCTTTCTAACATAGACAGTGCGACTGCTTCAGCTGCTTTAATACCATCAATACCCGCTGATAAAATACCACCAGCGTAACCTGCACCTTCACCTGCAGGGTAAAGCCCTTTGGTGTTAATACTTTGGAATGTTTTATCGCGCTTAATACTAATAGGCGACGAAGTACGCGTTTCAACACCGGTTAATAAGCCGTCGTTAGTTGAAAAACCACGAATTTGTTTATTAAACGCAGGTATCGCTTCGCGAAGAGCATCAATTGCAAATTGTGGTAACACTTTACTCAAATCAGTTAACTTAATACCAGGTGTGTAAGAGGGTTGTACTTCACCTAAGTCTGCAGATGATTTACCTTTTAAGAAATCTCCAATTAACTGTGCTGGTGCATCGTAGTTGCTACCACCAAGCTCATACGCTTGCTCTTCAAGTTTGCGTTGTAAGTCTATTCCAGCAAGTGGATTACCAGGGAAATCTTGCTCTGGTGATATACCTACCACAATAGCGCTGTTAGCGTTGCGCTCACTCCGTGAATATTGACTCATACCATTGGTAACAACACGGCCTTCTTCAGAGGTTGCCGCGACTACTGTGCCACCTGGGCACATACAAAAGCTGTAAACCGTGCGGCCATTGTCGCAGTGATGAACAAGTTTATAATCGGCAGAGCCTAAAATTGGGTTTCCTGCATTTGTGCCAAAACGACATTCATCGATCATTGATTGTTTATGTTCGATTCTAAAACCGACTGAGAATGGCTTTGCTTCAACATAAATCCCTTTTTTGTGGATCATATCAAACGTGTCACGTGCGCTGTGGCCAACGGCTAATACAACATGGCGAGTGTTTAGCTGCTCGCCATTTGAAAGCGTTAAACCTGTTACTTGCCCGTCGTCTAAATGAATATCGTCAACACGTGTGCTAAAGCGAATTTCGCCGCCAAGCTCTATTATACGAGCGCGCATTTTCTCAATCATGGTGACAAGTTTAAACGTACCAATGTGTGGCTTACTTACGTATAAAATTTCATCGGGTGCGCCTGCTTCTACAAATTCAGTAATGACTTTTCGGCCATAATGCTTTGGATCTTTTACTTGGCTGTATAACTTACCGTCTGAGAATGTACCTGCGCCACCTTCACCAAATTGTACATTTGATTCTGTATTAAGTGTGCGTTTACGCCAAAAGCCAAACGTGTCTTTTGTACGTTCACGTACTTCTTTACCGCGCTCTAATATAATGGGTTTAAAGCCCATTTGAGCAAGTAATAAGCCCGCAAATAAACCACAAGGACCAAAACCAATCACGACAGGGCGCTCTTTGATATTATTGTTAGCTTGGGCTACAAATTTATAACTTGTGTCTGGTGCTACTTTTACATGTTGGTCTTTTTCAAATGCTGCGAGTAGCTCGGCTTCGTTATCAACTTCTATATCGAGTGTATAAATAAGCAAAATAGCTGATTTTTTACGTGCATCATAACCACGTTTAAACACATTAAAACTGTGCAATTGTTCAGGTTGGATTTTTAGTTTATTTACAATTGCTTGACCAATTGCGTCTTCGTCATGATCAAGTGGCAGCTTTATTTCGGTTAAACGTATCATTTATATCTCTTTTAGGTGTCATAGCGGGGTATTATTACCGCTCACAATAAGGGGATGCAGGGCACAACGGGTGTGCAAACATTAGGCGCGCATTTTACGTTAAAATAGGCTGATATGGCACTTATTTATTGTATTTTTGGAGTGGATGGGTATGATCCGCAACTGTTGTTCAAAATCTTAGGTATTAAAATAGTATGGCGTTTGTTGTCACCGAAAATTGTATAAAATGTAAGTACACCGATTGCGTATCAGTGTGCCCAGCAGATGCATTTTTTGAAGGCCCTAATTTTTTAGCAATTAGCCCGATTGATTGTATCGATTGTGGCTTATGTGTCCCTGAGTGTTCAGCTGATGCTATATACCAAGAAGATGAGCTACCAGAGTCTCAAAAAGAGTTTACTGAATTAAATGCTGAGCTTGCACTGGTCTGGCCGCGCATTACAGAGGTTAAACCTGCTCCAGAGGACGCTGATGTATGGAATGGCATAGACGATAAGCTTAAACTACTCGAAACATAATACATAACAATTAGTTGCTCCTTTATCATTAAATAGTTAATTTTTTATTTCAAAGTATTAACAAATGTACCTGGATAAATTACAATCCTCAGCTTAAGTTGCTCCTTATGAGTAATTACAGTCTAAATGGATGTTTATGCAGTACTTTATAACTATAATAAAAAAGTTTACCTTCCTATTTTTAAGTTTTGCTTTATTACTTTCAAGCCTTGATGTAGCGGCTAAAAAACAGCAAGTATCCTTGTCCCGTATTAATTCAAATATCACCGTTGATGGTGTTATGGATGAGGCGCACTGGCAAAATGCAACACGTATATCTTTACTCTACCAAGATGAGCCTAACGAAAAAGGCACACCCCCTGTAAAAACTGATGCTTTTATTTACGAAGATGGCACTAACTTATATGTTGCCTATGTTGCACAAGATCCAGACCCTACGCAAATTCGTGCATCACTTCGTGACCGGGATACGCTATGGGAAGACGACTTAGTTATTCTTGTTATTGATACATTTAATGATGAACGCAGTGGTTATGAATTCCATGTGAACCCGCTGGGTGCGCAAGGCGATATACGAATGACCGACACCGATGGCTGGAGCTCTGATACCTCATGGAATGCTATTTGGGATAGCGCAGGACAAATTAACGACAAAGGTTATGTTGTTGAAATGCGTATTCCTTTTAAAGCATTGCGTTTTCCTGAAAATAAAAATGAGCTAACGTGGGGTTTTTCTGTAATGAGAAACTATCAACGTGATGTGCTATATCAGCTATCAAATATGGGGTTTGATAGAAATGTGAAATGCAGCCTTTGCCAGTTTGATAAGTTAGTTGGCTTTAGTGACATTGAATCAAGTAAAAATATCCAATTAACACCTACATTAACCACACTGCGTAACGATAATAAATCTGCGTTGCCAGGTGATTGGGATAAGGGTGATATAGATACTGAAGTGGGCTTAGATTTACGCTGGGGTTTAACAAAAGATGCTGTTTTAAACGCGACAATTAATCCTGATTTTTCGCAAGTAGAAACTGACTCTTTAGAGCTTGATGTAAATACAACCTTCTCAATTTATTACGCTGAAAAACGTCCTTTCTTTTTAGATGGTGCTTCTTACTTTAAAAGTAGCTTATTTGAGCTTTTATACACACGTACAATTGCAGAGCCTACTTTAGGTGCAAAGCTGACGGGTAAAACGGGTGATCATAGTTATGCGCTAATGCTAGCTGATGACGACAATAGTAATATTTTACTGCCAACGAATCAGGGCTCTGGCTTTGCAAGCTTAAACGAAAAAACGAATGCAGCCGCAGGGCGTTATCAATATGATTTAGGTCAGCAAGGTACTATTGGTATTTCAAGCACGCACAGAGAAAGTGATGACTATCACAACACTGTATTATCAGTGGATGGTACCTACTGGTTTAATCAATCGGATACTCTTTTGTATCAAGTGTCATCTGCTGATACTCGTAACTCTGAATTTTTAATTCAAAACTATAACTTATCTGAAACTCAATCAGATGAAGCTTATGCTCTAGAATTTACCCGCGATAAGCGTGATTACAAATTATTTGCATCTTATGAAAATATTGGGCAGGACTACCGCACTGATTTAGGTTATCAAGCTAAAGTCGATTATGAAAAAGTGGGCTTTGGTGGCGGACAAACATGGTACAGAGATGAATCTGATTTACTTACCTCATGGTCATACGAAGCTGACTGGGATAAAACATGGGCTCAAAACGGTGACTTACTTGAAGAAGAGTACGAAGGTTTTTTAAGTTTTAAAGGTCAAATGCAATCTATTTTTGAAATTGGTTTAGTACACCGTTATGAAAATTATAATGACAATTTTTATAATCAAAATATTGGTTACATGTATACGGGCTTTAAACCCACTAAAGATTTAAAGTTATCATTATATGTTGAATACGCTAGCCGCATTGATTATGCAAATGAGCAATTAGGCGATGCGTTTGACACCCAAACCCAAATGGTGTGGGACATTAACGACCATTGGCAGCTCGATGTAAAACATAACTACAGCCAATTAGATAACCCACAAGGGGAGCGTGTATTTACAGCTAACTTAGTTGATTTTAGGCTTCATTATAAATTTAGTATGCGTTCAATTCTTAAGCTTATTTTACAATTTGAAGATATTGATAGAGACGAAAATGCCTACTTTTATCAAGTTAGCCAAATTAACAAAGACTATGGTAGTCAGCTTGTTTACTCATATAAAATTAATGCGCAAACACTGTTTTATTTGGGTTACTCAGATAGAGGTTACCAAGACGATTCACTTAAAAATATTGAGCGGGATCAACGTACCTTATTTACAAAAGTTAGCTATGCATGGCAGCTTTAAATATTAAAAAAAAAGGAATAAATATGAAAACTTTAAAAATAACAGTTGCAGCAGCAATGGTTGCTACCTTGGCGGGTTGTGCGGCCAAGCAAGACATTACTCGCTTTGAAACAAACAAACCTAAAACAGTGTGTATTGCTGAACATAAGGCTGTTAAAGAGGGTGTTATTGATGCGATGAAAAAAGGTTTTGCAAAGCATGAGGTGGAAACTCGAGTAATTTCAGCAAATTACGTATTAAAACACCAAGACTATCAGACTGAATTATCTGGTTCAGATACTACTGGTTGTAATGCCGTGGCTTACTATGTAGCAAATTGGCGTTGGGATTTAGCACTATATATGGCATACGCAAATATATGGGTGAAAGATGTTGAAACAAATGAAAAAATAGCACAAGCATCTTATCGCACGGGTGGTGGGTTGGATAAATTTATAAATGCGGAAGAAAAAATTATAGAGCTTATTGACGGTATGTATTAAATTTTAAACAATTGAAACGTTTTTGTTTATTTTTATTAATCCTATCTATACTATATGTAGATATAGTTAGTTAATCCATTATCGTTACAATTTTTTGTTATTCTAATGGCTTAGGGTTATATCAATGCTTGCGTAGTACTAAATGCAAGCGATATAATCCGCTTTTGGTAATAGGTTTGATAGGAGAAGCAAAATAGATGGATTTTTTTTATGAATAAACTTAAGCCGCTCGGTTTTATTTTCTTAATCATAGTTCTATTTTGTTTCTGCATAAACATAGAGTTAACTAATCAGATCAACCGTATAAATCTATTTCAGACTAATATTGATATACGAAGTTTCGAGATCACGAATACCTCCCTTGATATGGCTCCTTGGTATAATCCCATTTTAAATGGCCATTATATAATTGAGCAGCCAACAGCTGATTTTTTACTTATCAAAACCACTGATACCCAATTTGTAGCCGCTGATTCTAATAAGTTAATCATGATGACACTCTCATCACCCATGAACTTTTTATTTTTATGTATATTGATATTTGGCTCAGGTATCTACTTACGTAGAGAACGTAGAAAACGTCATTATAAAAATCAAATAGCGGAGCTTAACCGCCAAGCCAATAGTTTACTTACGGCATTTAATTTACAAGTTACACCGCCAGAGAATCCGTTGGGTGTAAGCAGCTTAAGCCAATCTATAAATAGCTTAAATTCACATGTAGTTAATTATGTAAAACAAACTCAAACAAGTATTTGCCAAGATAAACTGACGCAGTTAATTGACCGCCATGCATATATTGAACACATAGACAGACAAATAAATCATGCTAATCAGGAAGATCTCAAGTGTGCGCTTCTATTTATCGACTTGGATGGCTTTAAACAAGTAAATGACTCGTTTGGCCACAGTTTTGGTGATGAGATATTAGTTCAAGTGGCCAGTCGACTTGCAAATGTTTTACGTCACCATAAGTTAAGCAATATTAATAGCGCTAACCAATTAGAGCAAAATTTATCAAGGTTAGGAGGGGACGAATTCTCCATATTTATAGAACTACTTGATGATAGCGACAGAGTTGTTGAAATTGCAAAGCACGTGCTAAGTGAGCTTGAAAAAGACTTTGTGCTTGGTAATAAAATAGTAAAAATTAGTGCCAGCATTGGTATTGCGGCTTACCCAGAAAGTGCATCAACGCCTCAAGCGCTTTTACAATTAGCCGATGTAGCTATGTACAGAGCTAAAAGTGATGGTAAGGGAATATTTAAAGTTTACTCGCCAGAAATGGGTAACAAAATGCGCCGTTACCATTATTTACTCGAAGAATTGCGTTTAGCGCTCGCGTGTAAAGATTTTTACTTATCTTTTCAGCCAATTGTGCATGTTGAAGATTGTATGATTGATTATTTTGAAGCACTTGCACGCTGGGACCACCCAGTTGAGGGTATGATCCCACCTTCAGAATTTATTCCAATAGCAGAAGAGTCTAATTTAATATTAGAGCTTGGCGATTGGATTATGCTTGAATCGTGTCGGCAAATGGCCGCATGGCATAATGCAGGTATGCGCAAAGTAAAAATATCAGTTAACGTTTCGGGCATTCAGTTAAAGCACCGCGATATTTATGATTGGATAATGAAGAAACTAAAAAAAACCGGCTTACCGGCGACGTCTTTAATGCTTGAAATTACCGAATCAACATTTATTCAAGCCAGCCCTAAAATAATTAAAGAGCTAACTAGACTAAGAGAAGAAGGCATCACTATTGCAATTGATGACTTTGGTACCGGTTTTAGCTCGTTAAGTACATTAGCGGATTTACCAATTGATGTTATTAAAATTGATCGCTCGTTTATAGCACAAGCCAATAAAAGCCAAAAATACAATGACATATTAAATACAATTAGTGAACTTGGACAAAAGCTGGGCCTTAAAATTGTAGCTGAAGGCGTTGAAGAAATAGGGCAGTTTGAGCTTGTTAAAAAAATGGGGGTGAGCTCTGTTCAGGGGTACTTAGTAAGCCGACCTGAGTCATCAGCTAATGTAGGTAATAAAGTATTACGTAACAATACTAGTAACCTTTCAGCATCAGGTACAAGTGCGTGGGATATTGTTAGTTAGTTAGTTAGTTAGTTAGTTAGTTAGTTAGTTAG
>NZ_JACJED010000039.1:0-6067 GCF_014163885.1 Pseudoalteromonas sp. SR43-2 | reverse complement strand
ACAATGAATTTAGGCCGCATTTGAGTTTAGGAATGAAAACACCAAACCAAGTGCACAAAAAAAGCCAGGAGCAAAAGCTACTGGCCTTCATTTAAAACCGTCAACGTATTTTAGGACGGGACACCTTTGTTCTTAAATTTCGTTATAAATAATATTAATTTGCTTAATAATGTAAACCCCCTTAAAAAATAATTAAGAGGGCTTTATTGATATTAAATATCCGTTTGATTATTACTACTTTCAATTAAGTGTTTAATCATCTCTTCCGATTGATTTTGTACATCAACCGCAGGTGCTGCTGCATCAATGCTTCCTCCACTTTGAGCTGGAGTATAAGCAATTGCAGAGCCTTCATCCTCAACCAGTGTATTTAGCGCTATAAGCTGCTCTGCATCTTCATCAATGATTACGTCATTAATGTTAAGTGGCTCCGCCGAACTCACTTGCACCGTTTGCTCAGGTGTTGATAGACCACTCAAGTTACCTAAATCAATCGTTTCAGTGCTTAATACGTTGTTGCTTGAAACTTCATTAGGGGTTGTATCGCCTAAAGCCGACTCCTCACTAAATGATTCAGGGATTGTGTCGCCGGAAGCAACGCTTGCACTGCTTCCTGCGCTAGCAAGTTGTGGGTCGTTTCCTTGGTCAATAATATTGTCATTAATATCCTTAATTAAATAATTACCGGCTTCATCAACTGTGATAAAGCGATAATCAGACCAAGAACCTAAATCAAGAACTGATAATAATGAACTCCAATTTCCATTCTCATCAGGTTGAATTTCCATAGCGCTTTCTAGCACATTTAAGTTTAGGTTTAACACCTCAAGGCCAAGTAGGTTTGCTCCTACAACATATACACTATTTCCTTCTTCTACTGTGCCTTCTGCAGTTAGACCTATTCCTAGTATGCCCCAGTAATAGTTAGACACTTCGAAGTCTACCGGCGTTGAGTCAATCACTAACCCAGATAAGCTTCCACTTGAAGTAACATTTCCAGATTCATCAGTAGCGGTAGCCGTTACAGTGTATGCTCCATCGAGTAAAGCATTGTCTGGTGATACGCTCCATACACCTGTCTCACCCGCTGTTGTATCTTTGGTTACAACAGTACCGCTTTCATCTATAAAGCTTACGGTAATATCTTCATTTGCTCCTGCGGTACCGGTGATCTTAGGTGTGCTATCAGCTGTTAATTCTAAACCAGAGTTAATTACTATGCCTGAATCAACTATGCTGCTTATTGATTGCTCGCCAATATTACCAGCATTATCAAGTACGCTTACATCAACGCTGTAGTTCCCTTCACTAAGAGGCTGCGAAGCTGTAACACTCCACGACCCATCTGTTTTTACTGTTGTTGAAACATTGTGTGTTTCACCTAGTGCGTCAGTAAACATCACCATAACTGCAGCTCCCGCAAAACTTCCGGTTACTGAGCCTGTAATAGTCGGTGTGGTATCTTGGCCTACTGCAATAGGGTCTATAAATACAATAGGTGCTGTGTAATCAGTACTTGAAACCATGGTATCGCTTGATGAGTTTCCTGCAGCATCACTAACTGTTGCAGTAGCACTAAAACCGCCTTCACTAAGCGGCGTAACAGCTGTGACTGACCAAGTTCCGTTACCTGACACTTGCGCAGTTAATGTTTGCGAATCACTATTAGCATCAGTAAGTACTACGCTTATGGTTGTACCGGCCGGAGCATCACTTGTACCTGAGATGGTTGGCAGTGAGTTATTCGTAACTGCAAGTTCATTAATTTCAATTGTAGGCGGAGTTAAGTCAACTATGCCATTAAGACTTGTAGAGCTTGTAAGGTTTAAGTTTTCGACTGTCGCATCAACCGTAAATGCACCTTCAGCTAATGGAGTGGTCGGTATTAATGTCCATACACCAGAAATAGCTTGAGTGTTATAGGTTGTTGCATTACCACTGCTATCTGTAATAACAACTTCTACATTACCGTTTATTACATCGGTAGTACCACTAATAGTAGGGGTTGTATCGCTTGTATCTATTATTGGGTTAATTAATAGACTCGGTAAAGTGGTGCTCACAACGCCCGTTTGCGTCACCGTTGCTATATTGCCTGCGTTATCAATACTAATAGCTTCTATGGTTAAATCGCCCTCAGCAAGTAAAGGTGCAATAACAAGCCACGTGCCATCTCCTAATACCGTTGTGGTAACTTCATAAAGTGTGTTTGCAGAGTCGGTAATATTAACCGTGATTAAGCTACCGGTTTCTTCGTCACTGGTGCCAGTAATAGTAGGCGTTAATGTATTAAGTACACCAAATGCGTCTATTTCTAACGATGGCAGTATGGTATCAATCGTCACTTGCTCAGTAACAGACTGGCCTACATTACCCGCAGCATCAGTAATACTTGCGAATACACTATATATACCATCAGGTAGACTAGTGGTTACTAATGACCACGTGCCATCGCTACCAACAAGGGCATCAAATACTGTTGCGTTGCCGTTACTATCTATCACAGTTACATCAATGTCTGTGCCTTGAGCTTCTTCAGAAGTACCAGAAATAGTTAGAATGTCAGTATTGCTGATGCTCAACGGTAAAATATCTACCACAGGCACTAACGTATCAACAACAAACTCGAGCGTTTGTGTTACTACATTGCCGGCATCATCAGTGATACTCACGTTGGCAACATGCTGTCCTTCAGTCAGCGCATCAACTTCCAGTGAAAATAGCCCTACTGCATTCACTGTTGTTGTTAGTACTGAGCCTCCATCCAGCTGAATCTCTACCACACCATTAATTAAATCGCTAGTCCCTTGAATAATTGGAGTAGAATCTGACGTTGTACCAATCACTTGCAAATTAAGCGTTGGCGAGATGGTATCTACTACACTGCTTATCAGCTGTGTAGCTGTTATTCCGACTTCACTTAATACATTTACAGTTACAGTAAACACGCCCTCAGCAAGTGATTGAGGAACCTGTACAGCCCATGAATTATCTGCCTGCACTATGGCAACCAAATCTTGTGCTATGTTATCGCTATCTACCACTCTCACTAGCACTTCGGTGCCTGGGGCTTGGTCGGTCGTACCGCTAATTATTGGTAAATCTCCCTCGCCAGTTACAAAGTCAACCACCGCATTAAGTAATGGCGTTGAAGCATCTACATCTGCAGTTGTAATAGTGGTGGTGTTACCCGCTTCATCAGTTGCAGAGGCTTCAACAACCGATAAGCCAATAATATTAACCGCTAGGCCTAATAACACCCAATCGCCATTGGCATCAGTTGTTACATCGTATGTTAAGTTAGCCAAATCACCTGCTAATTCTAAATTAACAGTGACTGTTTTACCTTCACCTAAATCAGAAGTACCAGATAAAGATACAAGCTGCCCTAACACGAACGAAGGCACAATAGTAAGCTCTGGCCCTACTGTATCTACTTCGCCACCCGTTTTACTATCAACAGAGGTATTTCCTGCGCTATCAGTAATCGTTGCCGAAACACTGTAAACACCTTCTGCTAATACGTTGTCTGCAGCGGCTTGCCAGTCTCCATTAGCATCCGTTTGAACGGTAATTTGATGCGATGCGCCAGCTGAGTCAGTAAACGTAACGAAAACGTTTGTATTTGGCTCGTTTGATGTGCCACTAATTAATGGAGTGCTATCTTGAGTTAGTATTAATGAACTTTGATCAATACTAATTTCGGGAGCAATTGTATCAATAGTTGCTGTATTTGTTGCGTCCCCGGTATTACCCGCGCTGTCAGTAACAAATACTTCAACTGAATAATCTCCTTGTGATAGAGAGCTAGTTGCCTCTACAGACCATACACCACCAGTTTGAACTGTTGTATTTACAGTATGCTCATTACCTTGTGCATCAGTGAATACCACTGCAACAGCATCACCCACATTGGCACCTGTCACACTTCCAGAAATACTTGGAGTTAGATCAGTACTTCCAACAATATTGCTAATAGTTACAACTGGTGCTGTTATATCAACTTCCCCTGTAATACTTGTGTTTACAGGATTACCTGCAGTATCTGTTGTTGAAGCTAAAACCGTGTAAGTGCCCTCGCTCAACTCTGTACTTGCAGCGACTGACCATGTGCCATTTGCACCAACAGTAGCATTAACCGTTTGCTCTACACCTAAGCTATCTGTAATTAAAATAGCGACTATGGCGCCTTGTGGAGCTGTAGTTGTGCCTGAAATTGTTGGCGTTGTATCATTTGAAATTGTAAGCGGTGTAATATTAAGGGCTGGTGGAGTTAAATCGATAACACCGCTACCTGTTGTATTACTCGTTAAGCCTCCTTCAGTTACACTTGCCGAAACAGTAAATTCACCTTCAGGTAGAATATCTGTCGCATCAACACTCCAAATCCCACCTACCACAGTTGTAGTTACAGTATGTGAAACGTTATTAACGTCAGTTATAACAACCGTGATTTCTGTGTTATCTGCCGCACTACTTGTGCCTGATATTGCTGGTGTTTGATCGTTTGTATCAATAATTGTATTAATATTAATTGTAGGCGCATTGGTATTTAACATTGCGGTACTATTTGCAACTGATTCATTCCCTGCGGCATCAGTAACACTTGCAGAAACTGCAACTTCACCATCAGTCAGTGCATCTGTAATATCTACAGTCCAAGCACCACCTGCACCAACAACAGTTGTGTAAGTCTCGGTACTATCTGCATCGGTCACAGTTACTGTAATACTAGTGTTTTCAGGTTCATTGGATGTGCCTGAAATAGTTGGCGTGCTGTCATTAATTGTACCTAATGCGTTTATAGTAATACTTGGTGCTTGAGTATCAATAAAGCTCGAGCCTGTATCCACTCCTTGATTGCCAGCATCATCGGTAATACTTACCTCTACATCATAATTACCATCAGGCAAACTTGGCGCTGTAACTTGCCAATCGCCGTTAGCATCAACTATTGCAGTTAAAGTATGTATATCACCGTTGCTATCTGTAATAACAATATCGACCACCGTATCCTGTGGTTCAGTTGAAGTACCATTTATAACTAGTGTCTCAGTGTTAAATACAGTTATGTCATTAAGTACAATAACAGGTACTTGGGTATCAATTGTTAAATCAATAGTCGTGCTGCTGGTATTATTAGCGTCATCGGTAACATTTACTTGAGCCGTATAATCACCATCAACAAGTGCTACGGGGACATCTACTTGCCAATTGCCATCAGTACCCACTGTTGCTGTTAGTGTTTGACCGCCGATAAGGATGGTTACATCGGCACCAATCTCATTACTCGTGCCTGAAATTGTAGGGGTTGTATCTATTGTCGCGTTAACTTCGTTCACAATTAATGTAGGAGCAACGCTATCTATTTCACCTTGAGCCTGCTGCGTTGTTAAATTACCAACACTGTCTCTAACCTCTGCAACAACGGTATATTGACCTTGCGCTAGCTCTGCAGGTACAGCAACAGACCAGTCGCCACCGGCTTGAACTGTCGCAGTAAACGCTTGGCTTTCTCCTTCACTATCAATCACGGTTATATTAATTACAGTGCCTTGCCCCATATCGGTGGTGCCGCTAATTACTGGCGTACTGTCATTAGATAAAGCATCAACACTAACGGTTAATTCTGGTGCTACGTTATCAAAATCAAGTGTATTGATTGTTCTGACATTACCAGCGGCATCCGTTGCACTGGCAGTCACATAGGCAAGGTTTAGTAAAGGTACTGTTATGTTTGCAAGCCCCCAGGTACCATCAGGATTTGTCGTTGCTGTATAAGTTGCGCCAACTAACCCACCAACTAGGTACTCTGTAATAGTGATTACAGAGCCTCCCGGTAAATCAGAATCCCCCGAAAGAGAAACTAAATTACCTAATAAAAACGATGGAATAATTTCAAGTTCAGGAGCAGTTACATCCACTTCGCCACTGTCTGTACTTGTACCTGTGTTGCCTGCGGCATCGGTGATGCTGGCGCTAACGCTATAATTCCCTTCGGCTAATGTGCCTGTTGGTGCCGCACTCCAGTTACCATTGGCATCGGTTTGTACATCAATGCTTTGAG
>NZ_JACJED010000038.1:0-9498 GCF_014163885.1 Pseudoalteromonas sp. SR43-2 | reverse complement strand
TACGAGCGCAAAGAGAGTGAGAAAGGAAATGCTATATTCAGACGCTCACTGTATGTGGTAAAAGATGTTGCTGAAGGTGAGTTATTTACACATGAAAATGTAAAGAGTATAAGGCCTGGTTATGGACTAGCCCCTAAGCATTTATATGATGTGATAGGAGTGATTTCGAACCAAGATATAACTTCAGGTACTGCATTTAGATTCGAGTTTGTAAGTGATGAATGAGATTGTTGTTGGACATGTAAGTTCATCATATCAATTGTTAAATTTTATTCTTTTTTTAAAGTTAAAGAGATATAAAAATTGCAATAAGTACGTAATCCTTGATTCGTATTTTAAACAAGCAACTTTTTCTAAATCTTTGGTGGATAGCTTAGATAAAATAGATGTTAAAATCCTAAACCGAGGGTTTAGAGATATCGAAGCCTTAATTAAAGGTAATAAAAATTTAATCTTAATATCTCCTGGGATTAATGTTCAATATATTCGTTATTTTAGTAAAATGTCCTTTATAAAAATTGATGATGGTATCGGTAGCTATGCTAATTTTTTATATCGATATAAAGCGTTCATTAGAGAAAGAGGAATATCAATAAAAGTAGGGGTATTTCCTATTTGGTATGCATTAATGACTATTATTGAAATGATAAAGCTTAAAGAAAGATTTGCGTCTTTTGATAATGATAGTTATAGAAGTTGTTTGACTGGCTTCATAGAGGTCGAAAGCGGACTTGTAGAGGAGGAATATGCACTTTTTTGCTCTCAACCTTATGTCGATATTGGGGTGTTAACTGAGAGTGAGTACAAAAAAATACTATATTGTGCAGAAAAGCTCGCTAAAGGAAAAGGTATCCCACTAAAAATATTGAGACATCCCGCAGATAGGGGGTTTGATTACAGTAGTTATGAAGTTATTAATACTTGTTCTATTTTCGAAGAGTTTGTTTGTAAAAATAAAAATCAGATAAAACTTGTGCTTGGGATTAATAGTACGTGTTTAATAACCGCAAGCAATATTTTTGGGATTGAAAGCATATCAATACAAAATACTTTTTTCAGTAAAATGACTAACAATTTTCCTGTGAAAATAAAAGAATTATTTAAAAAATCGAGCAAAAAGGTTGACGTATGAGTAGTAAATATTTGTCTGTATTAATGGTCGTTTATATAAATGATTCCCCAATTTATTTTGATGAAGCTTTAGAAAGTTTAGCCAATCAGACACGCCTAGCTGATGAAGTTGTACTTGTAGAAAATGGACCTTTAACGGCATTGCACTTATCAGTTATTTTACGATATAAAGAAAAACTAAGAATAAAAATAGTTCGACTGCCTAAAAATTTAGGCTTAGGGAAGGCTCTTTCAGATGGTTTGGGGCATTGTGCAGGGGAGTTCGTTGCTCGCATGGATGCTGATGATATTTGCCTCCCTAATCGATTCGAAAAGCAAATGGAAAAAATGATATCGTCTGACTTTGATGTCATTGGTGGTATGATAACTGAGTTTAATGTAGATGGAATAGTAGGTTGTAGGAATGTTCGTGAATTTGATAAGGACATTAAGAAAATAAGCCGATTTGTATGCCCAATGAATCATGTAACAGTTATGTTTAGAAAAAATTCTGTGTTACGTGCTGGTAATTATCCAGACTTCTTTGGCTTAGAAGATTATCCCCTGTGGGCGCAGATGATTATGGATGGCTGCTCATTCTATAATTTACAAGAGCCATTGGTTAATGTACGTGTTGATGGCTTTGGTTCACGAAGGGGCGGTATATCTTATGCACGCATAGAGTATAATGTAATGTGTTATTTTAGAAAGATTGGGTTTATATCCAATTTGCAGTTTTTTATTTTAGCACCAATAAAGTTTTTAATACGAACGTTACTTAAGTCGAAAATAGAACTAGTATATTCTGGTGTAAGAAAGGTATTCTTTAAGTGAAATATATATTTCATATACATAGTCAAATAAATTGTTTAATTTCATGTTTAATAATAAAACAAAACAATATAAATAGAAAAGATGTTCTATTTTTGTGTTTTAGAGGGGTGGCCCCACCAAATGGGCTTGGTATCATAGAACACATACCTTTGAGTATTTACTATCATAAATTCAATAGTGTTCGCTATGTATATAGACTAAGCTTTTTAAATAATAAGAAAGTTATCTCATATGTCGATAATATTATAAATAACTTCTTGTCTGAAGATGCTTTTACTTATTATGTCCCTCATTGTAAAAACCCTTTATATTCAGTTATTATAAATCATAGATTTTGTCGTCAGGTGCACTATATTGAGGATGGTGCGGATAATTATATAAGCATAGAAATGTTACTAACTAAATTTCCAAATAAAGTTCATTGGTTACATTCACTCCTAAACCCATTTTTTCAGCTGTTTAGTAGCACGTGTGCTGATAGAGTTGTCCAGTACGAAAATTTATATAAGCAGATCGGTACTATAAGCTCCAAGTGTTTTACTATTAATGACGGTAGCTTTCAAAACGAACTTAATTCTAATATAGTTAAGTTAATACTCGATAAGGAAGTAACTAGAGTTTTTCCTACTGATGTTAAGTTTAACAATATATTCGTTTTTGATGCTTTAGTATCTCAAAATGTAATCACTCTTGAAGTATTTAGAGGGTTTTGGAGGAAGTTTATATCAGGAGAACTACTTTCAGAAAAAAAACTTTCTATAAAATTTCACCCCGCACAGTCTGAAAAAGTTATTAGCTTTGTACTTGAGTCTTTAAAAGAGCATAATTTTCAATATGAAGTGCTACCCCCAACTTTTAATTTTGAAGTGTTTAGTTGCATAAATACAGATAAAAATATTTATGGTATAGGTTCATCAATTCTGAAATATTCAAAGATAAAAAACCCACAGTTGACATTCCCTTTATATAAATATCTAGATAAAAAATCTATATTAGATAAAAAAAGACTCCTTTCTTGGCAGAGCCTGTTTAGTGAATAAATTATCCAATAAAATTATAAAACTTTTTTGTATAAGGTTTAATCAAATTGCAGTTCCTCTATTAATCTACCCCTATACTATATCTGTAGTCGGGTTAGAGAGCTTCGGTGTTATTAGTTTTTGGCTAGGGTTAAGCGCTTTTTTTGCAAAAATAATATCTCTAAATATGGACTCATTCTCATTGAGAGTGGTGTCTAGGAGCTTAGGGAATAAATATGAATTGAAAAAAAGTATAATTATGCCCTTATTTATAAAGGGTTGCATAAGCCTCTTTTTTATACCCATATATATATTATTTGCTTTAAATTATGCTTCCTCTAATGAGCAATTTGTAGTTGCTTTATTTTGTTTATATCCTATATTTCAAGCCGTTTTTAATTTTAATCACTATTTCGTTGCCACTGGTAAATTTAATATATGGATATTCATCTCTTTTTTTAGTAATGTTTTTTTATTGTTAGGGATATTTATATTAGTGAATAAACCTGAAGATTATACTATATATCCGATTGTATATTTTTTCTCTGTTTTATTACCTATTCCAGTTATTTTTAAAGTAATGAGATTAAATTACTTTAAGTTTAATTTTTCAATCTTATTAAGAAGTTCTAGAGAGTATATAAGTGTATCAAAATGGTTGGTTTCTGGTAAGTTACTTCAGTTACATATGAACGCAGCAAAGCCTATAATTGGTTTCTTATTCGGATATACAGCCGTTGCAATTTATGATGTTTCAGAAAAAATAGTGAATATTTCAAAGATTCCGTTTTCTATTATCTCTGACTCTTTATTTTCTGAGCAGATGAAAAAAGGACATGCTTTCTTGCGGGTTTCATTTATAAGTATTTTCATATCCTTGTTAATTTACAGCTTATTATATCTCTTTGGAGAATATGCTTTATTATATTTATTGGGTAATCAGTACACGATTGAAAGCTTTGCTATATTAAAAATATTATCTTTAATCTTATTTATTACTCCTCTTAGTTTACTTTTTGGAGTTAACTTCGTAGTTAAATTTGCTGAACAAACTTTGTATGGTAAGTTTTTGTTATCATCAAGTGTTATATCTGTTGCTGTTCTGGGTTTGTTGTTTTTTACTTGTGACTTTGGGCTCAAAATATTTTCTTTTTGGGTTGTTTTTTGCGAGTTTATTTTGTTTTTTCATTGTTTTGTATATTTTATTAAGGAACAACATGTTAAGTCGTTATGATATAGGGGTTTTTTATTTAGGGAAGTACACTAGTTTAATTGGCCCTCCGAAATCAATGTCTGACCTCGCTGAACTTTTGGAAAACCGTTTTAGAGTAAAACGATGTAAAAATATAGAGCCACAGAAGAACTATAATAATATCAACCCTGAAAGTACTAAATCACCTAAGAAAAAAAGATTTATGGGTAATATAATTAAATTCCTAAAAAGCAACCAATTCACTTATGATCTCTATATTCTATATATATTAGTTGCTTTTAATTTAAAGGTTTTATTTTTTTATTTTTTTAATCCTAATGCAAAAATTATAATTACTCAGCCTTTTCTTATTTTGAATTTCTTTAGAAGTATACGTTCTAATGTTATTTATATAAGAAGAGCTAATTCTTGTTTTGGGGTCAGAGAGCTTTCAGCACGTAAAAGTTATGCTAAAAAAGCTTTTGATAAAGTGTTCTTTAAATACGGCGTTAGAGATTTAGTCTATTTGGTTCCTCAAAGTAATAATGTAAGTGCATATAAAGTAATACCAAATCACTTCCATGCTGAATGGTTACCAAAGTATATTGAGCGAGATATAATAAAGGTATTTTATGTAGGTACTTGGTGTTCAAGAAAAGGAGGTGACTATTTTTTAAAAATATTTAAAAAAGCGATTGATGGTGTCAATGCTGAAGTTTTCGGTGGGTTAGGAAGTGATAATATATTGAATAATGAACTACTTGATTCTAAAGTTATAAGCTATCGGGGTGTTGTAGATAAACCTTACAGTCTTATGGCATGCGGAGATGTATTTATGTCGACATCAAGAGTTGAGGGTTTACAGCGTTCGTTAGTCGAGTCGATGCTCTCAGGCTGTTTAGTTTTAGCATTTGAAAGGCCTGACTCTCTTTTTTTGAGTGAATCGCCGGGGGTTTTTTTATGTAGTGAAGATAGTGTTATGACAATTTTAGAAAAAATAACAGCCCTAGATTTATCAGATAGGTTACAGCTAGGCAGACTGAATCGTCAATATGCAATTAATCATTTCTCTAGTGATGTGGTACTTGATAAGTGGACGGAACTACTTAATGGATAGAAAATATTTATTTGGTGTTCTCATTGCATTATCTGTTGCGGAAAATTATCCAATGATAAAAGCCGGCTCGCTAGCCTTATTATTATTTTGTATGCTATATGACGCTTTAGAATCTAAAATAACTATTTCTACATCTGAATTTTTTAAACTGCTTTTCATGTTTTCTATTTTTATATCGGCTTCTTTATTATCTGTTGGCTGTATTGTAAAAAATATAGATACAATATTTGGACTTTTTGTTAAAAGCTCCATTATTGGGATTGCTTTCTTATTATCTTCAAGAGAGCTCTTGTCTAAATCACTTCTAGTAGCTCTTAAAATACATATAGTAATCTTCATAATCCATTTCGTTTTTTTAGCTTTCGGTTTTGGGCATATTTTTGATTTATTGGTAGGGCTTGAGACACAAACAAATTTTAGTGAAAGCTCTTTTGTTTCATTCAGAGCAACAGGTTTATTTGATGAACCATCATTATTTGGTATGACAATTTTAGCTCTATGGATTTCTGCATATATCCTGTCTGGTAATTTGAACACTAAAATATATCAGATTGCTTTTTTCTCATTCTCAGTTCCAGTAATGATAGTTACTTTGGCTTCTTCATATTTAACTGGCGTATATAAGGGGATTATATTTAAACTAGGAATTATTACTTTTGTTTTTTTCTCTGCTTTTTTTATTTATAAGTTAGCTGCTGATCGGGAAATGAACGTAAAAGAGAGCCCTATAGGCTTAAGGTATACGCATTATCAGCTACTTTATGATTCGCCAAATTTTTATACAGGAAGTGGTTTTTGCTCGGCTTATGGAGTATTCCCACTTGACTTAGGGCGTGATTCATTAAGAGATAATTTTATGTCTAACTTTAAGGATGCAGGCCAAATTGCGTACAGTGTAGATAGAGTGGGAATTATTTTTTTCTTATTATATTTAGCTGTTATCTACCGTTTTGTTGGGCTTAAGAATTTTTTGTTAATTTTTATCTTTTTTAGTTTATCTAAAATTCCGATTATTGGTGTCGCGAGTATAATCTTATTGTCTTCATGCGCTAAAAGACGAATTGAAACGTGAATTGAAATTAAAGTAAGTTGAATGCATTTTTTAGCGATTAAACATTATCAGCTAAGGGGGGCTATATAGTTTAATATTTAAATAAGTATGTTTATCGGGGTTAGGTATGTTTTTAGATCTTCTTTTTACTTTTTTTATTTCTTTCGCAATACTATTTTTAATGCGCAAAGCTGCGCGACAAGTAGGTTTGGTTGACAAACCCTCTGGTCGTAAAGAGCACACAGGGAATATTCCTTTAGTTGGAGGGGTAGCTATATGCATCACTATTGTGCAATATATTTATTCGCATCCTAATATGATTAATCACGCCAATTTGTATATGTGTTGTATTGCCGGTTTGACCATTGTTGGGGCATTAGATGACAGGTATGACTTGAGCGTAAAAATACGCATGCTGATACAAACTCTTATATCTATAGCAATGATTTACTTTGCTCAAGCAGAGTTGGTTTCACTTGGAGATATATTAGGATTTGGTGAGATTAGCTTGGGCTATGGATACGTAGGTGGCTTAATTACTATTTTAGCTGTTATAGGCTGTATAAATGCCTTTAATATGGTTGATGGCATAGATGGCCTTTTAGGTGGCCTTTCGGTAGTTACATTTGGTGCTATTGGTATTTTACTTAATATGGCTAATGAGCAAAGCTTAAGTTATTTATGCTTATTATTGGTTGTATGTATGATCCCTTATATAGTTATGAATCTAGGCCTTATAGGTCGTGAGCGAAAAGTGTTTATGGGCGATGCAGGTAGTATGATGATTGGCTTTACTGTTATCTGGCTATTAATTGGGGCAAGCCAAACCTCAGGGAACCCTATGATACGCCCGGTAACCGCATTATGGCTTATTGCACTACCATTAATGGATATGGCTGCAATTATGATACGCCGCATTAAACAAGGTAAATCTCCGTTTAAGCCCGATCGCGAACATTTACACCATATATGCCAACGATTAGGTTGCTCGCCTACACAAACACTTATTTTAATATGCTCAATTGCATCTGTATTTGCTGTTATTGGTATAATTGGCGAGATTTTTATAATACCAGAATTTTTAATGTTTTATAGCTTTATAGCTATTTTTGCAGCTTATTTAGTTGTACTAATTAATTACTGTAAAATTATAAACTTTTTTAGACGTAAGTTAGACCTGCCAGAAAAACAATATTCTGCGAGTAAGTAAAACTATTTGAGCGCGAAGTAAATTCGCACCTACAGCTGACATATATCGTAGGTGGGTTTTATACCTCGCTTTTTATAATGTTAAATTACATAGCCGCGCAGTAAATTAGAGAGTATTGATTGGTGTATATTTCAATATTTTCATTTCTTTCTCATTTTTATTATTCTGTAAAAACCTTTAGTAATATCATTTGATATTACATTTTGGCTAAAGTCTTTTAGCTAGAGCCTAATTTATAACTCTGGTAGAATCATTTTATTAATTATTAACTAATCTTAAAGGATTAATATGAAAATTGCCGTAGTAGGTACAGGCTATGTAGGCCTTTCTAACGCTATGTTGCTAGCACAACACAATGAAGTGGTCGCATTAGATATAGACGAACACAAAATAGCACTGTTGAATGATAAAAAATCACCAATTGTAGATACCGAAATTAGTGATTTTTTAACACGTAGTGACTTAAATTTTACAGCAACTACCGACAAAGTAGCTGCATACAAAAACGCTGACTTTGTAATTATTGCTACACCAACCGATTACGATGTTGAAAATAACTACTTTAATACAAGCTCTGTAGAGGCTGTAATTAAAGATGCGATAGCGCATAACCCAAATGCGGTTATGGTTATTAAGTCGACTATACCCGTTGGTTTTACACAAAATATTAAAGAGACGTTAGGCGTTAGTAACTTAATATTTTCACCGGAGTTTTTACGTGAAGGTAAAGCGCTACACGATAACCTATACCCTTCACGTATTGTCGTTGGTGAGCAAAGTGAGCGCGCAACTGTGTTTGCAAGCTTACTTAAGCAAGGCGCTATAAAAGAAGATATTGAAGTACTTTTTACTGACTCAACAGAAGCCGAAGCTATTAAGTTGTTCTCAAACACTTATTTAGCAATGCGTGTAGCTTACTTTAATGAGCTTGACAGCTACGCTGAAGCACATGGCTTAAACTCTAAGCAAATTATACAGGGTGTTAGTTTAGACCCACGTATTGGTGATCATTACAACAATCCATCGTTTGGTTACGGTGGTTACTGCTTACCAAAAGATACTAAGCAATTACGTGCAAATTATGCAAATGTACCAAACAATATTATTGGTGCCATTGTTGATGCTAATACGACACGTAAAGACTTTATTGCCGACTCAATAATTAAGCGTAGCCCTAAAGTGGTTGGCGTGTATCGTTTAGTAATGAAAACAGGGTCTGATAACTTTAGAGCTTCTGCTATACAAGGCATTATGAAGCGCATTAAGGCGAAAGGTATTGAGGTAGTAGTTTACGAACCAGTACTTGAAGAAAATGAGTTTTATCACTCTCGTGTTATTAAAGACTTAAATGAGTTTAAGCAAATATCTGATGTTGTTGTGTCTAACCGCATGGTTGAAGAGCTCAGTGATATTGCTGACAAAGTTTATACTCGCGACTTATTTGGTAGCGATTAATAAACAAAGTTTAAAGACTAAAAGTTAAAGGTTAAAGGCTAAAGTATAAAGTATAAGTCAAAAACTAAGGTAAATTTATATTAGGGGGCGTTGTGCAATTTGAGGACTTAAATGTATGGCAACGCTCTGCCGATTTAGCTTGTGAAGTTTTTATTTATTTTAAGGCAAGTAAGCAATTTGGTTTAAAAGATCAAATTACACGCTCTGCATTATCAATTTCATCAAATATTGCTGAGGGTTATGAGAGAAAGACAGCTAAAGATTACTGCCGTTTTCTCTCTTACTCTAAAGGTAGCTGTGGTGAGCTTCGTTCACAAATATATATCGCCTTAAAAATTGGTGAAGTTGATACAAAAACAGCAGAAACCTGGATAGAAGAGTCTATGCTCCGACACTCTATCAATAGATGAGATTAAGCAATTGTGTGAAACACTTCATCAAGATGCGCAAAACGCAGAATTAAATGATGAACTACTCGCAAAGTTGCAACGCGGCGCACCTTCTACCTTT
>NZ_JACJED010000037.1:0-11323 GCF_014163885.1 Pseudoalteromonas sp. SR43-2 | reverse complement strand
TGTCCCGTCCTAAAATACGTTGACGGTTTTAAATGAAGGCCAGTAGCTTTTGCTCCTGGCTTTTTTTGTGCACTTGGTTTGGTGTTTTCATTCCTAAACTCAAATGCGGCCTAAATTCATTGTATATCAATATTGATTCATCGACGAGCTGCTTTAACTCTTCTAGGTTTTGACATTTATAGAGTAAGAATTCCTGCTTCAATATGCCGTTAACACGCTCCGCCAGTGCATTTTGATAGCAGTCATAGCCATCGGTCATTGATGGAATAATGCCATTTTCATTAAGCTTTACTTGATATATCTGCGAGCAATACTGCAATCCTCTATCTGAATGATGAATCGTACTACATTGATACTGACGATTATTGATTGTCATATCTAATGCCTTAACAACATCTGTCGCCTTCATTTCATCACTGAGTTCATAACCCATAATTTTGCGACTATAAGCATCAGTTACTAGCGATAGATAGTGAACACCTTGCGCTGATTGAACGTAAGTTATATCACTGACAAAAAACTCTTCAGGACTCGATGGTTGCACATCTTTTAGCAAGTTAGGATGCTTTTTCATCCAATGTTTACTAAAAGTAGTTTTAGTGTAACTACGCTTAGGTTTAACCAATAAACGTTCATTTTTCAAATAACTAAAAAAAGCGTCTCGACCTAAACTTATGCCTCGCTCTATGAATTTGGGTTTAAGTAAAAAATACAACTTTCTTCCACCTAAGCGTGGCATAAAACGTCGTATTTCCAATACCATCGCTTTAACTGGTGCTAGTTCAATAGCACGTGATTTGGCCCTGGTCTCTCGTTGATATATCGCTTGTCTCGTTATACCAAGCAGCATGCAAGCACGTTCTAAGCTAACTATTTTTTGCTTTTGAAGGCTTCTTGCTCCTTGGCAATATACTTTTTTCGAAGGCTTGTCCCATGCTCAGCGTCAAGAATATTAACCACTTCATTGAGTAACAGGTTACGTAAATGCTCATCTTCAAGCTCTCGTTCGAGGCGTTTGATTTTTTGAGCGGGACTTTCTTTGGCTTTAGGTGAGGTAGGCATAGTTATCCTAGGTGATTGAGTCCACTCCATCTTACCGTGTTTTCTTAACCAAGTAAGCACGGTTGAACGACCTTGTATGCCATAAATTTTTTGGGCTTGTTTATAAGTCATATCGCCTTTTTCTACAGCGTCGACAACTTGTAATTTAAAGCCTAATGAATAATCTCGTTGTGTTCGTTTGATCGGTGTATTATTTGACTTGGTCATAATAAGTCCTATATGTGTAAACATATTTCAGGACGAGACAGTATAATCAAAAAAGGCTGCACAATGCAGCCTTTTTTATTTTACAGTAAGATTATGAATCTAACTTGTATAAACGTAAATATAATTAACCTACGTTTTTACGTGCGTTACGGAACATACGCATCCACGGGCTATCCTCGAGCCACTCATCTGGGTGCCAAGAGTTGGCAACGCTTCTGAATACACGTTCTGGATGCGGCATCATTACAGTGGCACGACCATCAGTTGACGTAATACCGGTAATACCTTCTGGAGAACCATTAGGGTTAGCTGGGTACTGCGTTGTAGGGTTACCGTAGTTATCTACAAACTTAACCGCTACAGTGCCGCTATTAAGCGCCGCTTTAGTGGCTGCATCGTTTGCAAACTCAGCATGACCTTCACCATGAGAAACCGCTATAGGCATACGCGATCCAGCCATTCCATTAAAGAATACAGACGGATTCTCTTGTATTTCTACTAAACTAAAGCGTGCTTCAAAACGCTCTGATTTATTAGTTACAAAGCGCGGCCAATGTTCAGTACCAGGGATCAACTCTTTTAACGTTGATAACATTTGGCAACCGTTACATACACCTAAGCTGAAAGTATCTTCACGGTGGAAAAAGTTTTGGAATTGATCGCGTGCCATGTCGTTAAACAAAATAGACTTAGCCCAACCTTCACCTGCACCAAGTACGTCACCGTATGAGAAACCACCACAGGCCACTAAACCTTTAAATTGCTCTAGTGTTAAACGACCTTCTAAAATGTCGCTCATGTGTACATCAACGGCTGCAAAACCTGCGCGATTAAACGCTGCCGCCATTTCTAAATGAGAGTTAACACCCTGCTCACGTAAAATAGCCATTTGCGGTTTAGCACCGGTTGCAATGTATGGTGCAGCTATATCTTCGTTTAAATCAAAGTTAAGTTTTACGTTTAAGCCTGGATCTTTTGCATCAAATTTAGCATCAAACTCTTGCTTAGCACACTCAGGGTTATCACGGCGCGCTTGCATTTGATACGTTGTTTCAGCCCAAATAGTACGAAGCTCAGTACGCGTATGATTAAGTACCGTACTTTCGCCACGGTTAAACATAATCGTATCGTCACTGTTAAGCGTGCCAATATTGTGACTAATGGCTGCTATACCATGTTGTTCAAACACCGCATTTACTGCATCTAAATCAGCATTTGCAACTTGAATTACCGCACCTAGCTCTTCGTTATAAAGCACTTCAATGTCAGAACCTGTTAAAGCTGCTAAATCAACCGTTACACCGGTATGACCCGTAAACGCCATTTCAGCTACTGTGGTAAATAAACCACCGTCTGAGCGGTCATGATAAGCAAGTAACTTACTATCAGCCACAAGTGCTTGCATTGCGTTATAGAAGCCTTTTAATAACTCAGGGCTATCAACATCAGGGGTTACATCACCTAATTGCTTATAAACTTGTGCAAGGCTTGATGCGCCCATGCGGTTTTTACCCGCACCTAAATCAACTAATATAAGCGATGTATCGCCTTTATCTGTGCGCAGTTGTGGCGTTACTGTTTTGCGTACGTCGTCAACACGACCAAATGCAGTTATAACCAGTGAAAGCGGCGATGTTACTGACTTCTCTTGTGAGTCACCTTCATCTTTCCATGTCGTTTTCATCGACATAGAATCTTTACCCACTGGAATAGTTAAACCAAGCGCAGGGCAAAGCTCTTCGCCTACGGCTTTAACAGCTTCATATAAACCAGCATCTTCACCTGGGTGACCCGCTGCTGCCATCCAGTTTGCCGATAACTTAATGTTTTCAAGGCTACCAATATTTGCACAAGCAATATTAGTTAACGACTCTGCCACAGCTAAACGAGCAGATGCACCGTAATTAAGTAATGCAGCCGGAGTACGCTCACCGAGTGACATAGCTTCACCGTGGTAAGTGTCATACGTTGCCGCAGTTACAGCACAGTTAGCAACAGGTACTTGCCAAGGACCAACCATTTGGTCGCGTGCTACTAAACCCGTAACTGAGCGATCGCCGATTGTTATTAAGAATGTTTTTTCTGCAATGGTAGGTAAACGCATTAAGCGCTGCGCTGCATCTGCTGCATTTATTGATGTGATATCAAGCGCCTTGCCAACAACTTGCTTTGACGTTACATCGCGGTGCATTTTAGGTGCTTTACCTAATAATACGTCCAGCGGCAAATCAACAGGGTTATTTTCAAAGTGGCTGTCTGACACTGTTAAGTGAGGTTCCGCTGTTGCTTCACCAATAACAGCGTACTGGGCACGTTCGCGCTTACAAATTGCTTCAAAGCGGTCAAAGTCCTCTACGCCAACAGCGAGTACATAACGCTCTTGTGATTCATTACACCAAATTTCGTGTGGTGCCATGCCTGGCTCATCGTTAGGGATGCTACGTAATTGAAACTTACCACCACGTCCGCCATCATTAACAAGCTCAGGAAACGCGTTAGATAAACCACCGGCACCTACATCATGGATGAATGCAATTGGGTTTTCGTCACCAAGCTGCCAACATTTATCGATAACTTCTTGGCAACGACGTTCCATTTCTGGGTTTTCGCGCTGTACTGAAGCAAAGTCTAAATCTTCGTTTGACTGACCAGAGGCCATACTTGATGCAGCACCACCGCCTAAACCAATGTTCATTGCAGGTCCGCCTAGCGCAATTAACTTAGCGCCAACAGGAATATCGCCTTTTTGAACATGATCAGAGCGAATATTGCCTAAACCACCGGCAAGCATAATTGGTTTATGGTAACCACGCACTTCTTCACCATTATGGCTTGTTACTTTTTCTTCGTAAGTACGGAAATAGCCTAACAAGTTAGGACGACCAAACTCATTATTAAATGCAGCGCCACCTAGTGGACCTTCTGTCATTATATCAAGTGCGTTTACAATACGACCCGGCTTACCAAAATCGCTTTCCCACGGTTGCTCGTAACCTGGAATACGTAAATTTGATACAGTAAAGCCAACTAAGCCTGCTTTTGGCTTAGAGCCACGACCAGTTGCGCCTTCATCGCGAATCTCACCACCAGAACCTGTAGCAGCACCTGAGAATGGCGCAATAGCTGTTGGGTGGTTATGAGTTTCAACTTTCATTAGTATTTCAATGTCTTCTTGATGATACGCATATTCACCTTGCGCATTTGGGAAGAAGCGACCCGCTTTTGAGCCTTTCATTACTGCCGCGTTATCTTTATACGCCGACAATACATTTTCAGGATTTAGCTCAAACGTATTTTTAATCATTTTAAACAGCGATTTTGGCTGCTCTTTACCATCGATTGTCCAGTCAGCATTAAATATTTTATGGCGACAATGCTCTGAGTTCGCTTGTGCAAACATAAACAATTCGATGTCGTTAGGGTTACGTCCTAACTTTGTAAAATTTTCTACTAAATAGTCTATTTCGTCATCAGCAAGCGCAAAGCCTTGCTCAACATTGGCTGTTGCTAGTGCTTCGCGTCCACCACCTAAAATATCGACAGACGACATTTGGCGTGGGGCATCACTGCGAAACAGCTGAGCCGCATCTTCAAGTTCATTGTGTGTGGCTTCAGTCATGCGGTCGTGCAATAACGCAGTTACTTGTGCAAGTTGTTCTGCGTTTAAATCACCTTCAACATAATAAGCAATACCGCGTTCAACACGGTGAACCTGCTTTAAACCACAGTTGTGGGCGATGTCGGTAGCTTTAGATGCCCAAGGTGAAATGGTACCTGGGCGAGGTGTAACAAGTACAAGTTTGCCAGCTGGGGTATGCTCAGCAATAGTTGGACCGTAAGTTAATAGTTTTTCAAGCTTGGTTTGCTCAGAGCTACTCAACGGCGATGTTAAATCGGCAAAGTGAGCATACTCGGCGTATACGTTAGTGACTGGAAGTTGCGATTGTTGGCAACGCGCTAAAATTTTATTAACTCTGAACTCTGAAAGTGCTGGTGCACCACGAAGGATCAACATAGGTAATTTCATCCGGGGTTAGGGATTGAACGATATTTTAGGCACGCATTATAGTCCAATTAGCATTCAGATTTAACTCAAAATTACGCTTTTCATAAAATTAACTTTTTAGCTTTATTTATAGCCTCTTTTGGTTAATAAAATAAAAGGTAAAGTGACGCGATGGCTTAGTTTTGCTATAACGGTGGCTGGCGAGCTTAAGGGGCACTCAATGTTCAAAGAAAAACTAATAATAATCATTACTTTAGTTATGCTGTTATGTGCATGTGATATGCAAGAGCAGCCAACTCAACTCGCCCAAATAAAAGAGCAAAACAAAATACGTGTGGGTACACTTGCAAGTGCTAGTAATTATTATCAAGCCGTTCAAGGTGAACAAGGCTTTGAATATGAGCTATCTCAAGCATTTGCTGAATATTTAGGTGTAGAGCTTGAAATAGTGCCATTTTTTAACTTATCCGATATGTTTGAACGCCTTGAAAGCGGTGATTTAGATTTAATTGCCTCAGGACTTACCTATAATAAAACCCGTGCAAAGCAATACCGCTATGGGCCAACTTACAGAACAATCAGCCAAAAGTTAGTTTATAAGCAAGGACGTGTTCGTCCTCGAGAGTTTGCCGACTTAGATGGCAACTTTACTGTTATCGCTAAAAGTAGTCATTCGCTTACTCTGCAAAAAATGAAAAAAAACAATCCAGATCTTACTTGGATAGAAAGCGAAGAGTTTGATGAAGAAGAACTACTTCAAGCAGTTATTGATGGCGAGATAGATTACACACTCGCTGATACACATACGCTATCGTTATTTCGCCGTTATCATCCAAATTTAAGTATCGGTTTTTCTGTTAGTCATAACGACCCGATTGCATGGATACTTAATAAATCAAAAGATGATTCTTTATATTCCTTATTAGTGCCATTTTTTGGCGATATAAAACAGAGTAATCAGCTCTACGTACTTGAAGAAAAATACTTTGGCCACGTGCGCCAATTTAACTATGTAAATACCCTTGCTTATATCGAAGCTATCAAAGAAACCTTACCAACATACCAACCATGGTTTGAACAATATGCTGGTAGCCTTGATTGGCGTTTATTAGCGGCACTTAGCTATCAAGAATCTATGTGGAATCCTCGCGCTAAATCGCCAACAGGCGTTCGCGGTATTATGATGCTAACCCGCAGTACAGCAAAACAAGTAGGTGTTACCAACCGCTTAGAGCCAGAGCAAAATATTCGCGGTGGTGGTAAGTATTTAAGTAAACTGATTAAGCGTATTCCTGATAGAATTCCTCAACCTGATAGAACATGGCTTGCACTAGCGGCTTACAATGTAGGTTGGGGGCACGTTAACGACGCGCGTATAATTACCGAGCAGCAAGGCGCAAGCCCTGATAAATGGGCTGATGTAAAAAAACGCTTACCGCTGTTAATTAAAAAGCGCTATTACCGTAAAACTCGCTATGGTTATGCGCGTGGCGATGTAGCGGTTAAATATGTTGATAATATTCGTCGCTATTACGATGCACTTGTTTGGCTAGATGAGAATAATGCTATTGCTGTAGAACCTGAACCAGAACCAATCACAGAGCAGAGCACTGATACCGAGCCAAAGCTAAATGAAAAAAGTAACAAAGATGAAGCGCAAACAGAAAAACAACAGCCTATAATTGAGCCCGAACAACCGAGTGAAAACAATAACTAAGATTTGTATAGGTATCAGTTTTTTGAGTAAGCCAGTAAGCAAAATTTAAGTAAATTAAATATCTGTTTACTTGTCATCAAATGATCACTAATGTGTATTACTTGTATATTATTATTTTATAAGATATACCCTGCGCCTTTCTCACTCTTGCATTAGGAGAAAACATGCTAAAACGTAGACGCACACAAAAATTAAAACGCAATGTGATTTATTCAACAGCCACACGTCGTCGTGTTATGCTAAGAAAACTGCACAAAAAAATCATCTGGCGCCGCCGAATGTTTGCTATGCAGCAAATGGCTGAAACAGAAATAGAGCCAATCGCTAGTTAACTTTAGCTAGGTTTATTTATTTGTTCATCACGAGCAGCTTTCTTAGCTGCTTTAATTTGCGCTCTTCTACGCTTAAAAAAATTCGAAATAGTATCACCGCATTGCTGTGCCAAAACACCACCGCACACCTCAACTTGATGATTTAACTTAGGCTCTTGTAATAAGTTCATAATTGAACCTGCAGACCCTGTTTTAGCATCGAGGGCACCAAATACTAAACGCTTTATTCTGCTATGCACCAACAGTCCTGCACACATAGAGCAAGGCTCTAACGTTACATATAGCGTGCAATCAATTAAGCGATAATTATTAAGTACTTTTCCAGCTTCTCTTACTGCAATCATTTCGGCATGAGCAGATGGATCGTTATCCGTTATTGAGCGGTTGTACCCCACTGAAATTAGCTGGTTATCTTTTACTACAATTGCTCCAACCGGAATTTCATCAAGCAACTCTGCTTGCTTTGCATACAAAAGCGCTTGCTCCATCCAGTAGGAATCATTAAATGGCTCGTTCATTCTTTCTACTTAAATAACTTTTTATGCTGTAATTATACCTAGTTAGCACCCTAAAGTGCGTCATTCATTACTTTATTGCAAAAATAAAACGATATTTACCTGTTTGTAATGGCTCACTCGTGTGGATTTACGCTATAATCTCACGCTTTTTTTATTTAGCTCACAACACGGGTAGCAAATGAAATTTCCTGGACGCCGCAGGCATAAACATTATTTTCCAGTGGAAGCCAAAGATCCACTTACCAATCAACTTAACGCAACAGAGCGATTACAACGTAGCTATATTACGGGTATCGACCAGATCGTTGTTGATATAGAGGCAAAAGTTGATCAAGCTTTCCTTGACGAATTTCAACTACGTAGAGGTATGTCACAAGTTATTGATAGCGACATAACGAACGCCTTATACGATCGTTTAAAATTAAACGATATGGTTGATTTTGAGTTTGCCGGTGGGACCATTGGTAACACTATGCACAACTACTCTGTACTTGCAGATGATCGCTCAGTTTTATTAGGCGTAATGAGCGAAAATATAAAAATAGGTAGCTATGCTTACCGCTTTTTATGTAATACCTCAAGCCGTGTAGATTTAAACTATCTTCAACCAGTAGATGGGCCTATAGGTCGTTGCTTTACATTAATTGATGAAACCGGTGAGCGTACTTTTGCAATAAGTGCGGGCCTAATGAATCACTTACGTCCTGAATCTATCGATAAAAACCTTATTGAAAATTCATCAGCATTAGTGATCAGTGCCTACCTCATGCGTACGCAAGGTAGTGAAACGATGACTGAAGCAACTATGCAAGCGGTAAAATACGCTAATGATGCAGGTGTGCCAGTTGTTCTTACACTCGGAACTAAATTCTTAATTGAACAAGACCCGACCTGGTGGGCAAACTTTGTTGAAAAGCATGTTGATATTCTTGCTATGAACGAAGAAGAAGGGTTAGCTATTACAGGTTTTGAAGACCCTCTTCTAGCTGCAGATAAAGCACTTGATTGGGTAGATTTGGTAATTTGCACCGCTGGCGAAAAAGGCTTATTTATGGCCGGCTACGTAGACGAAAGCTTAAAGCGTGAAACCGAGTATCCGTTATTACCAGGAGCAATACCTGATTTTAATCGATACGAATTTTCACGTGCTATGCGTAAAACCCAGTGTGATGAGCCTATCAGAGCATATAGTCATACAGCCCCATTTATGGGTGGACCTGACTCAATCAAAAACACCAATGGTGCAGGCGATTGTGCTTTAGCGGCTGTGCTACATGACTTATCAGCAAATGTTTATCATAAACTTAATGTGGCAAACTCAGCTAAGCATCAGCAACAAGCTATTACTTACTCATCACTATCGCAAATTAGTAAATATGCTAATCGAGCTAGTTATGAAGTGTTGGTTCAGCACTCTCCTCGTTTATCTCGCGGTTTACCAGAACGCGAAGACTGCTTAGAACAGGTTTATTGGGAACAATAATAACGGTGGGAGCAATCATTGCTCCCTATCAACTTCCTAAAAAATAGAAATATCGAGCTTTTTAGATAGCAGTTCCAGGGCTGCAATTCCTGCAACCGAATTACCAAACGAATTAAGTCCCGGAGAATAAACAGCTACCGTAAACTTATTTGGTAACACGGCTAAAATAGTCCCTGACACTCCCGATTTACCTGGCATACCTACTCTGTAACCAAAATCCCCCGCAGCATCGTATAAGCCACTGGTAAATAATAGCGAATTAAGCTGCTTATTTTGACGGCTACTTAAAACACGATCGCCCGATCGATTATCAACACCTTTATTTGCTAAAAAATTATAAGCTTTGGCTAATTCAATACAGTTGAGCTCAATAGAACAAAAGTTAAAGTAAGACCATAAAACATCATCGACTTCATTTTCGAAATTACCAAACGACTTCATTAAATGTGCCATAGCCGCATTACGATGCCTAAATTCATACTCAGAATTAGCGACTTTTTTATCAATCACTATCCCTCTATTACCAGCTAACAACCTAAAGGTCTCGAGCATAGAGTGCATTGGTGCAGATAAGCGGCTGTATAACGCATCACACGTTACAATTGCGCCTGCATTTATGAAAGGGTTACGAGGAATCCCTTTTTCAAACTCAAGCTGTGTAAGCGAATTAAAGGCAGTACCTGAAGGCTCCTTTCCAACTCGATGCCAAAGTTCATCACCATAACGTTGCAGTGCCATAGTAAGTGTCATAACTTTTGAAACAGACTGAATGGTAAAACGTTGAGAGCAATCCCCCGCACATACAGTTTTACCATCAGTTGTATAAATAGCGATAGAAAATTGCTCAGGATCGACCTCTGCAAGGGCCGGTATATAATCAGCTACTTTTCCTTGTGATAATAAAGGGCGTACTTCATGTGCTATTTCATCAAGCACCTTTTGGTAATCAGCTGTAGGCAAACTAGACCTCTATATCATCATTCATAAAAATTGGATTTTAGCACGCGCGAATAGACGCAACTAGTTTTGTTGTTGAATTTAAAGGGGGATGTTTTTCTTAATTTTAAAAAGCAAAAAAAACGTCACATTGCTGTAACGGGTTTCTCTTAATTAAATCCTAGTAATGTCGTACTGCCCACAGCGGTAGAGAGTCACATAGCAAATGCTACACTATCTTTGTGTCGGGGCGTCCTTCTGCGGGGCTCGCCTTAGAACTATTTTATTTCGCCACTGAGTTCGGCATGGACTATTTACAAAATTCAAAAAAGCAAAAAACCCGTCACATTACTGTAACGGGTTTCTCTTAATTAAATCCTGGTAATGTCGTAGTGCCACAGCGGTGGAGAGGCACATAGCAAATGCTACACTATCTTTGTGTCGGGGCGTCCTCCTGCGGGGCTCGCCTTAGAACTATTTTATTTCGCCAAGGAGTTCGGCATGGACTATTTACAAAATTCAAAAAAGCAAAAAAACCGTCACATTACTGCAACGGGTTTCTCTTAATTAAATCCTGGTAATGTCGTAGTGCCACAGCGGTGGAGAGGCACATAGCAAATGCTACACTATCTTTGTGTCGGGGCGTCCTTCTGCAGGGCTCGCTTTAGAACTACTTTATTTCGCCACTGAGTTCGGCATGGACTATTTACAAAATTCCAAAAAGCAAAAAACCCGTCACATTACTGTAACGGGTTTCTCTTAATTAAATCCTGGTAATGTCCTACTTTCACATAGCAAATGCTACACTATCATCGGCGCTGTTTCGTTTCACTACTGAGTTCGGCATGGGATCAGGTGGGTCCAAAACGCTATTGTCACCAAGAAAATTCTTTTCAATTTTCTTATTTTAATTATTAAGGTTAAAGTCCTTCGACTGAATTTGAAGCCTGGTAATGTCCTACTTTCACATAGCAAATGCTACACTATCATCGGCGCTGTTTCGTTTCACTACTGAGTTCGGCATGGAGTCAGGTGGGTCCAAAACGCTATTGTCACCAAGCA
>NZ_JACJED010000036.1:0-13644 GCF_014163885.1 Pseudoalteromonas sp. SR43-2 | reverse complement strand
ACAATGAATTTAGGCCGCATTTGAGTTTAGGAATGAAAACACCAAACCAAGTGCACAAAAAAAGCCAGGAGCAAAAGCTACTGGCCTTCATTTAAAACCGTCAACGTATTTTAGGACGGGACAAACCCATTGCACTAACTAGTAGGCATAATGTATGTATCAATTAAAAATAAATAATTTGTCTGAGCAAGAGTTTTTAAGCCATTTTTGGCAAAAAAAGCCGCTTTTAATCAAACAAGGTTTTGCAGACTTTCAAGACCCACTTGATGCTAATGAACTTGCCGGCCTCGCAATGGAAGAAAGCATAGAGTCGCGTATTATCACTAATCATAAAAATGATTGGCAAACCTACCAAGGTCCATTTGAAGACTTTGAGCAGTTAACAGACGATCATTCTACACTGCTCGTGCAAGCAGTTGATCACTGGCATAGCGAAGCTGCGCAACTACTAGAGCCATTTAGATTTATTCCAAACTGGCGCATAGATGATTTAATGATCAGCTACTCAACGCCTAATGGTGGTGTTGGCCCACACTTAGACCAATATGACGTGTTTATTATTCAAGGCGAAGGCAAACGTCATTGGCGCGTAGGGCTGCCCGATCCAACCCTTAAGCAGTTTGCTCAAAACAAAAAATTACTGCAAGTAGAAGCATTTGAAGCCGTAATTGATTGCATATTAGAGCCTGGCGATATTTTATATATTCCACCAGGGTGCCCTCACGAAGGTTACGCCGTAGAAAACGCGCTCAATTATTCAGTTGGTTTTAGAGCGCCAAATCAACAAGATTTATTATCGAGCTTTGCCGATCATATTATTGATACCGAAAGCGGCCAAAAACGTTATACCGATCACAACATCACACTAAGAAAATCTAAAGGTGAACTTACAAGCCTTGAAGTTGATAAAGTTAAAACACTGATGGCAGCACTTTTAGAAAATGACGATTTATTTAAACAATGGTTAGGCTCAACACTTAGTCAGCCCAAACATGAAATGGATTTAGCGCCAGTAGAGCCTCCATTTACGTCAGAGCAAATAAGCGATGATTTAAGTGATGAAGAAACAGTGTTTGAACGCTTAGGCGGCACACGCGCTATTTATCAGCAACTCGATACAGAAGTTTTACTAAGTGTAAATGGCGAAAATTACGCTATGCCGCTAACCGACTTAGCGGCGGTAAAACTACTTACCGATCATACTGAGTTTGAAACTTCAGCATTAAATTTAACAAATCCAAGTTTAGTTTTTACTCAAACTTTTACTACACTTGTTAATGAGGGGATCTGGTTTAATATAGACCACGAGTAATAATGCCAATTATATTAATAATGATGAGCATTTTTCAGCGTAAAATATGATGTATACAGGTCAGTTAAAATTTTTAATTTTCATCTGATATTGGCATAAATAATTTTGCTGTGATTGCTTACTCATTCTAATTAGGTATCAATAGGAGTTTGCAATGGGCTATCTGGTTGATAAGGTTGAATGGGATATAAAAAAAGATTTGCTACAAAAAATTCGAGAGCGAGTTTTTGTTTACGAGTTACATATCCCCAAACACATCGAATTTGATAGCCTAGATAAAATTGCATTACATGTACTTGTTACAGACGATGCAAACTGCCCAATAGCAACAGGTAGATTATGTAAAGATGGCTTGATCGGCAGAATAGCTGTATTACCTGAGCACCGTAATCGCAAAGTATATACATCGCTTCTCAACTTTATTGTAGAATTAGCGTCAAACCAAGGTATTGAAGAAGTAAGCATTAATTGTATTTTAAATGAAGTAGAGCGTTTTAAGCGAAATGGCTTTATTCAGCAAGGGAATGTATTTATGGAGGCGGGAATTCCTAGGCAACGTATGCAATGCCCTGTTTCAGCGTTTAATACAACCCCCTTCACACTTCTCCATTAGATAAAGCAAAGGGCAATAAATAAGCTATCACCCTCTACTTTTTTACTTAACCCAAACTGTCGTTACTTTGCCTCATTTGCCCACAGCGGTTCATTATCATACATTTCGTACAAGCCATGTGCTCTATTTATAAGTAAGTTAGCAAAGTCTACCTGTGTTTTATCACGCGCGCCTGTACTCATAATCTGATCCGCTTTTAATTGCCACTGCAAAGAAAAGTAACGCATTGCATCACGAGCATCTGTAGCTGCACTTACCTCAGCATGATCTGTAGGTAACCGCCCTGTTACTACCCAATATGTTTTACCGTTCTGTGCTTTAAATTTCCACATTGCACAAAGTGGTGCTAAAAACCGACTGTCTTTATCAACTACTGATTTTGGCATAATGCCCTTTTCGGCTAAATGCTTTTGCGCTGTTTGAAAACATTCGCGTTGCCACTGCATTCTTTGCTCATCAGTTATAACTTGTTCTTTTGCTGTTAACGGCTTTTTTTCTTGTTGCTGCATTTTTATTAACCTTTTACTTCTTTTTTAACACTCTAAGGGCTTAGTAAATAAGGTGCAAGTATAAAACGCTCATTTGCACCTTAAAGCGCTCTGTTTGCTGTGTTTTTAGCCAAACTATTATTTTATATTGTGATCAAACGAACCCACATCACCCGGAAATACTACTGGCGACTCAACACCGTCTTTACTAACAGACGCTACACCAAAGTAATAATTATCAATCACTACGTTTTTAAGTGTGTACTGTGAAACCTTACCAACGTATTTACTAAACTGCCATTGCGGCTCGCTCGTGTAACGCCAATAAATTTTATAGCCAGCAATATTTTCATCATTGCTTTGTTGCCATGAAAACGATGTATCAGCTGTAACAGCTCCCTTTATTTTAACTTCTTTTGGCGGTGCGGGCGCCCACGCCATAGATGCCATAGTTACCGCATTAAGTGAAGTTAACTTAGCTGTATAATCAAAATCAACGCCTTCAATTGTATCGCCATACTCAACGCCATTTTCAGTGCGTAAATCTTGATGCTGACGATCGTAGTGCTCGTTAGTTTCCATAATACGCACGGCTGCAAAACCTGCATCATTAAATGGACGATGATGCCCACCACGGCCAAATCTATCTAATCGATATACAAGCATTGTATCTAAGTTAGGAATGTATCTGTCAGCAATAGTATCTATGTAACGAGCTAAATTTCGACTCGCCGAATCAACTTCACCACCCGTAAAGCGGCGAGTATTGGCTTGCTCTTTTGTTTCTACAACACGGGTACCTTCTGAAAATATACGCGCAGTTGTATTATCAGTTACCCCATTAATACCGGTAATATTGCCAATCATATCGTTGTTTAAAACGCCATGAACTTGCCAGTCATGCTTTTGCGCATAAGCCGTTAATATTTTTCCACCAAACAAACCCTGCTCTTCGCCCGAAAGCGCCGCGTAAACTACCGAACCATTAAATTTGTATTTACTTAAAACACGAGCAGCTTCAATTACTCCCGCCACACCTGATGCATTATCATTTGCCCCAGGTGAATCACTCGTAAAGTCCATAACATCACTCACACGAGAATCTATATCACCCGACATAATCACCATGCGATTAGGCTCACTTGACCCTCGTTGAATAGCCACAATGTTAACCACTTCAACAGGATTAGGAATGCGCTTTTCGCCCGATATAGTGTCCTTTACTTCAATAATTTCCAGACAACCGCCACACTGCGCGGATATTTTTTCAAATTCATTTTTTATCCAACGCCTAGCCGCACCAATACCTCGCGTATCCGATTTAGTCTCTGAAAGCGTATGGCGAGTACCAAAATCCACCAGCGTTTGAATGTCACTACCAATACGTGCGGCTGATACTTGAGCTGCTATGTCATGTAATTTTTGCTGTTCTGTGTATTGTAGTTGCGTTTCACTATGTGCTGATAATGCAAGTGTGCAGGCACCTGCAATTGCAGTAAATTTAAGTAACGTTGTTGTGATTTTCAAAGGTGTTTTAAGCATCTATTAGCTCCTAATTATTATAGTGTAACCATTACTTAACTAAGATTTTATGGCAATACATTTGAGGTAGATGCAGAAAGGAGCACGCTAAAGCGCATTCACAAGAGGTTATTAGGATAGTAGAAAGCCCACTACCATTTATAGGTACTGGGCCAAAATTTATTATGCATACTTTTAATGAGTGGTTTTAATATCAAATTCTTTCAAAAAGGCCTCATGTCCTCCTAAGCTTGCAAGCACACCAGCAGAAAACATAAATATTAATACAAATGCTAAACAGCTCAAAAACTCCGAACTATTTTCAGGCTTAATATAGTAGTTAAGTAAAAAACCACTCAACACACCTATAAAAGCTATTTTGCTAAATAAAAAGTAACTTGGGATCTCAAATGCCCAAACTGAGGTATTGTTTACAAACTGCCTATATCCATACGTCATAAAAGCCAACATACCAACAATACTAATTGCAAAAGTAGACACTGTGGTTAATACGCTCATTTTTGTATAAATAAGCACATACCCTAATCGTAAAGAATAGATAAATACTGCAAACCACGCTAAAACAGCAGGCCCTAAAATCAATCCCATTTCCAATCCTTGAATAACGTCTAAGTAATTAATTGCTAATACAATATTATATTTAGAGGTTAAATTACAAACCTTGTTACACAATAATCTATAAAAAAATGCGATTTTCGTGGCACACTGTAATTGTGTATACATTAATAGTTTAAGTTATGCGTCAACTAAAAGAAGATACAATTACAAGTAACCTTATTGAGTCGCAGCAAAGCGCGTACGGCCCCGTATGCGTGTATCAAAATAAAGAATACCGTTGGTTAACGCTTGCACAAAAAACCAATGAAGACATAACAATTCAAGGCGTTATGAACCTTACGCACCCAGAGCAAGTAATAGTACCTGTAAACCAATGTATGTTGTTATTTTTACTTAAACCGGTAGATACACTAAATATATTAAATTTAGGTTTAGGCACTGCAGGGTTTGAGCGAATTATGTATCACTTGCAAAGTAGTACGCCTTACATAAACACCATCAATACATTTAACACGGTAGAAATAAACCCAAGCATTGCCTTAATTGCTGCCCAGCACTTTAAGTTACCAATTAAGCACAGCACCTATTTACAATGCGCCGAGCAATATATTACCCAATGCACTGATCACTTTAACGTAATCACTATCGATATTTTTAGTGGTGAATATCATCAGCCTTTTTTAACCAGCGATAGCTTTTGGCAAAATATAAATCGCTGCAGTGAGCAAAATACGCAGGTAATCATTAATTTAAACCCACAAACTGGCCAAGAGCTGCAAATACTTTTAGTGCTTTTAAGGCGACATTTTAAGTGCTTAGCGATAATAGAGTTTAACGAATACAAAAATATAGTGATCATACTAAGCCAGCATACATTAATGCATATAAACATTGATGAAATACAAAACTCACCTGTGTTTATAAACTTTGCGCCAGACCTTTATAAAAGTATTAACAGCATTTACCACATTGAATAAAACGCTTTATCGACCAGGTTCATGTTTTTCATAGCACGGTAAGCTTGTTTCTAACTTCTCCCAGTTAGCTTTAGACGTAACAAAATTATGCGATAAAACCTGCTCAGTAATATCGGTATCGAATATTCCTAACCGAATTCGTATTCTGCTTTTGTCATCATTATTGCTACTGTAAACAGGCGAGCCACAACATCTACAAAAATAACGTGTGCGCCCTGCTTTAAAACTATACTCGCTAAGTAGTGCCTGCCCTTTGGTTATTGTAAAGTCATCTGTATTTACAAAGCCATTGGTTGCAAATGCAGTCCCGCTGTTTTTTCTGCACAGTGAACAATGACAATGAATAATGCTGGTTATACTGCCCGACACTTCAACGTTTACTTCACCACACAAACACGAACCCGTATACATATAACATCCTAACTATTAAATTATTTTTATACTCAGTTAAAATTTGCTGAGTTGATTTTATAAATACAATAACAACATTATATTTCTCAAGCTCTATTAAACCATAACTTTTGTTTTAGTGATTGACATAAAAACATTAAATTGGTTACATAACCTTTACTTTAAAGTTATAGCCAAAACAATAATTGGTTAACCAAAAATATCTAAACTTACTGAGAGCCAATTATGCATTTTAAACACATGTCACTTTTATGTTTGTTAAGCGCGTTAGCGTCGTGTTCAACCATTCAAAAAAATACATCGAGCGATTGGCTGCTTATTGATGACTTTGAAAATTCACTTAGCAAGTGGCAAAGTGTCGATACCCAAAATGAAACTAAGCCACAGGTTAAAAATCCACAAATAACAGTTATACAATCAGAACAAGCATCTGCATCAACAAATCATTATTTACTCAAAAAGCCTGCGGCTGAGGGCATTGTAGGAAATCGTAAAGCGCTTTCTTATACAAAACTTCCACAAGCGGTTGAAGTTGGCGCCACCTACACATTTTATATGCGTATAAACGTGGCTGCGTTTCCTAATAACCATGCTTTTGGATTGAGTAACCTTTCTCCAGCGCTAATAAATAAACATGCGTACGATGCGTTTGAGCCAACACTTCGCGTAACCGATAAAACAGAATCAAACGGGTTTGTAAACGATGGCGCTTTAATGGTTAAAACCGACAGCGGATATAGCAACATTCAAAACTACACTACAAACCAGTCAGCTAAACCTCTGCAAACAAATACTTGGTACGACGTATGGTACGTTGTTAATAACGCAGCAGCCTCAGAGCAAGGTCAGCAATATGATGTTTACGTAAAAGGGGGTGAATTTAGCAAGCAAACACTGGTATATAAAAATGCACAATTTAGAATGAAGCGCGAACAACCTCTTATATACTTTTTAGCAAACTGTAATACAGGCCCAATTAAAAAGCCTTACGGAAATGGTGGTCTCAGATATGACGATTTATACATGAGCGAAGGAATAAACCTAAGTAACCCAACGCAATAAATAAGAATAATACTCATAATTAGTGCCCTACAAACCTGCATTTAAAAATACTTAAATGGTATGATACTCGTCATTATTTGCCATTTAAGTTTTTAAAATGTATCGATTATTTGAAAAAATGACAAAAGCATTTCCTGAGGACCAACCCACTCAGCCGCCTTCTACTTTATTTGCTTTTTGTCGCCACTACACCAAAGGAATGGAACTGTCGTTGCTGCTTATGTCAATCAGTGCCGCCATGCTCGCTATTTTAGAGGTTTCTTTATTTAGCTACATGGGCCAACTTGTTGATTGGTTAACGGCCTACACGCCCGAAACCTTGTTTGTAGAGCAAAAGTCAGAGCTTATTAAAATGGCTGTCATGCTGTTATTAGTATTGCCCATTGTTGTCTTTTTTCATTCTGCTATTTTGCACCAAGCATTGCTTGGCAATTACCCTATGTCGATTCGCTGGTTAGCGCATCGTTATTTACTGCGCCAAAGTGTTAGCTTTTATCAAAATGAATTTGCAGGAAGAATAGCCACTAAAGTGCTACAAACCTCTTTAGCCGTTCGCGAAACAGTGACCAAACTACTCGATGTATTAATGTACATAGTGGTTTATTTTGGCTCAATGGTATTTTTAGTTGCCGAAGCTGATTGGCGCTTAATGATCCCTTTATTAGTTTGGTTGGTTTTATACATTTGCGTGCAACTTTACTTTGTACCACGCCTTAAAAAAATTGCCAGCTCACAAGCCGATGCGCGCTCAGAAATGACTGGTCGTATTGTTGATAGCTACACCAACATTTCAACTATTAAATTGTTTTCGTATACCCAACGTGAAGAGCAGTACGCAAAACAAAGCATGGATGTATTTTTACAGCCTGTGTACAAGCAAATGCGCTTAGTAACCAGCTTAAACTTTGTTATTCAAAGCTTAAATTACCTATTAGTATTTTCGGTTGCCGCTGTATCACTTTATTTATGGTCACTTAGTGCAATTAGCGCCGGCGCCATTGCAGTTGCTGTTAGCTTAGCGCTCAGATTAAACGGTATGGCGCAGTGGATCATGTGGGAAATAAGCAGCTTGTTCGAAAACATTGGCACCGTAGCCGATGGTATGAAAACACTGTCAAACCCTATCGAAGTTGCCGATAAACCAAACGCTGATACGCTTAACGTAAGCCAAGGTGCTATTGAGTTTAACAACGTACACTTTAACTACGGCAAAGCTGCAAACGAGACTAATCGCAGCCCTGTAATGAACGGTTTAAACTTAAATATTAAACCTGGTGAAAAAATTGGCTTAGTCGGTCGCTCTGGCGCGGGTAAATCAACACTTGTTAACTTATTACTGCGCTTTTACGATACCGACTCTGGAACAATAAAAATTGATGGGCAAAACATCACAGACGTAAGCCAAGAAAGCCTACGCCGATATATAGCCATGGTAACGCAAGATACCTCCTTGCTTCATCGTTCAGTAAAAGACAATATTTTGTACGGTCGCCCCGATGCAACCCACGATGAGATGGTCAACGCGACCAAACAAGCTAAGGCGCTTGAGTTTATAAACGACTTGGTCGACAGCAAAGGTAATAAAGGCTTTGATGCACAAGTGGGCGAACGCGGTGTTACGCTTTCAGGCGGTCAACGCCAACGTATTGCTATTGCACGTGTACTACTTAAAAATGCCCCCATACTTATACTCGACGAAGCCACCAGCGCACTCGACTCAGAAGTAGAAGCCGCAATTCAGGCAAGTCTTGATGATTTAATGACAGGCAAAACAGTAATCGCGATAGCGCACAGGCTCTCAACCATTGCACAAATGGATAGATTAATTGTACTTGATGACGGCGGCGTAGTTGAGCAAGGCACTCATGAACAATTAATTGCTAAGGGTGGAATATACGCAGCACTATGGGCACACCAAACAGGCGGGTTTATAGGCGTCGATTAACCATTAATATTACCTTACGGTAGAGGTAGTTTTATTCTGCTTCTACTTTAAACAAAAAAGCGAAGATGCCTTAAAGGCTCTTCGCTTTTTTTATCGTTATAAATAAATTTTATAACTTTTTTATAAATTAAGAGATTAGTCTTAACCCTATCATTATCAGCATAACCACATTAGCAAGTACGCCGATTAAAAAGAAGTAACTACGTGGGCTTGGGTTTTTCTCCGTTGCTATAGCGTAGTACAGCGCCATGTGAATTAAACGCGCAATTAAATACACCCAAATACACATTGCAAAAATCGGGCTTTGATAATTAATTACAAACGCAAATAACACCGTACCTATAAATAATGCACTGTTTTCAAGCGTATTATGAAACGTACGATGTGCTCTAAATATAAAGCTGTCGTGCGATAAATTCTCGTCAATTTTACCTGGTACAGCATTTGGTTCTTTAGCTTTGCTAAACGTAGCCACAGCCCACTGTACAAGCAACATAATTAAATAGAGGTAAAATGCCAAATAGGCCGAAAGTGCAACTTCAGTCATTATTAAATCCCTTGTTTTGTTTTTAACTTAGTATTGATTGCAATTTTAAAGCCTAAGTTAATACACTGATATTCAAAGGGTTAATTTAATAAGCCTAATTACATATGTAAGTAACACACAGCATTGTATAAAATTTACTTGTTATAATTTTAAAAAATAACATCAAAACTAAACTGTATACTGCTGGGTTTACTCCGATCTAAAAAGTTTAAACTCTTCAAGCGAAGCATCCCATAACGCTACCTGATTACGCCCCAAGGACTTAGCCTCATAAAGAGCTAAATCAGCCTGTTCAATCAACTCAGAAGGTGTTCTTGCTTTAAATTTTATAGACGTAACCCCAAAGCTACACGTAACAGGAATATCATCAAATGTCGCTTTTTCAACTTTAATACGAATAGCCTCAGCTATACGTATTGCTTGCTCTTGAGTTGTGTTGGGCAAAATAATACAAAATTCTTCGCCACCAAAACGGGCCACACTATCACTTTTACGTATATTAGCTTGTAAAAGCTCGGCTACGCCACAAAGTACTGTGTCGCCAATGCTATGCCCATAGGTGTCGTTAACGCTTTTAAAGTGATCAATATCGACCATTAAAATACAGTACTCTTCAATCTGAGGTAAATCCAAAAAGTCGCGATTCATAACCTCAAATAAAATACGACGGTTATAACAATTGGTTAAAGGGTCTCTTGCTGCCAAATAGTCTAACTCTTCATTACGTTTTTTAGAGGCAATAAAGCTTCTATAAACCAGTAATACAATAGCTAAACAAGCGGCTAATAAAAATGCGAGCGCAATACTGGCGTATTTATTCTTTGAAAGCTCTAGCTCTGATATAACTCTAGCTTGGGCGGCGATTTCAATTTGATTATTTTTCTTTTCAAGCTCAAGCTGATGGCGTTTTTCTTTTTCTCTTAACGTCTCAAGCTCTATTTCCATTTTGTACGAATGCAAATGTGCTTTTTCAAGCGCCAACTTATCTTCACTTCTTTCATTTTGAATAATATCGGTTAGGGCTATTTCTTCTTCTGCATAACGAAGTGACTCTTCTATACGACCACGCAATTTTTCTGCTATTCGAATTTCACGATAGGCATATAGCATATGTAATTTATCATCTATTTCGGTTGATAAAGCGAGTGACCTTTTCAGTAAAGAAATCGCCTCATTTGTATCAATACCAATTAAAATGCCCGCAAGCGCAGTAAGCGACTTTATCTCATAAAGTTTACCACCTGTTTCTCTGGCAAACGACAATGACTCTTTGTAATACTCTATAGCCTTGTTGTTATTTCCTTGGGCACGATAAATATTACCAATAATACGTGCTGTTGTAGAAATGTACGATGTAAGGTTTTTGTTTTTATAAGTGATATAAGCTTTTTTAGCATATTGCATCGCTGATACTAAATCGCCAGATTCGAGGTTAATAACAGCCATTTCTCTTAAAGCTGAAGCGAGCGTTTTTTCCTCGACCATACCTTTTGGCAAATCGATAGTTATTTGATAGAAAAATTCGGCCTGATCAAACTGCCTTAATCGTGTATACACCAGTCCCATTTGATTTGATGTTTTAGCAATCCCAAGCATGTTATTTACTTTCTTATAATATAAATATGCCTCATTTATATGTTCAAGTGATTTTTCATAAAGATTAATATGACGATAAATAATACCCGCCCCTAGTAATGCTTTAGCAAAGCCAACAGGATCGTCAATGTCTTTATGTATTTCTAATGCGTGAGTGGAGTAATCAAGGGCTAAAACTAAGTTATCTAAATAACGGTGTGCTTCTGCTAGTGTATTTAAAGTACGCGCCATTAGCTTTAAATCACCTAAACTTGTGTATATTTCTAAAGCTTTTGTATAAAAGTGAGCCGTTTGCTCTCTATTTTTGAGGCGTTTGTACGACTGAGCTAATTTTTTATACGTTTCACCTAACTGTCTTTGTATTAATTCGTCTTCGTCAACAAGGTATTTTAAAGCAGATGTATATTGCGCGTTCGCGTTATCGTACTTTTTTTGCCCATAAAACGAATCTCCCTTAATAAGTAGCACTTGCGCTATAAAAAAGTCATCGCCATACACAAGGGTTGTTGGTAATAAAGTTTCAATGCGGGTAGTAAGTTCGTCATAACGTTTTTCTTCTAATAATATATTTATATAATTAATAGACGCCTTTATTTGGTTTCGTGAATCATTTAATTTGCTGTAGTAAACAGAGGATTGTAAAAAGTGCTCGAGCGATGCATTAATATTGTTATTTTTTTTATTCGCCCTACCTAGCAAGTTATGTAGCTTTGCGCTGAGTAACATGTCATCAGCACTTTGCGCTTGTGACAACAACGACTTACTTAGTTCAATACTTGTTATAACGTCAGTATCTATAAGTAATTCAGCTCTTTTAAGCAGCCCTGCATTAGATTCGTTAGTTAAACTGTATGAGGTGGTTTCTTGTGCGTAAGCGCTGTTTAAGCTAACAAACAAAGCAAAAAGCAAAGCTTTCACTAAAAATGTAAAATTATAAATTCGCTTTACAATGAAACTATGTATTTGCGAAGGTAAATCCATATTTCGCTTATGATTCAAGTAGGTATAAAATTCCATATTTACCATTTTAGTAATTTATTATTAATACAATTCAAAAGACTGGTGATAAAATATACAAACCGGCGCAATACATCAAGTATTGCTGCTATATGAATACTTTTAATTTATAATTTTAGCATAATTATGCATAGAGCAAGCCTAACTTCTTAGTTTTAGTGTAACTAACACAATTCCATGATCAGTACTTAAATCATCACGCTCAAATTCGGGGTTTATTAAGTGACGATCATAAGTATTATACTCAATCACCTCAAAAAAACTGCCAAGGTAGCTGGCATCAAACTCACAAGATAATAAAATATAATCAAGCACGGAGCTGCTCGCGCCATAATAATGTGTTGGTGATCTTAAAGGCATAAGCTTAGTTGCATTAACATTTTTTACTTCGTTTTCATCAGCTAAATCAAAAATGCCATTGCTTTCACTATCGCTTATTTCATCGCTAGTCATTGCCTCACCATTAAATAGTTCATCTTCGTTTAGCTGCGACTTAACAAACAAATCCCATGAATCATTTAAACAATATTTAGCGAGGTAGGTTTTAGCATCAAATGCAGGCGCAAAGCGTAGCGTACTCGTCAGTAAATGGCTTAATACGCCATCCGCAAGTTCATTATTAAAGTCCCCCATTAATAGCATGGGTTGTTGCGTAGCTTCGCGACGAGCAATCATTTGTATCATTAGTAATGTAGCTTCACTGCCACGCTGAATAGTTGAGCCCCATCCACCCGCTACATTCGCTTTTAAAATTTCAATTATGTTTTGCTCGGGTGTAAGCTCTTTATTATGTTCATCAACATTAATCATTGGGCGCTTAGATTTAAAATGCACCACGTAACAATCAGTATTGCCTATATGCGGCAGCGTTATAGTTGCTCTTAGTACTTTACGACTAAAAGTAAACTCACTATTAAGGCCAAGCGCATTTGCAAGCTCACTATCGTGCTCAACCGCTGCTACTTCAAATATGGGGTATTTAGAGGCGATTGCCACTACAGGGCGTTTATAAATAAAGTCATCAATCACCTCTGGCGTATCAACTACAGCAAAGTAATTATAACCTTGCTCGCCTACTAGCTCTTTTAACGAGTCAATACTAAACACTTCCTGAAAACCAATCACATCAGGGGCATGTTCTGTTAAATAATCAACAATCCAACGCTGCTTTTTAGCCCACTGCTGCGCGGAATAAATTTTCTCAAACTCATAGTATGCATTGGGCGGCTCGAGATAGTTAAACAGGTTAAATGTGGCTATTTTTAGTTGGGTGTTAATAATTCCAGATTCATCACTTTTTAAATCTGTATCTAACTGTTTAAGATATTGATTGCTGATGGGGTTCGCCTAAGTAAAGTTGAAAGTGTTGCCTGCTTATAAACTATCATTTTATTAAATGTTTACGTAATAAATCAGCCAGCTTAATTGTAATTTTATGCACTCTTTTATTCTATACCAATCCGCAATAATACTTAATCATTTTGCGGGGCTAAACGTGTCGCTACCTGTGTTAAAAAATTCTCATTTACGACTGCATGGATGCAGAAGGTAGAGCAATGCAGGAGCAATTGCCGAG
>NZ_JACJED010000035.1:0-18557 GCF_014163885.1 Pseudoalteromonas sp. SR43-2 | reverse complement strand
TACAGCGTCGACAACTTGTAATTTAAAGCCTAATGAATAATCTCGTTGTGTTCGTTTGATCGGTGTATTATTTGACTTGGTCATAATAAGTCCTATATGTGTAAACATATTTCAGGACGAGACAATGCGTACAAAAAGGCCTCCAACGTGGAGGCCTTTTTGCTTAAATTCGATTATTGATTTTAGGTTTTGTACATGTTGCGGTTTTCAATCGCTTCACGCCAACCTCCTAACCACTCTGATTTGGGATCTACTTGTTGATAAGGGCATAGCTCTTTTGAGCGACCTGCTAAACCTGCTTTAAAACCTTGAGAATGAGCTCTTTCTAAACGATCTCTTTTCTGTCTCTTCATCGGTAATATCCTCACCTTTTTATTTATATATTGTGTAGCATTAGTGAAATCTACATTTAATGAATAGTTAATAAAAATGTAAAATTCAAATCGTAAAAGCAATTAAATTGTTTGACTTTAACTAAGCTGCTGATGCAAAAATGAATTAACATTTAAAAAAGTAAGTGGTCATACAACATTTAATTTGACCGGTTTTATGCTAAATAAAATGCGACTCAATAATCGCTAAAAAGCAATTATGTGCTTTAATTGTGACCGACTAATATTGACTAAGTTCCAAACAAAAATGTAATCGTGACACTTTTATTTCAGTTATTTTTATTCACCCGATTTGCATTCTTTTTAAACAATTTAATATTATACTTGATTATTTAAAGTCGATCGGTCTAATATTGGTGCATGAACAAAAATACATCAACACCAATACGCCGTGGTCGCCCACCTAAAATAACCAGAGAGAACGCCGATACCAAAGCGTTACTTATTCGCACGGGCCTAGAAACCCTAACTGAGTTTGGCTTTAGCGCCACGGGGCTCGATACTATTTTAAAAAAAGCGGCTGTACCTAAAGGCTCTTTTTATCATTACTTTAAAAGTAAAGAAGCCTACGGCATTGCCCTAGTTGATGCATACGACAGTTACTTTATTGCAAAGCTTACCCATTACCTACAGCAAGAAGATGTTCCCCCACTTGAGCGAATCGTTAATTTTACCCAAAGCGCAATTAAAGGAATGAAAAAATACGATTACAAACGTGGCTGTTTAGTAGGTAACTTAAATCAAGAGCTTAATCATTTAAGTGATGAGTTTAAAACCAGATTAATGCAAAGCTACACCGCTTGGCAAAACCATGTAGAGGTTTGCTTAAACCAAGCTAAGCAGCATGGCACTATTGCAAGCCATGTAAATACAAAATTGATGAGTGAGTACTTTTGGATTGGTTGGGAAGGTGCGGTTATGCGCGCCAAGCTCACAAAATCAAATACTCCACTTACTTTGTATACAGAAATGTTTTTACGCGCATTATTAACCTAATGCGTTTTTATTTACCAATTAAAAGACGATCGGTCTAAAAGGATATCCCATGAGTAACCCAATTAAAGCCATTGTTATTAATAAAGAAGATAATAACTATAGCGCTTCATTATCAACTATCGAAAATAGTGATTTACCAAACGAAAACGTGTCTATTGACGTGCTATACAGCACACTTAACTATAAAGATGGTTTAGCAATTACTGGTAAAGGCCCTGTTGTACGCAGTTTTCCTATGGTGCCAGGTATCGATTTAGTGGGAACGGTTACAAATTCCACCAGCGATGAATTTAAAAATGGCGATAACGTAATATTAAATGGCTTTGGTGTAGGCGAAAAACATTGGGGCGGGCTTGCTCAAAAAGCGGCACTTAATAGCGATTGGCTAATCCCCTTGCCTGCAGGTATTTCTCCAAAACAAGCGATGCAAATAGGTACAGCCGGTTATACCGCTATGCTAAGTGTTATAGCACTTGAAAAACAAGGTATTACGCCTGAATCTGGCGAAATACTGGTAACAGGTGCCAATGGTGGCGTAGGCAGCTTTGCTATTTATTTATTAAACCAGCTTGGCTACAACGTAACAGCAGCTACGGGTCGATTAGATCAAAGTGAATATTTAAAAGAGTTAGGTGCTAAACAGGTAATTGACAGAAACGAGCTTTCAAATCCTGGTAAGCCTTTGCAAAAAGAGCGCTTTGCAGCGGCAATAGATTCAGTAGGTAGCCATACACTTGCTAATATTTGTGCATCATTAAAGTATGGGGGTGTAGTAACCGCCTGCGGACTTGCCCAAGGCATGGATTTACCTGCCTCAGTTGCCCCATTTATATTACGTGGTGTGTCACTAATAGGCATTGATAGCGTAATGCGCCCTAAAGCCGACAGAATTGAAGCGTGGGATCGTTTAGCTAAATTAGTAAGCGCCGATTACTTAGATAAAATTTCGACAGAAATATCACTAGAACACGTAATTGATAACGCAGAGCTACTTATGCAAGGCAAAATTCGCGGTCGTGTTGTAGTTAATTGTCAAAGTTAAGCTATTTACTCTGTTAAAGCCTCGTTATTAAATTTATAATGCAATTTGTATTTTAATAACGAGGCAACACCTATGAGCAACCAAGAACTTTTCAGTAATAATCCACTGCAAGGCGTTAAATTAGAACAAGTGGTTGAAGAGCTGGTTGAACAATACGGGTGGGAGCTCCTACACGCTTATTTACAACTTAACTGCTTTAAAAACAATCCTGATATAAAGTCAGCGGTTAAATTTTTACGTAAAACACAATGGGCACAAGAAAAAGTAGATAACTTTTACCTTTATCGCCTAAAAAACTTACCTAGACCTGATGATGTGCAATACGAATTACCGCCACGTGATCGCGTGATCCCAGCTGATCATAAACCTGGTGAGCCATGTGAGTTAAGTTTTAGTGATGCAAAACGTATTATGGAAAAAAAAGCATCAAAGCAACGTGCTCGTGATCGTAAACAACGCTCTAATTCTAGTAACCCTTGGGGTAACTAAACACGCTAATTTAATTTTGTAGAGCTATTTTAAATGGCTCTACAACTCTCTTTTATTAATTTTTATTACATCCACGCCGTATAGCTAACAAATAGAAATCAATACCCTCGGTTTTTCCAAAAATCTGTTTCAGTACGCTCTGCCTCTAATGCCACCTTAAATGTTTTATCAGCAATAATTTTTCCATTTAGCTCAATCGTCATACGCCAATCACCCAACTTATTCTCTATTGGTAACCAAAGCGTGTCGCCTAAATAAAAGTTCCAATCACTGTTTTTAACGTATACATCGCCTTCAAAGGGGTCCATTACATCACCTTCACTGTCTATAATATCTGGATGGTATATACAATAGTGAAGCTTTTCGCCTTTACCCTTTTTAATATTTACGATTAAGCCAAACTCAACATCTACCTCAGCTATTACATTTGTTGTAAATTGCTCTATTTGTGGCAATGCTTTACTTTCGCTGTCCCACTTAGAGTAAATACCGTGACTTTGTAACGTCACTACAGGTTTTGTTTTAGCCATTAAGGTAACCTTTTATATTAGCTATTTTTGCATTAGTTTAACTTTTTGAAATTTTAAAATAAAACACAATCCAATAAAGTTAAATCTCAACTTAGCTTTAATACTTCGCCTATTTACATCATTGCTAATTTGTCATCATTGTTTACACACTATTTGCACAATTGCTGATTATTGTTTAAGTAACTTAGTTGATAAGGTAGGCAGCAATGAAACTACACGCACTTAATATTAAAAACTCAAATAGGGTAAATGCTATAAAGCTAAGCACCTTGGCTCTAGTTGTTTTATCGTTAGTTGCTTGCGGAGGTGGAGAAGGCATAGTTGATACCTCAACAACTACAGATTCATCATCAACCACCTCAGATAACGGTACAGGTACGAGTAGCTCAACCCAAGGCGTGTTTTGTGAATATAGCTACAGTGAATATAACGAGTCAGAATCAGTACAAGCCACCAGCGCCGCAGATTGGTCATGCACAGGAACTACACGCGACTTAGTCGCTAATGGTATACCTGATCACGAAGTAGGTACATTCCCTAATGCCGATAACCCAAATACTATTTCTGAACAATCAGTAATTGAAAGCTACACACTTGAGCCTGTAGAAACAACACAAGCAACCATGCTTGGTGGCCCTCGCGGAATCATAGGTGTTGTACTTAACGGCATTAAAATAGACGCCGGAACAGGCGGAAGTTGCGATGATTCAGGCACCGATTGCGATTTAGGCGACAACAGCGGTAATTGGAATATAGAAGCTTTAAGCCAAGACACGTTTAGTTTTGGAACAGACGACAACAATGCACACGTACAACCCGATGGCACATATCATTATCATGGTATGCCTGAAGGCTTTGTAATACTGCGAGGTGGTAATAGCTCCACTATGACTCTAATAGGATGGGCAGCAGACGGCTTTCCTATTTATGCACGTTACGGCTATTCAGACTCAAATGATGCGTCTTCAACGCTAACCGTAATGACCGGTAGCTACCAACACATAACAACCGTAAGCGCAAACCGCCCTTCTACCGATATATACCCATTAGGTACATTTTCACAAGATTGGGAATACGTAGCAGGCTCTGGTGATTTAGATGAATGTAATGGTCGCGTTGGCGTAACACCTGAGTTTCCTCAAGGGATATACCACTACTACGCAACAGACACTTATCCGTTTTTTCAACGCTGCGTTAAAGGCGAAGTTTAATTAGGAGTAAGTTATGCCTTATATGAAAAATTATCTGTTAAGTGTGACCACATTGGGCTTATTGAGCACATCAACATTAGCAAACGCGCATTTAATGGTTGCAGAGCACGGTACGCTGAATTTTGTTGATAATAACGTGTTTATTGTGCTTTCAATCCCTATGTCGGCTTTTAAGGGGGTTGATGAAAACAAGGATGGCAAAGTGTCAATAGTTGAGTTTAACGCTCATAAAAAGCTAATAACTAAGCGAGTTAAAAAGAACGTTTATTTAGCGGATCATCAGTATAAATTTACTATTGATGGACTTTTGCTAAACCCAGAAGCGTCGCATACACATAAAAGCAACAACATAGACCAAATAACCATTACTGGGCGCTACTCTTTGCCTAGTAAACTAACCAAAGTTAACTTTAACGTTAAGCTATTTAGTAACAATGAGCACAAGCAGCATTATCAAATTACAGCGACTAATAAAACGCAAAAGCTAACTCATCAATTTGAGCTATCACCAACGTCGCCCTTTAGTAAGGTGTTTAATAATTAGTAATATTTACCTAAATAATTAAGTGGCAAAGAGTACAAGTTAAACCAATTTGTGCTCTTTTTTATCTTTGTCTTGTTATTTAACACTCTTTAGTGAAGGGTTCTTTCTATAAAGATACAAGCTTGGGATTTTTAGGAAAGTAATGCTCTTGTTGCTGTTCACATAAACTAAACTCACGGGTGTTTTTATATGGCAACTTCATAAAGCCCGCAACACCCACGTCCGTAATATTTACCGCGTATTGCATTAGTTTATTAAGAAGGCGTTTAAACTCAACCTCTTTGCTCGAATCGAGTAAGCGGTAGTAATGGTGAATCTTCATTCTGTCAGGCAGTGCTTCAAAAATAATACACCCCGTATGATGAATTTGGTTAAGCTCAAATACGCACTTAATAACTTTTTTAGGTAGCTGTAGTTGCTCATCAGGGTCTTTACCGTCTTCAAAGTATGAATGCGGGCGGGTTATGTCGTTTGCTTTCATGCTTACAACTTCGTATTCAAGCTCTGGTAGGCTATCAAACTTAAATGCACCGGTGCCATCTCGCTCTAACTGAATAGTTTTACGGGCATCAAACAAACAACACTTAAATAACCCTTTTTGATTAATCGCTTGCGCAAGCATCACTGTGTTATTAATCGCATCACTAAACGCATCACCCAATGATTCGTCATGCATAATTAAAGACGATTCAACAAACATTGACTCATCCTTCCAATGAAAACTAAGCCCACCTACTACAGGGTACTTAGCTAATCGGCTTATTGATGCTAAAAATGCTTTTTCGGTATCGCCTGTATCAAACAAAAACTCTTTATAATAGCGGTCAAGTTGCGCGTCGTTTATATCTAGTAATTGCTGGTTATGATCGGCTTGGCGTAAAAACTGTTTTCGTGAACTATATACCACCGTGTCGGGCTGCTCGTCGTTGCCATACCAAAAAGGAATATCAGCTTTTCTTTGTTTTTTATCAAGCTCAGGTAAATACATTTTGGCCATAGTTGTAATGTTACGCATAAAGTAATCACCAGCACCATCACGTATGGCCTTACTTTTTGACAACATGCCATCAATCACCTTAGCCAGCTCTTTTGGGAGCCCTAAGCTGCTTGCAGGGATGGCTTGCGCACCAAAGCGACACGACTGCGCCGACGCTAGCGCATACAACGTAGCGGCTACACCTTGTTCGTCAAATCGTGGGGATGATTGCTCCCCCGACATTTGCGCTTCACCAATAAAGTACACATCGCCCATACGAGCATTCGTTGTGCTTAAATCGCCCGACATTAAATCCATAAAGTTACTGGCAACAGGGTTACCATCACTATCGAGCTGTGCATACACAGAGCTGCCCCAATCCACTAACGAAAGCGCATTAGTGTTTGCATCCCAAACAAGGTTTGAAGGTTTTATATCGCCATGCACTATAGGTTGTGGGCTAACGCCATTTTTGTGGCTACGTAAATCAATTAATACATTACGTAACCTAACAGCTAGCGCCATTATTTGCGCGGCACTAAAGCGCCCTGTTTTAAGCGATACTTTTTCAAGGTCCTCTCCAATGGCGCGAGCCATCATTAAAATCCCTTGTTTTTTAATTCGCTCAAATGCATAAAAGGTAGGCACTAAGGGGTTATTAATTTGCGAAAGCATATACGCTTCGTCTTCTAGGCGGTCGCGTACACTTTGGGCAAGTGTAATACGCGAAAACTTAAATACCCAAGGTAAGCCGTTATCGTCATCACCTGCAAACACAAAACCAAAAGCACCCGAGCCAATCATTTCAACGTTTTTGTAGCCCAGCAGTGTTAGCTGCTTAATACAAATATTAAGCCACTGGCGGTGTTTTTTAGCATCGCGGTGCGAAAGCAAATAAACAGATTGCTCTTCGTTGATATAAAAATTGCGGATTTCTTTGGCTTTCAATGCAGGTACTCAAACTTATAAAACTAACCAATTATTAGTTTTATGTAATGAGATTACAATAGGTTAAATAAGAGTTTTGAAATCGTGGAATAAAACAGCGCTAAAATAGCGCCAGAACAGTAAATTTAATTGTAAACGTTAAAGCTCAAAGCAAGCTTTCACAATGCACTGTATATAAATACAGTGCATTGCTTTTTGCTAACTTTCTATAACACGAAGCTGCTTAATTGATGACACAGCTATGTGCGTTTGATAATAATATTTATTAGTGGCTCTACCACGGCTCATAAAATCGATAGTTACTCGTTTAGCTTCACCTGTTACTTCTATTGTTTTATCAATAAAAAAGGTGTCTGCTGGTTGTCCGTATTTACTTTGAAGCTCTGCTACCACATTAGGCTGTATTGATATCGTAATAGAACGCCTGTCGCGATAATCAGTTTCTGTATTTAAATATAACCAACTCCCCTGAGCTCCCGCCGCTTTAATATAAAACTGGTAAGTGCCAGCAACACCCTTTGGTGCACTTTGCTCAGTTAAAGCAATAAGGTTCATATTTGCAGCCGTACTTTGGCTCATTTCAATTTTATGGGGAACAGAACTACATGCACTAAGCGTTAGCACACTTAGTAAGGCTAGATATTTCAAGACACAATTTCCTTGTTTCTTACACCAATTCGCATAATTCAGTGATCTATTTTGAGACAATAAAATCGTGTGGAGAACACAGCAAAAATTTCGTTATTGAGTTGTTCTATATCAGAAACTTTTAATGCAGTTAGCGATTTAATCCCTTAAATTGATTAACTATTATTGCGAATTGGTATTATGCATTATTAAAAATATGTAGCGTTAATGATACCACTATATGCAGCTGTGTTTCTATAATCAATCCAAACAATTAATTAGCGCATATTAAGGCGCATTGCGCTGAGAAGGATCTGTTTTAAAGCTTTTTAGCAAACTTTGTGGGTCAACCACCTCGGTATGCTCTTTAGCAGCCTGCGCCCACCATATTAGTTGGCCAAACGTGTGTGAGAAATAATTAAACCACGATGATTGACTCTCTCCTGCAACAGGTTTGCCATCCTCACTAAACACATCTTGCGCTTTTGGCACGTGGATCATAGCCGATACTGGCAAACAGCCAAGTTCAGATAAAAACGTGCGCATACTAATGGCCGCTCTTACACCACCCCACTGTCCTGCTGAGTAAGTAACTATTGCACTTGGTTTATACGAAAATAGTGAGCTACCAAAATGATTAAGTAAGTCAGCGAGAGCTGGACTAATGCTGTGATTGTACTCAGGGCTAATCATTATATATCCATCTGCGGCTTTAATTTTATCAGCTAATAGAGTGAGCTCGGTAGGTGCTTTACTTTTAGCGTATGCAAAGTGTGGTTTAAATACGTTTTCGCTAGGAAAATCCAACGCATCAATTAGCTCAAACTCATGATCGCCAAAATGCTCTGTTAAGCATTCTATACAAGCCCTAGAAACCCTTAAGCCTAAGCGAGCTGGTTTTGGTGGAGTGCTATCGCGTACTGTGCCTAAAAATACTAAAAACTTCATATGTAATTCTCAACTTTTTAAACGATAGCTAAACACTAACATTTTTTAGTAATTGTGTATTACACATACGCATTGTTTATTGATTCAAAGCATAATAATAATTAAATTTAAAACTGAAATTTAGCAACAACCGCGCCGTTAAACATATTTTATCGTGTGTTACTATTTGATCCTAAGATCGATTTAATCATGCAGCAAGAGTTTTACCCAGTAGGCTCTGAACTGCCTAAAAGTAAAACACACTGCTTCAAACTCATCCTTGAAAAAGTACGCCCTAGTATTGATAACTTAGCCCTACACCACCCCAAAATATATTTCGAAGTGTCTCGTCACCTGCAAAGCGTTTTTCATCTTTATTAACTGCAATGCTATAGCTTGAATATGTGTATAGGGCTAACTGATTAAAAAGCTGATACGACAAGTTTGCAGTAAACTTAACGTTGTTTACTCCGTTGTGCCCATCACTAACATACCCCGCATTAAACCCCACGCCTGATTGAATATCTACTGATAGTAAATCGTTAATATAAAAACCTTTTTTTACTGCCATCTCCAAAAATGTACCGCTAGCATCAAATGAATGATAAACACTACTTAATAACTGAATATCGTCCGCATAAAAATACGCAACGTCGAGGCTTAGCTCATTATCGTGAGCATCAATGCCATCTTCGCGAGCTTTAATATAGTTATAGCCTACATACATCTCTATCCGCTCAGATAAGTGAGCGGTATAAATAGCATTTAAATTAAGCTCTGAATAATCACTACTAATACCTTTTGCCGCCCAAGGTATCACCGCAAAGTTTTTATAGTTAACCTCAGTAGCAATTGATGCAATGCCATTACCGGCAAGGTTATCTCGACCTTCGGTAACATATCGGCTCTCCCATAATGGGTGAATATGTAAATCAAACTCTTTATTTTTATAATTTACGTCAGTATGGGTATGCTTAATATTTCCGCCTACGCCCACTTCAAGCTCTTGGTAGTGCTCTTGTGTTTTTGCTTGTGCGTAAGCTGTATTTGCTACCGCTAGAGTCGTAATAACAAATACATATTTTAAATAGTGAGTCATTTATTAAGTCCAAAACCATCATAAATGGTAAAAGTGGCGCATAGTATTGTTATAAAACGCGTTAGCGCAATAAATAGATGCATATATATTGTTTTATTTATTAGATTTTGAAGTATTTACTAAGTATTACCCATAAACTACAAGTTGCAATTAGCTCGGGTTTTAACCAGCAAACCAAAGCTATATATGCACCGAGCAATGCTCTAGCAGGTACTTAATTTAATAGTTAAAATGATGGTTATAGTACTCATGGTGAAGTGTTCCCTATTGCAAAAACAGGAAAAGTATAAGTAGGAAAAAAAGTGCGGTAACGGGACAAACATAAGCAGCAACAACTCAATAGGCTGCTTATTCTTAACCTAATTTATTAGCAAATTTAATGACTTAAATAAGCCATAACGGCAATGAGTGCAACATAAAAACCAAAACCTAGTAAGAAGGTTAAGTCGACTCTTCTAGCTTTACTCGCTTTATAAGATGCAAAGTCTTTAAACTCGCTTTTATACAGCCCAAACGTAACCACTTTTAATAGTAGCCAACCGGTCGAGTAAAATAAAAAGCTCAAGCCAGTATCAACTATTAGCCAAATAAAAATCTCAAATGCAATACTCATCAACTATGTCCATTAGTTTGGAATACAAAAACTATATCAGCTATGTGTTTGAAATACAGCCAGCTAAGTTAATTAAGGTGTAACAGTAAATTTCGTTAAACCTATTAGCTGACCTGATTCGGTGACTACTTTTACCTGCCACTTACCAACAGAGTCGCTAGGAAAATTTACCTTGTGGGTCCATGCTCTGTAACCTAGCTCTCTCCCGCCGTTTATATTTAACGTGATCCGATCAACTTCCTTTTTATTATGAAGCCACACATGAAATATTTTTTCATTTAAGCCTCTTGGTGCTTTAACAGCGGTCCAACTATATAAACCTTGATGATGCAGTGTATAAGAGTCTAACTGTTTAATACTCCCAACTGGCTTTTTATGCTGTAAATCAACTTCATGAGCTAACGTAATATCGGTTAATCGCAGCGCAGCAGGAGGCACATAGCTTCTTAACTGCCACACAGCAGTGCTCAAAGCACATAAAATCAATACAAGAATAGGAAAGCGCCACCAGCGTGCATTAGGCATTAAATTGTTTAAACTCGGAAGAGTAACCACTACAGCCGTTACAAGGGCTGCAGCTAAACTTTGGCTCGTGGTAAGGTTTAACAAAATAGGTAGGGTAACAAGTAAAACAACGAATAAAGCAAAGTTATGAAACACACTAAATAACGTACGGTTTTTAGCAAGCTTCTTATAATAAAAGGGGTCGATTACCGATATAACCGCACACAAAACAATGAGGGAGGTAAAAAACGCTTGAGGATGGTCCCACTGCGTAACCGCTAAAAAAAACGGCAAAGCAAAAAATAGACTTTCTTGTTGTACCATTTGTAGAGCAAAACGCATTACATTAGGAGATACAGCCACACCAAATTTTTCTTCTACTTTGTCTCGTAGCCAATTATCAATAATTAGCCACAACCAACTAATAAGTAAAAATATCGCAATAACTTGCGAAAAAGACTCTTTTCTATCTACAAGTGCAAAGCTGGCTACGCCCGACAAAAACGCCAACACAGCCAATAATCCAGGCCGCTTTTGCATCGCGCTTATAAATTTAGCGATTATATTTTTACAGTAATCCATGTATGAGTGTTTCCGTACGGGTACGTACTTTATTATTTTTATTCAGAGAATGATTAGTTTAACCAAGTTTAAATGAACAACAGATAGATGGATGGATTTAAACGCGCCATTTAACAGTACATCAAACTAACCATTTTTAATTAAATAAAAGCTCGGCATAGCGCGTCATTGGGACGTTTATTAATTTTTGTAACGCGTAAGCCTTAGCAAGTAATTCATCCTCACTAAGTACAGGCATTTTATTGTTAAAAGCAAAAACAATTTTATTCCCGCCTTCAATAATAAAACTAAAAATCTGTCCTGCAAATTCTTTCTCAAGTAGTTGATCAAACGCTTCTCTTTGCCCAACTTTGGTATGGCAAATATTAAGTACTAAAACACCATCAAAAGTGAGCGCGTTTTTACAATCACGTAAGTAGGATGATTGCACCTGATCTGACTCCATCCCTTCTGAGCTGTATAAATCAGAAAAAATAACATCCGTTTTTATCTGCGTGTTTTTCATGTAGTTTGCCGCATCATCAATATGAATAAACAAACGTTCTGACACAGGAACTTCAAAATATTTTATAGCCATATCAGCAACGGCTTTACGATATTCAACGGTATGTATAGTCAGCGCGGGAAACGCATGATAAAGACTTTTTGCGATAGAGCCCGCCCCAAGTCCCATTATCATCGCGGTTTTTAAGTGCGGAATAAAAAAAAGCGCAGCCATCATAGCTTGCGTATAAGCTAAGCTTAACCCATTAATATTATTTAATTTAATACAGCTTTGATAAATTTTTCCGTCAAAGCTGAGAATAAGACTCTTTTTTGTTTGATATACATAAACAGGGCCATGCTCATCAATAGTTGATGCAATACAAGTGCCTTTGATATCCACGAATACTCAATAGGTGAGGTGATGAAAAACGAGTATAACTTACTTAACGTACTGCCATGGCTATTAATATGATTTATAGCCTTTTATTAATTTACAGGCATTTATATACGTACTCAGAAAAGTCTTTTTATCTTTTGAGATTAGATTAGCTAAGGTATCTACTTATATAGCTAGCTGGAACTTACCCGTGATGACATTTATTATAAACAGCGACGCAATACGCTAAAAACAAACTAATATACTGATATAGCTACAAAAAAACTCTTTGAATATTCCTCATGTTCAACATGAATAAAGTACACATCAACACCAAAGAAGTCTAAACGGCTAAACATCCATACTTTATTTTTATCGATATATGCCTTTTTTTCGTCAATTACTACGTAATCGCATCTAACAATAATGTGTAATGAATATGACTCATGTTTTATGTGAAATTAAACCGTTTTTCTTCATATGCCAATCCACGTATAAATTACTCATCCCTTAGTGCTAAACACTATTACTAACAACTTAAAGCCGCTGAACAAAACCAGCTAAGTAAGTTGCAAGGCTAATAAAGCGCAGAGCATCAATTAGGTTTAAATTATAAAATTGGATATAAACACGATGAAAAAAGATTTTACATTTAATATTAAGAGCGTTTCACTCGACGAAAATTATCATCCATCAACTAATACGCGTATCACAACCAACTTTGCTAATTTAGCCAGAGGTGAATACCGCAAAGCAAACTTGCGTAACGCCTTAAACATGATTAACAACCGTTTTAATGCCCTAGCCCACTGGGATAACACCAAAGGTGAGCGTTATGCTGTAGAGCTTGAAATTGTCTCTGTTGAGATAGGTATTGAAGACGGCGGCGAAAGCTTCCCATCAATCGAAATATTAAAAACAAATATTGTTGATCATAAAACTAATAAGCGCATTGAAGGCATTGTAGGAAACAACTTTTCATCGTATGTGCGTGACTACGACTTTAGCGTACTCCTACAAGAGCACAATAAAGGCAAGCCTCAATTTAGTATTCCTGATGACTTTGGGGTTTTACATGGCAAACTATTTCAGTCATTCGTAAATTCGGATACATACAAACAAAACTTTAAAAAACCACCTGTTATATGCCTAAGTGTGTCAGATAACAAAACCTACAACCGCACTGAAAACCAACACCCGGTACTTGGCGTTGAATACGAACCAAATGAATCGTCTTTAACTGAGCAATACTTCAAAAAAATGGGCTTACAGGTACGTTATTTTATGCCACCAAATAGTGCCGCGCCTTTAGCATTGTTTTTCTTTGGTGATTTACTTAATGATTACAGCAATCTTGAGCTTATAAGCACCATTAGTACGATGGAAACGTTTCAAAAAATCTACAGACCAGAGATTTATAATGCCAACGCAACAGCGGGTAAATCATATAAACCAAACTTAAAAAACTTGGATCACTCACTAACGCAAATTGTGTATGACCGAGAAGAGCGCGGCAAGTTAGCCAGTGAGCAAGGCAAGTTTGCGCAAGAGCATTTTATCAAGCCGTACCAAACGGTCCTTGAGCAATTCTCTACTCGCTATCTGTCATAACAACTAATAGTAACAACCAGTAATAACGCGCTTAACGCTACGTTTAATAATTAACTAAAATATACGGCATTATTTATTATGAAAAACTTACTACCTACATCTACCGCTGGCAGTTTACCTAAGCCTTTATGGCTTGCAGAGCCAGAAACACTTTGGTCACCTTGGAAATTACAAGGTGATGAATTAACTCAAGGCAAACACGACGCCCTACGCTTGTCATTATTCGACCAACAACAAGCAGGCATTGATATTGTTAGCGATGGTGAGCAAACAAGGCAACACTTTGTAACTACATTTATAGAGCACCTAAATGGCGTTGACTTTGAAAAACGTAAAACAGTAAAAATTCGTGACCGATACGATGCAAGCGTACCCACTGTTGTTGGCCCTGTGAGCCGCCAAAAGTCAGTGTTTGTTGAAGACGCTAAATTTTTACGCAAGCAAACCAAGCAACCAATAAAATGGGCATTACCAGGCCCAATGACCATGATTGACACGCTTTACGACGATCATTATAAAAGCCGCGAAAAACTAGCGTGGGAATTTGCCATAATTCTCAATCAAGAAGCAAAAGAGTTAGAAGCTGCAGGCGTTGATATCATCCAATTTGATGAGCCCGCGTTTAACGTATTTTTTGATGAAGTAAACGACTGGGGAATTGCCTGTTTAGAGCGCGCAATTGAAGGGCTTAAATGCGAAACCGCCGTGCATATTTGCTATGGCTACGGCATTAAAGCAAATACAGATTGGAAAAAAACACTAGGATCTGAATGGCGACAGTACGAAGAAGCATTTCCTAAGCTTCAGCAATCTAATATCGATATTATCTCACTAGAGTGCCATAACTCGCATGTACCAATGGATTTACTAGAACTCATTCGCGGTAAAAAAGTAATGGTAGGCGCAATTGATGTAGCAAATCACACTATCGAAACGCCAGAGGAAGTAGCTAATACGCTGCGTAAAGCACTGCAATTTGTAGATGCCGACAAACTCTACCCGTGTACAAACTGCGGTATGGCTCCACTACCTCACCATATAGCTAACGGCAAATTAAATGCCTTGAGCGCTGGAGCTGAAATTATAAGAAAAGAACTAAATAAGTAAAATAGGGTTTAAATCTACATACGCCCTAAGATGAATCAACTTACCTAGCGGCATTGAAAAGTAAGAGATCACCACTGTTAAAACTTGCGGTGGGAAGTGAGCTTTAGAGCTTGCTGTCCACCTCAGAGGTGTTGTTAGGTATACACTGCTCGAAAGAGAACAATACCTGTAATTATGATCAAAGAACAATATATAAACTGCTCAGCTAAGTATATTAATAATCTACTTTTTACAGAACACTTAAACATATAAGACTCTTTGTAAATTAAGCCATAAATTAGCAATATAAACCATGCTAAAAAGAATATAGATATTAATACGAGTTTTGCAAACGGCTGAATTAGGATCTCACTAATTGCCAACCCACAAAGTAAGAATACAACGATTAAGAAAGTAGACTCAAAAATAGTTTTGAATTTTTCTTTAAGGATCAACACCAAACTCAATACTTCCTTGTATACCTAACAAGCCTATAGATTAACTCGTTTTTTATTTTTTTTTGTTGATAAAAAACCATAGCTGACTTCCTATTTTGGTTCAATCTATTAGTGTTTTTCATGAAATTTAGGATGGGTGCCTAGTTTATTTTGTTTATTTTTTGCTCACAATACTGAGCTACTGTTCATATATTGTAAATTTTAGTTTTCATCTTGTAATTCTAGGTCTGTTATCGTTACGGATGTCTCACCGTAATTCTTAGCTCTTACTCTCATTAACTCCTTTAACCTGGTTATTTCTCTAGCTGAAAGTCTGAACTTTCCACCTGTGTTCGCGTCTTTAGTGACTTTATCGGTCAACGCATAATTTCTTGACATTCCTATTGATGCTGCTGAGTTAGTAGATATGCCCCCACCAAAGACTCTTTTACTTCCAAATAGATCAGCAATTGCCCAATTATTTATAATGGGCTCAATTTTATCCGACTTATTTATTATTTCTTGGGTTGTTTTATCAGCAAATTGCAACAGATGAAGTTTGAGGTCATTGCTAAAATTAGGAAAATAATCAGCATTTCTCGCATAATAACTTGAGACCTCTAAACTATTTAGAGAATCAATTTTTGTACCTCTATTCGAATTGACAAAATCTGTTGCATTATTTTTTAATAGCTTATATACATTTTTACCTGAAAAGGCTTTTTTATTGATATTTGGGCTGCCGATATACCCTTGATATAAACCATAAATAATTAAAGGTTCTTTACTATAGTTTTTATCTAAAATCCCATACTGTATGTCACTGAGACTCAACTGAAGACTACCAATATTTACTAGCTTTTTATCCAATAGTGAGTCAGGACCAGTTAATATTTTTTCTAAACTAACTATTGGATACCGCTTAACAATTTCGTTAATTAAAGTAATGTTATAAAGATTAAGCCAATAGGCCAATTGCTCTTGTTTTGAATATAAATTAAGGTTGTTTTTCTCGGGCAATGATTCTAAATATTTTTTAACATCATTGACTAAACTTTTTTGTTTAGGAGATTTTATCAACTCATATGTGAATCTGTTACTTTCATTATGGGTAGCACTGGGGAAAACATTTCTTAACCTAGTACCTATCGGAGGTTTGTCAAGTTTAGCATTTATTCTTCTGGATGGCCCCATATCAAGAACATTCGATTCTAATAATATGTTCACAGGTTCAAAGTTTATTGTTAACTTAGATTTAGGTGAATAACCGCTAAATTGAGGGTAGGCTTTATCCTCAGCATGAAGATATTTTGGGGCGCTTAAAAGCAACAACAAACAACTAAACTTGATCAATAAACTAACTAATTTAAATAAACTCATAAAAAATCCTTATTTTGAGTAGAATAGCCCACATTCTTCATGAGCAACCTAACGAGTCTGTAGATTAACTCGTTTTTTATTTATTTTTATTGATAAACAAACCATAGCTGAGTTCCTATTTTCGTTCAATTGATTACTGTAATTTTACGCAGAATATAAAAAAGTGTTTGATATTGCTTTAATTGGCGTTTTGGAAGGGGTTGCGGCTGGTTGAGTAGCTTTAATTTAGGGTAAAAGGGCCTCCCTTTCTTAATTCATCGTCTTTTGCAACTTTTCTATTTTATGAACAAGGCAATACAGTTGCCGCAGTGTAAAGTAAAGGCATTCACTTTTTTTGACCCCGTAAGGTCAATTTATTCATGCCTTTATTCACTGTAATATTCCGCTTTTTATTTAAAGGAAAGCCGGTTCTATACAGCCGAGTCGTTTGCCATTCTTTAATAAACAGCTATCGTAGCCCGATTGGGCTGTCTATTTTTACTTTCATTTTGTCTACATAGCTCAGCTTTTTGCGTGATTCATTATTTATAATAATGCACTCTTCATACTGTTTTTGTTGGCTTTTTTCCTAATGATTAGGATAGGTGTCATCCTAATCATTATTTTCCTCAAAGTGATGAGGAGGTGTCCACTAAAACGGGTCAGGAGCATTGTCCTTGTTTAACAGCTTGTTATAACTAATTACCACTTCTAAGCTGTTCTTTTAAGTTAAGGTTTTCATTTTTCAATATTTCAACTTGCTGCTTGTAAGATGCAACTTCACTTTTTAAGCTAGAAACATCAGACTGTATCTCATCTAGTTTTTCTACAATTTCTATGGAACGTGCATTCCCCAAAAAGAGAACAATTAACGCTATTACGAATAACGTGCCACCAGTTAACTTTACTTTTGATTCCATCCACTACAGCTCCTTTGGTTATAACGCCTATTTAAGAGGCAAAATAAAGTTGGCTAAAATAGGTGAACGTAGTGAACAAAAAGCCAACTGTATTTTGTCCTTCTTGAAATTCTTATAGTTCGACCAAGCCACTTAATAGCTTTCTGAAATATATTGAATTAATTTATTTAAATTTATTTTTCGAGCTTTATAGTCCGTTATTTCACCACATCTTTCTGGGTAAAAATACTCAGTAATTGATTCAGGAGTATCTTGAACCAAACCCAAAGAACCGAATAGATTAATATAACTATTTTCTCTATTTGAATAATCTATATTGACCTTCCAGAAAGATCTTCCGTAGGAAGTACCAACGTAGTTACCTTTAGAGTCTTTTTTAACGAAAAGTACGCTACTAGTGTTAATTTCATAAACTCTTTGGTCATGCACTTCTGAAGACCAATGCACCGTAATGTACTTCTCAGTATATTTACCTTTAATACTTTCAATTATTTTGTACTTAGCCTGACCAGTTCCTAAGTCAGTAATTTTAATTTCTTGAGCTACTCCATAAACGATAAACTCTGAATTATGGATTAAATCACTCCATTTAGATGGGGCGAGTTTAGCTAGTGATATAGTCGAAAATAAAATTAAGAACGTTAATGTTAAAAACTTCACCGAACCTCCTTGTGCATATAACACCCTACATAACCGGTTTTGGCTGCTCTTGCCAAAATCCGGTTCATGTATTTGTTATATTTCATTGCGCGAATATCAATAAGGGGATATCACCAGCTACTTTGGGTACACTAATTGGCCC
>NZ_JACJED010000034.1:0-24310 GCF_014163885.1 Pseudoalteromonas sp. SR43-2 | reverse complement strand
TACGAGCGCAAAGAGAGTGAGAAAGGAAATGCTATATTCAGACGCTCACTGTATGTGGTAAAAGATGTTGCTGAAGGTGAGTTATTTACACATGAAAATGTAAAGAGTATAAGGCCTGGTTATGGCTTAGCCCCTAAGCATTTATATGACGTGATAGGTAGAAAAGCTAGCTCAAGTATTGTTTCAGGAAGCGCTCTTTCGTATGAGCTTATTAAGTGAAATATTATTTATTAATGTTGTCATAATAAAATGAATATAATAAAAACCTTTAAATTGATAAAAGCTTCTTTATCTAAAGAAGATGAATGTGTTTTATCATATTTCTTTGGAACGCAGCTAGATAATATCGATAGTTTTAAAAGATTGAAATCTAATTACCCAGGAGTAATCCTCCAAATATGTTTATATTTTTATACCCTTTTTAAATCAGTTCGCTTAGGTAAAGATAATTTGAGTCGTACTAAAGAAGTATTGGTATTTGCTGCGACTAAAAATCAATATAACAGCTTGAATTCAACTTTGAACGGATTAAATAAGTTGGGTATTGGGTATAATCTAATTACTTCGGAAGTAGTCGACGATAAAAGTAGCCACTTCTCAATAAGTGTATTAGATTTTTTAATCAGTTTGTGTACGTGTATTCTGAACTCGCCAAAGTTGTATTTTAAGCTAAAAAAAGCTAATAAAAATTTTGAAAAAAAATATTTCTTTTCTGCACTTTGTCAAAGTTACACTTTTTTACCGTACTTTATTAGAACTTTATATAGGCTATCCTCTAACGGAAGTTTAAAGTTAGTTGTAATGTCAAATGATCATAATAGTGCCAATAGATGCTTACGCCTAGTATGTGAAATGTTAAAAATAAAAACACTTTACATGCAACATGCGTCTGTTTCTAAATTATTTCCACCCCTACAGTTTGATTATGCATTGCTCGATGGTGAAATAGCACACGAAACTTATAAAAGTTGTGCTGGAAATTTGCCTGGCATATCTACATTACCCGTTAATATATTTTTAAGTGGTCAAAAAAAAATCATAAACATAAAAAAAGAAAGAGCAGTCGATTTTGATATTGGAATTGCAGTCAATATGTTAGACAAGTTTGATTACTTAAAAGTATTAATTGAAAAATTAAAAGGTAGTGGGAAAAGGGTACTTATAAGAACGCATCCTTCTCAACCTACTTCTTTCTTAGAGGAATTGAGATTGATCCTTACTGAAAATCAAGTTCAATGGTGTGACCCAAGGAAGGATAGCTTAAGGTCCTTTTTTACCTCAATAAATTGCTTAATTTCTGCTAACTCTAGTATTCACTTGGAAGCCGCTTTGGCTGGAAAAGCGACTTTATACTATGAATTTTCTTCTGATGCTGAAATATCTGATTATTATGGGTATCTAAAAAATGGATTAGTATATGCCCTGAATATAGATAATATAGAACAGTCCATTAATGAAGGGGTTACTTACTGTTCTGGTGCAGAACGTAGTAAGGCAGTAAAAAAATATAGCGCAACGTATATGACAAAATGGGAAAATAAAGAAGGTGATCTTTCTGCCAGGTTGATAGGAAATATATTAAAAGAGAGAAGCTTTGAAGATTTTTTTGAATTATCAGAATCGAACTATCACACACTTTATGAACTCAAATAATTATGAGTAGTTTTATTAAAAGTAGCTCTATCTATGTACTAAGCTCTATTGTGAGTGCCGCTATTCCTTTTATTTTACTCCCTATATTAACAAGGTATTTGAATCCAGCTGAATATGGACAAATAGCAATGTTTTCTATATTCACAACTGCTTTAGCTGCTTTAATTGGTTTGAGTGTTCAAGGCGCTGCAAATAGGCGTTTCTTTGACGAGAAAATCACAGAGTTTGAGCTTGCAAGATTTAACGGTAATTGCTTTTTTATTCTATTGTTTAGTACCTGTTTTTCAGTGTTTTTTTTGCTTTTGCTAGGGCCTTATTTAGCTGGGTACTTAGGTATACCGCTAACTTGGATTTACCTGGGGGTTTTAAGTGTATTCTTCAGTTTTATCTTAAATATACGCTTAGGACAGTGGCAAATTAGAGGAAAAGCCAAGTCATACGGTGCTCTACAAATAGCAAATGCAGTAGTAGTTTTAGTATTTAGTTTATTATTTGTTGTTTTATTAAAGCTAGGACCAAGCGGTCGTATCTATGGAATTGTTATAACAAGTTTAATAATAGGGGCTTTATCTTATTTTACACTTCGTAAAGAGAAACTTGTTCTATTTAAATACAGCAGAGAAGATATTAATTATGCATTATCATTTGGAGTGCCGTTAATTCCTCATGTATTAGGAGGTTTTTTATTATTATCGGTAGATAGGCTTGTAATTAATAAGGAGCTAGGTTTAGAGATGACTGGTACCTACATGGTTGCCCTTAATTTAGGGGGGGCTTTAAATATTGTGTTCACTAGCATTAATAAGGCTTATGTACCGTGGCTATTTGGGCAACTAAAACAAGATAGTCCAAATAATAAACTATCAATTGTGAAAAAAACCTATGGATACTTTATTGTTTTAATATTTATGGCATTACTATCTTTTTTAATTGCCCCACCACTATTAAAGCTAATAGTAGGTGAAAGGTTTCATCAGGCGGCAGAGGTTCTCCCTATTATAATAACAGGGCAGATATTTTTAGGTATGTATTTTATGGTTACAAATTACATTTTTTATATTAAAAAAACTAAATACTTAGCGTATGTGACAATTACATCAGGTGCAATAAATATAGGTTTATTATTAATATTAGTTCCAATTTATGGAATTGTTGGTGCCGCACTTGCCTTTTTAATTGCTAATTTTTGGCAGTTTAGCTGCACATGGGCTGTAAGTGCAAAATTATATAAAATGCCTTGGGGATTGAGGGAGCTAAGATGAAAACCTTATTAAACTTTCTACGAAAAGTGAAACGTCAACTTGGAAAAAAATACCATACAAAACAGGCCATTAAAAATATATCTTACTTTGGCACGTTACCAAATATTAACTATAAAAGTAGTTTTAATGGAAATACGTACTTAGGGAATAACTGCCATTTTAACGGTATGCAAATTTCGGGTGGGGGTAGAGTTACAATAGGTGATAACTTTCACTCAGGGTCGTCGTGCATGATGATAGCTCAAAACCATAATATTAATGGTGGAGCCCTACCTTATGACAATACTTATATTTTAAAGGATATTGAAATAGGCGATAACGTTTGGCTAGGAAACCGAGTTATTATTTTAGGTGGTGTTAAAATTGGTGAAGGGGCTGTAATACAGGCTGGTAGTGTGGTTGTATCTGATATTCCTGCGCTCGCTATTGCAGGCGGACACCCTGCTGTTGTTTTTAGTCATAGAGATTCTGAGCATTACTTTAGGCTTAAAAACGAAGAGAAGTTTAATTAGAGTATTATTTGGCTTAATTATTTAACCATTGCTAATAAGTACTCAGATATTAAGTAGTTTAATAATACCTTATTACTAAATGTATATTTAAATTACTAGTCGATTATTCATTATCGTTATTGGTAATAAAGCCACGAAATTAATAAAAAGGTATAGATATAGTGTTGGCAGAAATAAGATCATTATGGATCGGTGGATCTTTATCTAGGTTAGAGAGAGTGTGTTTAACGTCTTTTTTGCGCGCAGGGCATAAAGTATACTTATATACTTATGATGAAGTGCTAAACATACCTGAAGGTGTGGAAGTGCTAGACGCTAATTTAATACTCCCTAGAGATAAAATATTCACTTATGGAGCAGTCACAGGCAAGGGGAAAGGAAGTTACGCAGGTTTTGCGAATCATTTTAGATATGAAATGCTTTTAAAGTGTAGTAATACCTATTGGGTTGATATGGACGTTATCTGCCTCTCTCCATTTTACATTGAGAACGAGCTCGATTTTGGCTTTGAGAATGATACTTATATAAACAATGCCGTAATTGGAACTCTGGAATCCGGTAACAAGCTATTTTCTAATTTAAGTGACTACTGTAATAATCCATTTCAATTTACTAAGTGGGATACTTATAAGTTCTTAATCAGAAAGCTTGTAGGGAGGACATGGGGAAGAGGGGATTTTTCATATCTACCGTGGGGAATTACCGGCCCAAAAGCACTTACAGGCTTTGTGAAAAAAGACAGTTTACTTAATTTTGCTGCACCAATCCAAAAATATTATCCAATTTCATCCGCTGATTGGAAGCATATATTTTTTGCTAGTGACGAGTGTATTAATCTGGATGGGGCTCAAGCCGTACATTTATGGAATGAACAATTGAGAAGAGATGGTTTAGATAAAAATTCAGTTTTTGATAAAGACTCTTTATATGAAAAATTGATCTTAGATTTAAAACTCGATGAATAGTGACTTCTTGTAAATGATTTATCTAGTTCTTATTGCTGTTGTTGTTTTGTTTTCATATTCATCTATAGCAAAAAAAGATTATAGTTTTCTAGGGTACTTTTTAGTTCTTATACTAGCTCTGTTTGCGGGTTTAAGACATGAGGTTGGTGCGAAGCCTGACTGGGAAGTGTACCATCAGGTGTTTTATGATGCGCCTGAATATCTATCTAACTTATTTAATTACTTTTCAGATAATAATCGCTTAGAAAAAGGTTACTTAACTTATAATTTTATTATTCATTATTTTGTTGAAGACTTTAATTTTTTTCTGGTGGTCACTGCATTATTTACAATTGGATTAACATATAAAAGTGTATCTATTTATACACCAATGACCATTTTTGCATTACTACTATACATGCGATATGGTTATTTTCAGTTTAATATGATGTTTTTAAGGCAAGGTATTGCTGTAGCAATATTTTTATATTCCATACGGTACATTAAAAGTAGGAATATTTATGGTTACTTTTTATTAAATATAATAGGAATCACGTTTCATGTTAGTTTAATTACTGTATTACCTTTGTACTTTTTTGTACACAAAAAATTTAGTCCCCGCGTATTTTTGTTGATCTTAGCGAGTTCTATATTTTTACAGGCTATCAATATAATTAAATTACTAGCTGACGCCTTGCCAAGTTCGAATATTATTCTTTATGCTTTTAAATCATATGTTTCCTCAGGAGAACCAAAGCCATTTTCTTTCTCATTTATAGAAAAACCCTTAATGTTCTTTATTTTATTATATTATTACAAAAGGTTAGAAAGAAGGTTTGAATATTACAACTTATTTTTCAACCTGAGTTTTATTGGACTTATTTTAAGTATTTTGTTTTTACAGTTTGAGGATTTAAGTGACCGATTCGTTATTATTTTCAACATAACGAACATAGTTCTTTTGACTTATTTGATGCGTATATTTAAGGGAGGTGGTAAGCTTGTTTATTTGTTTATAGTATCGTTGATTGTTGTTTTTTTTGTTTACAAAATAACAAATGCAGAACAATACATACCTTATAATATATTGGGTAAAATTTATCTTTAATCACAAGGCTTCCATGTTAACAATAGGCATATCAACTGTCGCTTCTTCTTTGAGTGAGTTGATTATATATATACAGGGTAATATTAAAAAAATTGATCCTAGTATTGATTTTTTAATTTGTTCTCAAAGAGAATCAGAGAATGTGGCTATAGTTATCTCTGAAAGAATAAAAGTATTAAAAACAAATGAGTCAGGGCTAAGCCGCAGCCGAAATACACTGCTTAAAGAAAATAAGAATAAATGGTTATGGATTCAAGATGATGACATCAAAATAGAATTTGAAGCTCTACAGAAACTTTTGGAAACACTTTCAAAATCAAGTGACGATCTTGTTTTTATTAAAGTTAAATCATTAGAAAATAAAAATGAATTTTATAAAAATTATACTTTTCATAAAACTCATCGATTAACCAATTCGTTAAAAATATCTTCAATTGAAATAGTCGTAAGGCGTGAATTTGTAAACGATAACAATATTAAATTTGATACAAATTTGGGCTTGGGTACAGATCTTCCTTGCGGCGAAGAAAATAAGTTTGTATTAAATTTATTTCAGTCCAATGCAAAGGTAAGATATCTAGATTTAGCTACATGTTTTCATACCACGGTACTTGAAGGTAGAGAGATTGATCAGCTAGGACGCTTTTCTGCACGCGGTTATTTATTACGTTTTTACCCATTTTATATTAGCTTTCCTCTAATGATCAGATGGGCAATATACATTCCTGCTGAGTTGTCTTTTTATAGAAAGATAATACTAATGTTAAGAACTTATTTTAAAAGGTGATTTTAAGTATTATATAACCATGAGACTTTTTAACTCAAGTTTATTCCCATGTATAATTAATCACTTATGTAATTAAATTTTTGATACCATTAAGTTCTGGCTTTGATCAAATTAATGTCAAACCTATCAGTTCAAACCTATCAGTTCAAATCTATAAACAGGATAACTAATGAAAATCCTATATCTACATCAATACTTTGCTACGCCTGAGTCAAATGCTGGAACGCGATCTTATGAAATGGCCAAGCGACTAGTTAAAAGTGGTCATGATGTTACATTTATTACTAGCTCGGCTTATTTTTCAGAAAACTATAATCTAAACCATGGTTGGAACCTTATAGATATTGAAGGTATAAAACTACACGTTCTACATCTAGCATATTCAAATAAAGATAGTTTTTTTAAGCGAATTTTAAAATTTATTAGGTTTTCAGTAAGCTCAACAGTTAAATCTTTTTCTATCAAAGCCGATGTGGTTTTTGCTACTAGTACACCCTTAACTATTGCAATACCCGGTGTGATTTACTCTAAGTGCAAAAAAAGGCCTCTAGTATTTGAGGTGCGTGATCTATGGCCTGAATTGCCTGTGGCTGCTGGCGTGATAAAAAATAAATTAATAATAAAATTTGCAACATGGTTAGAAAAATATACCTATAAAAATTCAACTAGATTGATTGGTCTTTCACCAGGCATGTGTGATGGAATAATAAAGCATGGAATTTCACCTGACAAAGTAACCCTTGCTACAAATAGTTGTGATACGAGTTTGTTTGATGTTAGTGAAGATGTTGGCATCGATTATTTAACATCTAAGTTAGGTTTTGTTAATGCTAGAAAACTTATTGTATATACGGGTACATTCGGTCTAATTAATAATGTGAGCTATATTGTGGGCTTGGCAAAAGCTGCGCAGAACTCTAATCCAAATTTATGTTTTGTTGCAATTGGTGACGGGATGGAAAAAGAGAAGATAATAAGCGAAGCAAGGGCGCTAGGTGTTTACAATAAAAACCTATACTTTCTTGACCCAGTACCAAAAACAGAAATAGTTCGTTTATTATCTGCCGCAGACTTATCTTTGTCATTATTCGGTCCAGTAAAAGAGATGTGGCACAATTCTGCAAATAAGCTGTTTGATGCACTAGCTTCAAAAACGCCCATCGCAATTAATTACGGTGGTTGGCAAAAAGACTTCATTAAAGAACACAAATGTGGCTTAGTTTTAGATGCGGATGATTACAAGGCATCTAGTATGCTTATTAGTGACTTTCTTGACAGTAAATCTGATTACGAAGCAGCCGTGAATAGCTGTAAAACACTAGCTTATGAACATTTTTCTAGAGACATGATGGCTACAAGAGTCGAAAAAACGCTACAGGATGCTATTAATGATTAAGTATCTTTTTGACTTAACGGTTTCAATAATTGTATTTTTGATTTTACTTCCAGTTATATTACTGGTTGCTGTGTTAATCAGGATCAAATTGGGCTCACCTATTTTGTTTACGCAAGACCGCCCTGGCTTAAACGGTAAAGTGTTTAAAATGATGAAGTTTAGAAGCATGCTCGATGCCAAAGATAAGCACGGTAACTTGCTTCCAGATAACGAAAGAATGACTAAATTTGGTGCTTTTTTACGTTCTACCAGTTTAGACGAGCTACCTGGTTTGTTTAATGTTCTTAAAGGCGACATGAGCTTAGTTGGGCCAAGGCCACTACTAGTTCAGTATTTACCGCTGTATAACTCAGAACAAGCTAAACGCCATAATGTAAGACCTGGTATAACAGGTTGGGCACAAGTTAACGGGCGTAATGCGATTGGCTGGGATGAAAAGTTTAAGCTTGATGTATGGTATGTAGAAAATCAAAGCTTCCTCCTCGATATGAAAATATTACTGTTAACGGTAAAAAAAGTTTTTATAAGAGAGGGCATCAGTGCTGATGGGCACGTAACTATTGAGCCTTTTAAAGGTTCTAATAATGACTAAGCCAGCTTTAAAAACGCTGGCTATTTTAGGAGCTAGCGGCCACGGTAAAATAATAGCTGATATTGCGGAGCAGCTAGGCTTTAGTGTTAGCTTTTATGATGATGCCTATCCTAATAAAAAAAATATAGAGCATTGGTCTGTTGTAGGTACATTTTCAGATTTGCTGAATGTACCTAGTAACAACATGAATGTTGCTGTTGCTATAGGTCACAATAATACTCGAGAAGAAAAAATAAAAATGTTAGCCAAAAATGGCTACACACTTCCAATCCTAATACACCCAAGTGCAATTATAAGTAAATATGCTCAAATAGATTCTGGGTCTGTTATAGCTGCCAACGCTGTTATTAACGCTTTCGCAGTAATAGGCCGTGGCTGTATAATTAATACCTCAGCTATAATTGAGCATGATTGTAAAATAGGTGACTTTACCCATATTTGTCCTGGTACTTCGTTAGCTGGCGGAGTTTACGTCGGGCGAAGTAGTTGGGTAGGTATTGGAAGTAAAGTAAAACAACTTATTAATATTGGCGATAATACATTAATTGGTGCAGGTAGTTTGGTTGTTAAAGATATACCATCAGGTGTAATTGCTTATGGCTCTCCCTGCATTAAAGTTTCAGAAAATAGTTAAGCCTTTTAAATCTTATAGGAATTTCATGTTAAATACCCCATTTTCCCCATGGCCTAGCTTTACACAAGAAGAAGCCGATGCAGTTAGCCGCGTTATTTTATCTAATAAAGTAAATTATTGGACGGGTACTGAAGGCCGTGAATTTGAAAAAGAATTTGCAAGCTGGGCTGACAGCAAATACGCAATAGCGTTAGGTAATGGCACATTAGCACTTGATCTTGCACTCAAAGCATTAAACATCGGCGCTGGTGATGAAGTAATAACGACACCACGCACCTTTTTAGCATCTGCTTCAAGTATTGTTACATCAGGAGCGGCACCTGTATTTGCAGATGTCGATCTGAATAGCCAAGCTATTACCGCCGAATCTATAAAAGCAGTACTTACACCAAAAACTAAAGCAGTTATTGTTGTTCATTTAGCAGGTATGCCAGCGGAAATGGATGAAATAATGGCGCTCAGCAAAGAACATGGTTTTTATGTAATTGAAGACTGTGCACAAGCGCATGGTGCTAAATATAAAGGTCGTTCTGTTGGAAGCATTGGTCACATAGGTGCATGGAGTTTCTGCCAAGATAAAATAATGACCACAGGCGGCGAGGGCGGCATGGTAACGACTAACTCAAAAGAGTTATGGTCAAGCATGTGGAGCTATAAAGACCACGGGAAAAGCTTTGATGCTATTTATAATAGAGAACATCCACCAGGTTTTAGATGGCTACATGAGAGCTTTGGCACTAATTGGCGTATGACCGAAATGCAAGCTACTATAGGTCGTATTCAGCTAAAGCGTATGGCTGATTGGACCGCAAAACGCCAAGCATATAGTACATTGCTCGATAGTGCTGCAGAGAATTTTGAGTGTATAAGATTAGTTAATGTACCAGAACATATCGAACATGCTCAATATAAGCACTATATGTTTACAAAACCAGAATGTTTGGCTAATGATTGGGATCGCGACCGTATAGTAAACGAAATTACGGAACGTGGTGTACCGTGTTTCCAAGGTAGTTGTTCAGAGGTTTATCTTGAAAAAGCATTTGACGATACCCCATGGAGACCTAAAAAACGTTTACCTAATGCCGTACAGTTAGGAGAAACGTCAATTATGTTTTTAGTGCATCCAACTTTGACTGAAAGCGAAATAGGTAAAACAGCTCAAATAATCAACGAAGTGCTTGTTTTAGCTTCTTTAAAATAAAAACATATACCTAACGATAACGTTTACTAACAAAAAATAACCAAATACATAAAGACTATATAAATATTTACATATAGTCTTTATTTATTAAGTGCAATAGTTGTTCATCTTGTAGTAAAATTGTAATCAATAGAATAGTAGTCTTACTGCTAGCTTCAGGGAAATGTATTGTGTCTTTAAAATTTTTAGTTAATTTACCTCGTCCTCAAAAAAGAATTATTTCTCTCCTCATCGACAGCGTATTTATAATTGTAGCTTTTTGGCTGGCTTTTTTATTAAGGCTAGACAGCACCGCCGTATTAAAAAATACACATACTTGGATTTTATTATCAGCATTATTGCCGCTTAGTTTATTAAGCTTTGTAAAGCTTGGGCTCTACAGGGCTGTGCTGCGCTATATGAACACTCAAGCTATGTGGGCCATTATTGCCGGTGTTGTACTTTCGACCGTTTATTTAACTATTTTATCTTTTTTTCTTAGTGCGCCCGTACCACGCACCGTTCCTTTTATTTATGCCAGCTTTTGTATTTTATTTGTTGGTGGTGCAAGGCTAACCGTGCGAGCTGTAGTTGGCCAAATAACTATGCGCCGCAAAGAAGGCGTAATTATTTATGGAGCAGGTTCTGCTGGCCGCCAATTAGCAACAGCCTTAGCAAATGGCCCTGAATACTCACCAGTCGCCTTTATAGACGACGACCCTAAAAAGCATTTATCGTTAATTCAAGGTATTTGTGTGCACGCACCGTCGCAAATAGCTGAAATCGCAAAGCAAAAATGTGCAAATAAAATATTGTTGGCACTACCAAGTACATCTCGTAGTCGTCGAAAAGAAGTACTTAACGCAATAGAAAAATTTAAATTACAAGTTATGACTGTTCCCGGAATGGCAGATATTGTTGCAGGAACAACTAATCTTGACGAAGTAAAAGATGTTGAAATTGACGACCTGCTAGGCCGTGATTCAGTACAACCTCGTCAAGATCTAATGTCGGAAAATATAGCCAATAAAGTTGTAATGGTTACAGGTGCCGGCGGTTCTATAGGTTCTGAGCTTTGTAGGCAAATAGTAAAAAATAGTCCGACTAAATTAGTGCTATTTGAACTTTCTGAGTTCGCGCTTTACGCAATTGAAAAAGAGTTATCAGAGTTTTGTGCCAAAAATGACTTAAATATTGAAATACTGCCAATACTGGGCTCTATTCAAAATAAAAAATTAGTTGAGTCAACATTTTCTACTTTTAGTGTTCAAACTGTTTACCATGCCGCAGCGTATAAGCATGTACCTTTAGTTGAACACAATGTTGTAGAAGGCGTACGTAATAACGTTTACGGCACCTATAACTTAGCAACTGCGGCCATATATACAAAGGTAGAAACTTTTGTTCTTATATCAACAGATAAAGCAGTACGCCCAACAAATATAATGGGTACTACTAAGCGCATGGCAGAATTAGTACTGCAAGGGCTATCTGAAATCCAAGACACAACACGCTTTACCATGGTTCGATTTGGTAATGTTTTAGGATCGTCAGGTTCTGTTGTACCCCTGTTTAGAAAGCAAATTAAAGCGGGTGGTCCAATAACACTAACCCACCAAGACATAACCCGTTACTTTATGACAATTCCAGAAGCAGCTCAGCTAGTTATTCAAGCCGGCGCAATGGGTGTGGGAAGTGACGTGTTTGTACTCGATATGGGAGAGCCTGTTAAAATTAAAGATTTAGCTATTAAAATGGTTCACTTGTCAGGGCTTGAAGTTAAACACGCAAAACGACCAAATGGCGATATAGAAATACAATGCACAGGTTTACGCCCAGGTGAAAAGCTTTTTGAAGAGCTCCTTATAGGAGACAACGTTATTGGCACCGACCATCCAAGAATCCTAAGTGCACAAGAAATTAAAATGCCATGGAGTGAGCTGTCTCCATTTTTAGATAAACTTAAGTTAGCCTGTGACGAAACAGATCATCAAGAAATACGTAGATTACTTTTAATCGCACCTACTGCTTTTTCACCAACTGACGGTATTTGTGATTTAAACTGGAAACAAAAATTTAATAATCAAACGAATGTTACAGTTTTACCAAACGTAAGTGGCTCCTAAAGCGAATAGATTGCAATAGTTTGATCTTTGTAAGGAATGACATGCCTACGTGGATTTCGCCCTCGGTGTAGGTGACCATGTAGGCGCCTTGCTTGCTGGCGCACTAAAAGCGCAGCTTTTACGTATTTATTAAATTGCGTGAGCAAGCTTCACGCCTACGTGGATTTTTATCCTCGGTGTATGTGACCATGTAGGCGCTTTGCTTGCTGGCGCACTAAAAGCGCAGCTTTTACGTATTTATCAAATTGCGTGAACAAGCTTCACGCCTACGTGGATTTTTCATCCTCGGTGTATGGTGACCATGTAGGCGTCTTGCTTGCTGGCGCACTTAAAGCGCAGCTTTACGTATTTATTAACTTGCGTGAGCAAGTTTCACGCCTACGTGGATTTTTATCCTCGGTGTAGTGATCATGTAGGCGTCTTGCTTGCTGGCGCATTAAAAGCGCAGCTTTTTCATATTCATCAAATTGCGATAACAAGCTTCTCGCCTACGCGAATTTTATCCTCGGCGTATGGTGACCATGTAGGCGTCTTGCTTGCTGGCGCACTAAAAGCGCAGCTTTTACGTATTTATCAAACAGTGTGGGCAAGCTTCACGCCTACGCGAATTTTTCATCCTCGGTGTAGTGACCATGTAGGCGCCTTGCTTGCTGGCGCTTTAAAGCCACCGCTTTACAAGTAAACACAATCCCAATATGGGTATTTCTTTATGTTGTCCACTAAGCCAGCACGTAAAGGGTTTGCGACTACATACCTAGCTTGACCTATTAAATCTTCATTATTCCTTATTTTGTGGTCATAGTAATTTGATTGCCATATCCTTCCATGCGTACCGCTATGTTTATTAAGTCTATATGTTGTAATGTTTTTAAAATTCCTAACTAGGTTTGAAAGGTCAAGGCTACTATTTAACTGTAAAATCCAATGTATATGATCGGGCATGATTACGTAGCAGATAGTATTAAGTGAATTGTTTTTTGAAAATTTAATGAGTTCACTCGCAATTAACCGTGCACATAAAAAGTTAGCAAATAATGGCTTACTAAAATCACAACAAATTGTAATAGAGTAATAAGCGTTTATCGAAGTGCAGCGTCCTTTTAAACGTTTATGTGTGTTAGCCATATAATTAATTTCCATTTGAATAAATTAAATTGCGTGAGCAAGCTTCACGCATACGTGGGTTTTCATCCTCGGTGTATGGTGACCACGTAGGCGTCTTGCTTGCTGGCTCACTAAAAGCGCAGCTTTTACGTATTTATTTAATTGCGTGAGCAAGCTTCACGCCTACGCGAATTTTTCATCCTCGATGTATGTAATCGTGTAGGCGCCTTGCTTGCTGGCGCTTTAAAGCCACCGCTTTACAAGTAAACACAATCCCAATATGGGTATTTCTTTATGTTGTCCACTAAGCCAGCACGTAAAGGGTTTGCGACTATATACCTAGCTTGGCCTATTAAATCTTCATCATTTCTTATTTTGTGGTCATAGTAATTTAATTGCCATATCCTTCCACGCGTACAGCTATGTTTATTAAGTCTATAAGTTGTAATGTTTTTAAAATTCCTAACTAGGTTTGAAAGGTCAAGGCTACTATTTAACTGTAAAATCCAATGTATATGATCAGGCATGATTACGTAGCAGATAGTATTAAGTGAATTGTTTTTTGAAAATTTAATGAGTTCACTCGCAATTAACCGTGCACATAAAAAGTTAGAAAATAATGGCTTACGAAAATCACAACAAATTGTAATAGAGTAATAAGCGTTTATCGAAGTGCAGCGTCCTTTTAAACGTTTATGTGTGTTAGCCATATAATTAATTTCCATTTGAATAAATTAACTTGCATGAGCAAGCTTCTTGCCTACAATTTACCAATCTCTATTTTAACTTCACTACTTAACACTTCCTTGTACCTTGCTGCTAACGCGTTTTTTGCATCATCATCGCCATGCACAATTTTTATATGGCTTGGCTTTTTATGCATACCTGTTACAAACTTAATTAATCCGTTTTGATCTGCATGGGCGCTGTATCCACTAATTGTATGCACTTTGGCGTTTATAGTAATGCGAGCATCGTTTATAAAAACATAGCCATTACGTGGGCCATATTTTTGAATTTCGCGACCTAACGTTTTGTTTCCTTGGTAACCTACAAACAATACATCGGTGGTTTTGTCACTTAAAAATTGCTCAAGATAATTAACTATTCGCCCACCAGTACACATACCACTTGCCGCTAATATTATGGCTGGTGTTTGTCGGGTACTTAAATAGTTAATAACAGCTATGTGCTCTTTGTGTGAATCAACCGTAGTTAGGTTTTTAAAATCGAGCGGGTGCCTACCGTTTGCAACTTTGCGTTTAGCTTCGCTGTCCCATAAGTGTTTAAAGTTTTTGTATTGCTCAGTAAAATTGGCTGCCATAGGGGAGTCGAGTATTACGTGAATGTCTCGCCACTTAGACTTGTTAGATGAGCCATGTATGAGTTGCTCAAGCTCGTATAGCAGCTCTTGTGTGCGGCCAATACTAAAAGCAGGAACTAAAACAACGCCGTTGTCGGCTACTGCGCGTTCAATAATGTTTTTTAGCGTTTTTGTGCGCTCTTTACGGCCTTGGTGATTTTTATCGCCGTAGGTTGATTCAATAACTAGAGTGTCGGCTTTATAAGGCGCTTTAGGCGAAGGGAGTAGCGGGGTATACGGCGCGCCTAAATCTCCCGAAAACACAACGCGATGTTTGTTGTTATCATTATTTGTAACGTCAATTTCAACGTAGGCAGAACCTAATATATGCCCCGCACGCTGATATCTCGCCTTAGCTTTGTCGGGCGCTTTGCAAGGCAGCTCAAACCACGTTTTATAATCAACAGCAACTATGCGTTTATTTAATAAGCTTAAGCAGGCAGCTATAATTTTAGGGTCGCGGGTTACACCTACTTTTAAAGCATCTTCAATTACCAAAGGTAATAAACTGGCCGATGCAATACTTGTAAAAATAGGGCCTTTAAAACCGGCTGCTAACAAGTAAGGAATTCGACCAACATGGTCAATATGGCAATGGGTAACAATAAGCGCAGTAACATGGGTAATATTAAACTCTATCGAAAGATCTGCTTTAGAATCCTCACCCTGAAATAATCCGCAGTCAACAAGCACACTTGTTTGCTCGTTAATTACTAGCTCGTGGCACGAACCTGTAACTCCATTAACCGCTCCGTGGTGAAGTATTTGCATTGCGCTTCCTTGTTATCAATTTGTTACATTGAATTTTAAGGTAGAAGTAAAGCCATAAATATTCAAGGTTATAGCGCTTGAGCTAAATTAATAACCTCACCTACAAACATGCATCCACCTGTAGGTGCGAATTTACTTCGCGCTTATGCTTTAACTTTTTTAAAAAGCGAGTTATAAAACCTCACCTACAAATATGAACCAACCTGTAGGTGCGAATTTATTTCGCGCTTTTATTACTTTTATCACTTTGCGTTTTTACTTAAATATTAATTTTTAGATCATATTAATTCAGGTTTTTAATAAATTTATTACCTTTTCCTAAACTTTTGTTTAGCTTGCTCTAAACATTGCTTTATAAGCGCTAAAGCCTTTATTTCTCTTAAATTCAATAACATTGTTTACTAATGTGAGTGCCTATTAACCACTAAGGCTTATTTACATAGGCACTCTATGGTGGTTATAATGCCGCCGTTATTTAGTTTAGCGTTGTGTTTTTTGCAACTTAGTTATGTGTTAAGGACTATTATGGAAAGTTGGTATTTAGTCGTATGCAAACCTAAGCAAGAAGAGAGAGCCAAAACTAACTTGCAAAATCAAGGGATTGAAGCGTTTTACCCCAAATTAACTACCGAAAGGTTGGTTAAAGGTCGGCGTACCGTCAAACAAACCGCTTTATTCCCTAATTATTTATTTGTATGCCTTGAGTCAAAAAACGGTAATTTTTCTGCTGTAAAAAATACACGTGGAATTGGTGGCTTTGTATCCTATGGGTCACAGTATCAATTAGTTTCTGCACATATAATTAATCAGCTAAAAAATGAGCGTTTACACACCACTGAGTCACTAATACCAAAAGCAGGTGATGTAGTAAGTGTGAATAACGATTCATTTAGTAATATACAAGCAATATACAAAGAGCCAGACGGCGACCTACGCAGTATTTTACTAATTAACTTACTCAACCAAAAAATTGAAGTAAGTGTAGATAATAAAGATATTAAGCAATAATAATTAAAAGCGTAACAAAATAGCTATATATCAGTACATAGGAACTGTAACCTAAGGGCGGAAGCGTGCCTAAAACACTGTGGTTAAGTTGATTTGTAGACCACAGCTTGCTGGCGAGACGAGCAAAGCTCGTAACAAGGGTTATTCACAAAGAGGTTAAGAGCACGCTGCGCTTTAGAGAAGTAAAAAGCCATAAAGCACTTGTTTAAATGGCTTCTCATTTACTCCTCATTCGCTTCTTTATGCAATCATATTTTGATTTATTCATAAAGAAGTTAAGAGCGCGCTGCACTTTTTACATGAAAGCCAAACGGCAAAGTTTAGCACCGTGGTTAAGGTCACTTGTAGACGCACAGCTTGCTGGCGTGACGAGCAAAGCTCGTAATAGGGGTTATTCACACAGGTTAAGAGACCACTGCGCTTTAGAGAAGTAAGCAGCCTAAAGTACTTGTTTAAATGGCTTATCATTCACTTCTCTTTGTGCAATTGCTGATGAATGCGTTAAGTGTTTAACTAAAAACGGCTTTCAGTTAAATTTATTCATAAATACCTTGTGAAAACACTGATATAATTCCAGTGCTAATTAAAAACTTAGTTACAAAGCTTTTACAAAGCAAAGGCTATTGCTTCACAATAGTGCGCATGCTTTAATTAGTCGGCTAAAATAAAAGTGCTCACCAAGGTTGGTGAGTAAGTGCAATATTAAAATAATTTTGGGATTCTACAATGGCGTTAAGCTGTAAATCACTCGCATCAATACTCGCAATACTAAGCATGACCGGCTGTACAATAGTTCCAGGCAGCCACTTTGAAGGTATAGACTCAGGCGAGCAAACACAAAACCTCGAACAAGATCTCGAAAAAGTAAACATTCAAATAATCGACTCGCTACTAATAAATAAACAAAATCAAGCGCGTATAGCAGCTAAACCAATTTCAAGCACTGCTGGTTTAAACGTTAGTAACTACGAATACAAACTAGGTGTTGGCGACGTACTAACAATAGGCGTATGGGATCACCCAGAGCTAACAATACCTGCAGCAGTACAACGTACCGCAGAGTTTGACGGCTTCCGTGTTCAACGAGACGGCACCATTACTTACGCCTACGCACCAAATATACCCGCTGCAGGTAAAACAATAAGCGAAGTACGTAACGAGCTTGTTAAGCGCCTAAGTCGAGTAATAGAAGATCCACAAGTAGATGTAAAAGTAGTTGGCTTTAGAAGCCAAAAAACCTACGTTACTGGCGAAGTAAACAAGCCTGGTGTATACCCAGTAACCGAAATACCACTTACCTTAATTGATGCCCTAAACCAAGCCGGTGGTTTAACAGATGCAGCCGATTGGCGCACAGTAACATTTACCCGTGGCGACAAAACAGAAGTTATTAAACTTGATGACTTTTATGCCCATGGCGACATTTCGCAAAACCGTTTGTTACAACATGGCGACATAGTGCATGTAAATCGTAACGATGCACAAAAAATATTTGTATTAGGTGATGTTAAAAAAGCAGGTTCAGTAACGCTTAACCGTTATGGTTTAAACTTGGCCGAAGCGCTAAGCGACTCGGGCGGCTTAAACGAAGCAACAGCCGACGCTAACGGCGTATTTGTACTACGTAAAAGTAACGTAGAGCAAACCGGTGTTATTGCAAATGTGTACCAATTACACGCTAAAAATATAGCGGCAATGGTATTAGCTGAGCAGTTTGAACTACAACCGCGCGATATTGTATATGTAACATCGGCACCGCTTGCCCGTTGGAACCGTGTAATAAGCTTACTGTTACCGTCAATTGCTACTGTAGATAGTGTTGACGATATAACTGCAAACTAAGGGTTTTTAAAGATGTTTGATTCAGTTTTAGTAGTGTGTGCAGGCAACATTTGCCGCAGCCCAACAGGTGAGTATGTTTTAAAGCAAAAGCTTGAAGGCAAAAATATTAAAGTATCGTCTGCTGGGTTAACAGCACTTGAAGGTAAACCAGCAGATGCAAAGGCAAAGCAAATAGCACTTGCACATGGTATTAATATGGATGCTCACCAAGGGCAACAGCTTACATCAAGTTTAGTTGCGCAAAACAGCGTAATACTCGTAATGGAAGAGCGCCATTTAAACGATGTACACGCACGTTACCCAGAGGCGCGAGGTAAAACGTTTTTACTCGGTAAGTGGATTAATAACGCTGAAATACCAGATCCTTACCGCCAAAGCCAAGAGGCTTTTGAACACGTTTATACATTAATCGACAGCGCGTGTAGCGCTTGGCAAAAGTATTTATAAGGAATGGCTAATTTAATGAATACCCAGCCGAATAACAGCGCAAGTAGCGCGAATAGTAAAAGCACTAATAATACGCAACCAACGCAAGAAATTGATTTAATGGCGCTATTAGGCGCATTGCTCGATCGCAAATATTTTATAGTAGCCGTAACTGCGCTATTTATGTTTGTAGGTGTTATTTATGCAGTATTAAGTACCCCCGTTTACCAAGCAACAGCCATGATACAAGTTGAAGACGGTGGCGCATCAGTCCCAGGCTTTGACGATATGGCAGGCATGTTTGAAAGTACATCGGCTGCAGTAACCGAAATAGAGCTACTAAAGTCGCGCAGTATAATAGGTGAGGCCGTTGATACGCTAAAGCTTGATATAATTGCAGAGCCCAAACTATTCCCGTTTATAGGTAGCCGAGCTTACCGTACTTTTACCCCAGTGGGAGATGGCGACCTAGCTGAGCCAAGCTTTGGTGCTAACAGCTACGCATGGGGCGGTGAGAGCATAAATGTATTTAGGTTTGACGTACCACGTACTGCTGTTAATCAAACATTTACCTTGGTAGCGCAAGCGAATAGTAGCCTTATACTTTTAAATGCTGACGGCGAACAAATATTATCGGGTAAAGTGGGCGAGGAACTCACTAACGGTAAATTTAACCTAACCATTCGTACTTTAAATGCGCGCCCTGGTACAGAGTTTACTATTACCCGTAAAGATCGCCTTAATACAATTTTAGACTTACAAGCAGCAATTGGCGCAAGTGAAAAAGGCAAAGACTCAGGCATAATTAATTTAAGCTTACAGAGCACTAAACCAAGCTACGCTGAAAAAGTCCTTGATAAAGTAGCCGCTATTTACGTACGCCGTAATGTTGAGCGCAATAGCGCAGAGGCGCAAAAGTCGCTTGAGTTTTTAGAAGTACAATTACCTGAAATTAAAAAACAGCTTGAATACGCAGAGCAACGCTTTAACGACTACCAAATAAAACGTCAATCAATAAACATAACGTTAGAAACGCAAGGCGTGCTTGAGCAAGTTGTAAAGCTTGAAACCAAGTTACAAGAGCTAAATTTAAAACGTTTAGATATTGGCCGAAAGTTTAAAAAAGATCATCCAGCATACCAAGGTATACTTGAGCAAATAGAAGCGGTTGAAAACCAAAAACAAGAGCTTGTTGGTGAGGTAGGTAACCTACCCGAAACTCAACAAGAGCTACTACGCTTAAAGCGCGATGTTGAGGTAAGTAACCAAATTTACACACTATTGCTTAGTAAAACGCAAGAGCTAGATATAGTACGCGCAGGCACCGTAGGTAATGTACGTATTATTGACTACGCCGAGGTAAATACCAGCAAGCCAGTTAAACCTAAAAAAGCATTAATTGTAGTAATGGCTACTATGCTGGGTGGTATGTTAGCTGTGGCAATTGTGCTTATACAAAAAGCAATGCACAAAGGGGTTGAAGACCCAAGCGAAATTGAAGCGCTAGGCATACCTGTATACGCGAGTGTACCGCACTCAGATTATCAAGATAAACTAAGTGGCTTTGCCGAGCGAGCCCTTAAAAATAAAACAAGTAAGCCTAAAAGTATATTAGCGCTCGATAACCCAGCCGACTTGGCAATTGAGGCACTACGTAGCTTACGTACTAGTTTGCACTTTGCGATGATGGAAGCTAAAAACAACATTATTGCTATATCGGGCCCAAGCCCAAGTGTGGGTAAGTCATTTATATCGGTTAACTTAGCATCAGTACTTGCGCAAAGCGGTAAAAAGGTACTTATTATTGATGCCGATATGCGCAAAGGCTACTTACAAACACAGTTTGGTTTAAAGTGGGACGATGGATTAAGTGATTACTTATCAGGCCGTTTAAACCTAGAGCAAGTTACTAAATCAACCAAAGTAGAAGGATTAAGCGTTATTACGCGTGGTCAAATACCGCCCAATCCTTCTGAGCTATTAATGCATAGCAACTTTAGCAAATTAGTTGAAGAGGTAAGCGCTGCTTACGACATTATAATTATCGACACCCCTCCAATACTTGCAGTGACTGACCCTGCAATAGTAAGTGCACATACGGGCACCACATTACTTGTGGCACGTTTTGGGCAAAACCACTTACGCGAAATCGACCTAACCCGCAATCGCTTTGAACAAAACGGCATAGACGTTAAAGGCGTAGTATTTAACGGTGTTGTTAAAAAAGCGAGTAATGCTTATGGGTATTACGGTTATTACAATTATGAATATAAATCGGATAAATAAAGGAAATTCATGAAAATTCTCGATTGCACATTAAGAGATGGTGGCTATTACAATAATTGGGATTTTGAGTCTGAAGTTGTAGAGGCATATTTAAATGCAGTCAGTGGCGCAAATATAGACTACGTTGAACTTGGTTTGCGCAATTTTCCTAAAGAAGGTTTTTTAGGTGCGTATGCTTATACAACCGAGTCGCATATTAACTCCTTAGACCTGCCACAAGGGCCTGTTTATGGTGTGATGGTTGACGCTAAAACTATTTTAGAATCAGGTCTTAGCATTGAAAATGCAGTCAGTAAATTATTTGTGCCAGCTAGTGAGAGTAAAATTGGTCTTGTACGTATTGCAGCCCACTTCCATGAAGTTGAAGAGTCAGGTTTAATAGTTAAGCAGCTAAAAAAATTAGGCTACTTAGTAGGCTATAATCTAATGCAAGCAGGCGGTAAGGCTGATGGTGTAATTGCTGAAAAAGCACGCCAAGCAAAAGAGTGGGGAGTGTTAGACTCGTTATACTTTGCTGATTCATTAGGTAATATGGACGGAGACGAAGTAACGCGTATAGTTAATGCATTGCGTACGCAGTGGGATGGTCCGTTAGGTATACACACTCATAACAATATGGGTAAAGGCCTTGATAATACGCTTACTGCTAAAGCTTTAGGAGTTACATGGCTTGATACTACCATAACAGGTATGGGCCGAGGTGCAGGTAATACACCAACAGAAAGCTTATTAGCTGTTCTTGATAAAGAAACCTCTGTATATAAATCAAAGCCTGTTTACGAATTAGTAATACGCCATTTTGAGCCAATGCAAAAAAAATATGGTTGGGGTAGTAATTTACTGTACTTCTTAGGGGCTCAAAACAACGTACACCCTACCTACATTCAAAACTTATTATCTAATACTCATTACGGTACGGATGAAATTGTAGGTGCGATTGATTACTTGAGTAAATTAGAAAGTACGACTTCATATAATGGTGCGGTGTTAAATACTGCGTTATCGTTTAATGCAAGTAATGCTGAAATTTCAGGTACTGAATCTGTAAGTGGGATATTTAATAATAAAAATGTACTTATTATTGCCAATGGGCCAAGCACAAAAAAATATTTAAATGCGATAAAACTTTATATTAAAAATTATAAACCAGTGGTTATATCAATTAATATCAGCGAAGTTATTCCAGCTGATTTAATTGATTATTATGTGATTTCCCATAACTCTAAATTTTTAGCTGATGCACACCGTTATAAAGTATTAAATAAACCAGTAATACTACCAATACACCGTTTTACTGAAAATGAGCTTACGCTCATTAATAACCTTGAGTTGCTTGATTATGGTTTAGAAGTTAAAAATGGAGAGTTATCAGCTAATAAAATACATGCGATAGTTCCTTCAGATATAACAGCAGCTTACGTGCTAGCTATATTGATGGAGTCAAAGCCACGGTCGATTAAATCAATTGGTTTTGACGGTTATGATAAAAATGATTCTCGACAGCAAGAAATGATTAAAATTTTAGATTTATATACTAAGCATGAATCAAATTTAGATATTACCTCTTTAACACCAACAACATATCCGCTAACTAAAGGGTCTGTGTATGCACCAGATCTCTAAATTCGATATATATATATTTGATTGTGATGGAGTGATTTTAGACTCTAATCAACTAAAAATAGATGCAATGCAGCGTGCGCTAGAATCTACTATTAGTGATTTAGATAAAGTTAAGGCATGTGTTGATTATTTTCGTAATAATTTTGGGCGTTCTCGTTTTCATCATGTAGATGTATTTATTGAGCAGTTTTTAGAGCTTGATAAAGTAACTGAGAATAAAGCTAAAGAAAATATTCTTAAAGAGTATTCAGCCCAGTGTAAATCCCTTTATTTACAATCAGATATAACACCTGGGTTTATCGAATTTATTAATCAGTTAAGTGGAAAAAAATATATTGCAAGTGGTTCTGAGCAGCAAGAGTTGCGAGATGTATTTAAAGCGAGAGGGTTGAATGTATATTTTGATGAAATTTACGGCTCTCCTACCAAAAAGTCTGATTTAGTAGCGGGTATACTTAAATCAGGTAATAGCCTGAATGCAGTTATGTTTGGTGATGCTATCTCTGATTTAGAGGCTTCACAAGTTAATAATATCGAATTTATTGCCTATATTCCTTTTTCTAATGTGCCTGTCGAATTGGCTAAAAGAAGTCAGTTGGCTAATTTTAAAGTGATAAAAACGTGGTCAGAGATTTCAGAGGGTTAAATATGAAGTATGCTGTCGTTATTCCAGCTCGATACCAGTCAAGCCGTTTTCCGGGTAAGCCACTAATCGACTTATGTGGTAAACCAATGATACAACATGTTTGGGAGCGGTGCTGTAAAGCTGTGGAACAAGAGCTTGTTTATATAGCCACCGATAGTGAAAAAATTGAAAGTGTGTGTAAGGGTTTTGGCGCTCAAGTGATAATGACTTCATCAAATTGCATGACGGGTACTGATCGATTAGCAGAAGCTAATAAAAAATTAAACGCTGACTTCATCATTAACGTTCAAGGTGATGAGCCTCTAATTGAACCGAGCGATATTTGTAAAGTTATTGATGCATACAAAAAAAAGCCGGATACAATAGTAAATGCGATGTGCAAAATTGAGACTGAAGAAGAGTTTCGTTCTTTTACTATACCTAAAGTTGTCGTAAGTCAAAGTAATAAACTGTTATACATGAGCCGCTCCCCTATACCTTTAAGTAAAAGTGACCAGTTTCATTTTGCCTATAAACAAGTTTGTATCTATGCTTTTTCAAAAAAACATTTAGAGTTTTTTGCTGATCACAATTCTAAAACCAAAATAGAAAAAGTAGAGGATATAGAAATACTAAGGTTTCTTGAGAGCGATATAACTGTACAGATGATTGAGCTTAAATCCTCATCAATTGCAATAGATATACCTGAGGATACCGATAAAGTTTTAAAAGTTCTAAATTCTATATAAAAAATCATATTTCTAGGAATCTTTATGTTAAATAATAAAACAGTATTAATCACGGGTGGCACAGGGTCATTTGGTAAAAAATTTATAGAAACTATTTTAGCGCGTTACCCAGATGTAAAAAAAATAATCATCTATTCGCGTGACGAATTAAAGCAATCTGTAATAAAACAAAAATACCCAGCATACGATTTCCCGCAATTACGTTTTTTTATTGGTGATGTTCGCGATAAAGAGCGTTTAACGCAAGCGTGTGAAGGTGTTGATGTAATAATTCACGCAGCCGCTATTAAGCAGGTTGATACCGCTGAATACAATC
>NZ_JACJED010000033.1:0-26483 GCF_014163885.1 Pseudoalteromonas sp. SR43-2 | reverse complement strand
TTAGAACTCAATCTGTACGAGTGCCCACACAGATGATTGCTTTATATTGTTAAAGAACGTTTTGAGTCGCTTTAGCGTCTCAAGGGATGCGAATAATACACCCTTTATTTTTCGAGTCAACACTTAGTTTTAAACTTTCTTTTTAGAAGATTTAAAACCGAAGTTTTATTTAACTCTCTGAGTAGTTCGTGCCTCGCTATGCTTTGGCGTTTCCCGTCTCAGTGGGGTCGCATTATAGGGAGATCCAAAAACAGATCAACCCTTTTTTTAGATCTTTTTACTGTTCGAACAAAAATAGAACAAAACCACGTAAAACCGCATGAAAACCCGTCTAAGATGATGCTTTTTTATGCTCTTATTTATTATTTAATACAAATATCATTGCTATGTTTGATTTAGGCGTTAAGATAGCAAGTTCACAATGTTAAATTAATGTTTATTTCCTGTTTATTGGTAGATCTAAAATGAAATTACCCGATCAAAAATCTTTTATCTTCTCTGTTATTCTTGCTGTAGTTGGTTTTGTTGTTGTTGAGTTTGCTTTAGGCGGCTTAGCTTTAAACCCTGCATTACTATTTGGTGCTGGTTTATTAATAGGTGCGATTGCTATTGCTGCAATATCATCTGATGTGACTGAAGAAGCTGAAGTTAAAACAAAAACGCTTTATGTTGGTAACCTTCCTTATCGTGCAAACGAAGGTGTGGTTCGTGCATTATTTGAAGAACAAGGCAAAGTATTCAATGTTCGTTTATTAAAGGATAAGAATACTGGCAAACGTCGTGGCTTTGGTTTTGTTGAAATGGCGCAAGCTGATGCAGACAATGCAATTGCTAACTTGAACGATAGCGAGTTCCAACAACGTACTTTAAAGGTACGTGAAGCAAAACAAAAACAAGAAGATGATTCTAATGCTCTACGTACTGAGACGGATCAGTCAGTGTAACTAGCTTTACCGCTAGCTTATTGCTAAACACATCAGCCGTTGCATAATATTGCAGCGGCTTTTTTATGTCTGTTTGTTTATCCACACATAAGTTAAGTTGGTTAAGTAGGAAGTTGACTCTATTTGCTATCGCTACACCTGAATCAAGTAATTTTACATTCCCTTCAAAATACTGACTAATCGGCTCTGCTAATATCGGAAAGTGCGTACACCCTAGTACAAGTACATCTATTGTTTTATCTATATGTAGTTCATCAAGTACTTGATACAACTTATTTGTATCTAAAGAGCCTGTAAAAAAGCATTCCTCAGCTAACGTTACTAATTCAACACTGCTATACAGATTAACGATCACATTACGTGCATGTTCAGCAATTAATGTTTTTGTGTATGAACTGGCGACCGTTGCCGGTGTGGCTAACAAGCCAATATGATTTGAGTGTGTTAATTCTGCCGCAGGCTTTATTGCTGGCACAACACCTACAATAGGAATATCCGTAATTTGGCGAACAGCGCTGAGTGCAGATGTAGAAGCTGTATTACACGCTATTACAATTAAATCGACGTTAAGCGTGTTGGCTTTGATGAAATGAATGAGTGAACATAATCGGTTAATTATAGTTTGTTGGGATTGAGCACCATAAGGTAGTAATGCATTATCCATAAAATAGCTGTACTGAGCATTGGGGATACTTTGCTTGATATGTTCAAGTACAGTAGTTCCACCAATACCTGAATCAAAGACCATTATATGCGCTGACAAACTACCGTTCCTACTTTACTTTAAGATCGGCAGTTTGCCATGAGGTTTTTATAAAAGAAAGTAGTTTAACTTTGCGCGGTTTCTAAATCAGTAAGCCTGTCGGCTGCTGAATTTAACTGATTAAGGTTTTCGAACATAGACTTTGTATAATCTACTAACTTATCTATTTGTTCCTGATCTTGATTTAACCATTGGAGAATGCCAGCTAGCTGATTTTGTAATCCAAGCTCACCCGCTTTTTCAAAAGCATTTTTAAGGTCGTCATTAAAAGGGGCTAAACCCTCTGCTACTTGTTTTTCTGGTGCTGGTTTATATTCTTCATAGCTTTTAACTGTTGCTATTGTTTTTGTTTGGCGTAAATCCATAGAAAAAGCCACCAGCTGATCGCTGTCCAAACTCAGCTCTTGCGCTTGTTCAAATGCTTCATCTAAATCACCACCAAAAAAGGTTTTACTTAAATCTTGTAAGTCTTCCATCATCGCATTAATAGCTTCTTGCTCTTGCTCGTTTAAGTCACCATTTACCGACATCGAAAATGATACCTGTCGAGATTGCGATGATGAGCTTGCAAACGACTCACTATTACTATTTTGCTGATAGCCACTTGCCGATTGAGATTCAAATGCATCAGCAAAGCTAATACTTACCTCATCGCCTTCTGCGGTAGTAAATTTATACTCTGCATTACTCGTCATACTGACGTATTGGGCCTGGCTTATATTTACGCTGGCAGGTTGTGGGTTAAATAACGACTCTTCAAACTTATCCAGCCCATTGTAAATTCCCTCTTTGGACTTATTAATGCCCTCTTCCATGTCATCATTAAATACGCCTGTACCTTTGAGTTCATCAACAGCGTCGTCAATCCCTATTTGGACGCCTTTGCGCGCATCGCCTAACATATCTTTGAGCTTTTCGTCATCAGCGCCGTTAGCTTTTGCTTTATTAACAGCACTACTTACAAAATCGAGTACGTTTTTTACTATTTCATCAAAATCAAATAGTGGTTTATCTGCTTTTTTTTCTGCGATAGGCAATCCAAGCTGCTCAGCCATTTTATCGCCAAGCACCTTTGCGGCCAACTCTCGGCCTCGTTGTTGATAGCTATCTTGAGGAGACGTAATTGTAGGTTGCTGTATATCAGCTTTATTATTGAATTTATTGATGTTGTTATTTGGCGTAAAGCCATAATTACCTATTTTCATGATTCGTCTCCTAAGCGTGCGTAGTTTATTATCGGCTATAACAACAAAAACTAAAGTACAATGTTCAATAAAACAGCATAAATGCTAGCCAAAACTAGACAAATACGCAGCGCTCCCTACAATAGCGCCGATAAACAGATCTTAGATAAGGTAGTAGCGTTAATGGCAGTTATTAAAATAGATACCACACAGTACCAAGCGCAGTTAAGTGAAAAAGAGCTGCGTATTAGTGCACAGTTCCAACGTTTTGGTGTGGAGCAACTAGAAGTATTTAGCTCAGAGCCAACTAACTACCGCCAACGTGCTGAATTTAGAGTATGGCACGACGGTGACGATCTGTTTCACATTATGTTTGATCAACAAACAAAAGAAAAAATCCGTGTTGATACATTTGACCCAGCAGCGCCTCTAGTAGGTGAAATAATGCAGGTGATGATAGAAAATCTTAAGCCTTGTGAAATATTACGCCGTAAGTTATTTCAAATCGATTACCTATCAACGCTAAGCGGTGAAATTTTAGTAAGCTTGCTTTATCACAAACCACTGGATGATGAATGGTTAAGTGAAATTAAAGCGCTTAAAGAAAAGCTTAGCAGTAAATACAAAATTGACTTTATTGGCCGTGCCCGCAAACAAAAAGAAGTACTTGGTGATGACTTTGTAACTGAACTTTTAACAGTTAATGGCCAAGAGCTTATATATCAACAAGTAGAAAATAGCTTTACTCAGCCTAATGCAAAAGTAAATATTCATATGCTGGAGTGGGCACAAGATTTATGTAAACCACTTAAAAATGATTTACTAGAACTGTATTGCGGTAACGGTAACTTTTCAATTGCATTAGCGGGTTCTTTTAATAAAGTATTAGCGACGGAAATATCAAAATCATCTGTTCACTCTGCTCAATACAACATTGCTAAAAACAACGTAGAAAACTTAGATATTATTCGTATGTCGAGTGAAGAGTTTACTCAAGCAATGAATGGCGAGCGTACTTTTTCGCGTTTAGAAGGGATTGATTTAAAAAGCTATGACTGCCAAACCATATTAGTTGATCCACCACGCGCGGGCATGGATGAATTAACGTGTGACTTAGTGGCTAATTACGAAAGCATAATTTATATATCGTGCAACCCTGAAACCCTAGAGCGTGACCTTGATCACTTAACACGTACGCATAACGTTAAGCGCTTTGCTATATTTGATCAGTTCCCTTATACGCATCACATTGAGTCGGGCGTTTTCTTACAGCGCAAATAAATACGTTCAGTAAACGTTACCCATAAAAAAAGCTCCTTAAGGAGCTTTTTTTTGTTTTAGCTAAACTTACTTGTTAGCTAAGTAATTTATTAATTTGCTAATGTCTTCAGGTTTAGTAATACCCGACTCACGACCTAGGTTTAATTTGTACTTACCATTTACAATAAAGGTAGGTACGCCACGTAGTGCGCCTTTTTCTTTAAAGTAGTCTTGATCGCGTTTCATTTTAGAGCTCAGCGTACGTACCGAGAAGCTTTTAAACAGCTTATCAAACTTATCACCATCAACGCCCTGCGCTACAAATATATCTTTTACATCTGCAAGCTCATTAAATTTAGCGCGCTTTGTATGGATATGATTAAAGATTGCAGAAATAATCTGATCTTTTTGTGGAAGCACTTCAGCTGTCGCCAGTGCTTGGCTCATCATCTGTTGGTTTTCTGGGTCACGTACACCTACAAAATCAACATGGCTCTTTTTAAATTTAACGTTTTTATCAAGCTTAGGCTTAAACTCACCAATTAGTGCTTCCATGTTATTACATGCAGGGCAGTAAAATGAGAAGAACTCTTTAACCTCTGGCTTTTTAGTTGCACGCTCAGAAACTACGTCGTAATGCACGCCTTCTTCATACGTTGCTGCAAAACTTGTTGCTGCCATAGGCAGTAATATTGCAAGCAAACCTGCTTTAACCAATTTAATCATTATTATACTCCGAAATTTATAGTGCTAATAAAAACGCTACTAACTCATCAAGTTCTTTTTGATTTTTGATGGTGTTGAGGTTTATTTTATATTTATCGTTAACAATAAAAGTAGGTACACCTGTAAGTGCGCCTAATTTTGAATATTTATTTTGTTTGTCTTGCATTGCTTGCTCAGCTGAAATGACTGGCATGCTTGCAATCTCTTGATCAAACGTTGCGCTATCAATACCGTTTACTTCAAGTAATTTTTTAACGTCTTTCATTTCAGTTAATGGTGCACGTTGAACATGGATACTTTTAAAAATTTGATCGCTAATACTTTGAGCCTGACCATGCTGCTTAGCAATTAAGTAGGCAAAGCTTAAATTACTTTGTGCTTGTGGCGACACGCCACCTAAAAAGTTCACGTGGTTTTTAATAAACTCAGCGCCTTCTGGCAAGCCTTTTTCAATTGCTTTTGCTACTGGTTCAAACTTAAAGCAATGTGGACAGTAAAATGAGAAAAACTCGGTTACTTGCGGTGACTTGCTTTTGTCTACATCTATAACAGTGTATTGATTATCAACTTCAAACTGTGCAGCAAGTGCTGCAAATGGTAAACATAAAAGTAATAAACTCAGTTTTAATTTTTTAAGCATTTGTATCTCGTTGTACTTGTCTTTAAATAAAATATTACGGCAATAACTTTAACGGTGCTTCTTGCAATGCTGCAAGTTGCTCTTTCAGTGCTAAAATTTGTTGCTCCCAGTATTTGTCATCAGCAAACCATGTAAAGTTCCGCACAAAAGCAGGATCACTCCATCGTTTAGCTACCCATCCCATATAATGAATAATACGCATTGCTCGCAGCGGTTCAATTAATTTGAGTTGAGAGTGATCAAAATCACAAAACTCTTCATACGCATTTACAAGGGTGTCTAACTGTAACAGTTGCGTCGCTCTATCGCCACTGAGCATCATCCATAAATCTTGGATTGCAGGACCTTGGCGGCTGTCATCTAAATCAACAAACATTAGCGCATCACCTGCCCATAAAATATTACCAACGTGGCAGTCACCATGTAAGCGAATACTTTGCACATCTTTATACTGTTTTTGCGCCTGCTCTATCACTAAATCTAAAATAGTATAAAACGCAGTATTTATTCCCATGGGCACTAAGTTACTTTTTTGAAGATGAACTTTGGCTGTATGCAAATACTCCTCGCAGGTAACTGTTGGCCTATAAGTAAAAGGTTTTGTTTTAGCTACTTGGTGCATTCGGCCAATTAATCGCCCCATTACATCAAGCTGATCTAAATTATCAACCTCAAATAAACGCCCGCCTACACTTGGAAACAACACAAACAAATACCCTTCGTGTTCAAACAAGCTTTGCCCATTATATAAAATAGGGGCAACAACGGGTACTTCTGCATCCGCTAGTTCAAATGCAAAGTCATGCTCTTCTTGAATTTGCTCTTTACTCCATCGCTCTGGGCGATAAAACTTCACTACGTAACGCAGGCCATCATCCGCTTTAAATTGGTATACTCTGTTTTCATAGCTATTGAGCGCTAATAAACCAGATTCGGCGTACACACCTACGCTTTCTATTGCATCGAGTATTAGATCAGGTGTTAAGTCAATAAAACTAAATTTACTCATACTCTTCTTATATAAAATAAAAGCGGGTTATATACCCGCTTTTGTTAATTGCTATATCAATTTACCTAATTTAAGGTAAGTTGCGATTATCGCGCTTTAAAAAAGTTACTCGACTGCGATATTGTCTCATCCGGCTCATCTACCGGTGAAAGCACAAAGTTAAACTCAGTCATCGGCGCCTTCAAATCATAAGGGTCCATTACAAGTGACAATGGTACGTTATGAGATTCCCCTGCCTGCACAGTAAATGACTGCTTACCAATATACTTAAAGTTATCTAACCCTTGTACTTTAATATTAAAGGTTTGCTCGTACTGCGCTTTATTAATTACCTTTAATGTATAGGTGTTCTCTACTAAACCATCAAAATCGACACGATATAATTGGTTTCGGTCACGAATAATATCAAAGTCCATTGTTTTACGCAGTGCTATATTAGCGACAAGCGCTCCCGTAAGCACAACAAGTATGACCGTGTAACCAATAATTTTAGCTCGCAGTGGATTTGTTTTATTTTCTGGGGTTTCGAGATTTCGCTCTGTCGTATATGAAATAAGCCCACGCGGGTATTCCATTTTATCCATTACGCCATCACACGCATCAATACATGCACCACAGTTGATACACTCAGCTTGTAGCCCATTTCTAATATCAATACCTGTTGGGCACACTTGAACGCACAAGTTACAGTCTATACAGTCGCCTAGTTCTAAATCTTTATGGTCTACTTTACGTGAACGAGGACCACGGCTTTCACCTCGGCTTTCGTCGTACGTTACGGTGTATGTGTCTTTATCAAACATAGCTGATTGAAAACGAGAGTAAGGACAGATGTGTAAACACATAATTTCTCGCATCCAACCGGCATTACCATAAGTACACGCTGCAAAGAAAATAATACTGACTAGTGCATAACCGCCTACATCAAACGTTACAAAGTCAGGGAGTAACTCCCTTATTGGCGTAAAATAACCCACAAAAGAAATTGCGGTATACAACGAAAACAATACCCAACTAGTATGCTTTGCCGTCTTACGCCAAAACTTATCAAAATTCATGGGTCGTTGATCGAGTTTTTTACGTTGATTAGCCGTGCCTTCAAGCTTTTCTTCGAACCAAATAAAAATAAAAGTCCAAACAGTTTGCGGACATGTATAGCCACACCACACCCGTCCATAGAAGGTGGTCACTAAAAACAACGCAAATGCTGCCAACATAAAGATAAACGCTAATATAGTAAAATCTTGAGGCCATAGCGTTAAACCAAAAATATTGTATTTTTGACCAATTAGATCAAACAGCACAGCTTGCTGGCCATTAAAATTAATCCAAGGTAGTAACATAAACGCAAGCAGGCCTAAAAAGCCAATGCGCTGTCTAAGTAATTGATGTAGGCCTTTTACAGCACGCACATAAATACGATTTCGGGGATTGAACCTATCATCTTGACGGCTTAAATCCGGTTTTTGGATTTTCACCTCTACAGGGATATTCTTTACTTTAATTTGCTTGTCCATCGAAGTTCCTCAACGCCGCTTGGAAATAAAAATCCAGCAATACTCAAGTACTCTATACTTAAAGTTAGCAAGTTACTTGCTAGGCATATTTACTTTAATAAATTGCCTTCTCGAATACTTTCAGATATTTCAGAAATATCTGACTGCTGTTAACCATTATAACAATGTTGGTTAAAATTACTGGCATAGATTGCTAATAATTTATTCATCCCAGTTACTTGCTTTTAAAATGCAGTTTATTACACTGCATGGTAATTCAACCCTACTTAGATCAAGGTTTACGTATCCATGAAAAAATTTATTATTTTGGTAGTTGTGATCCTTGCCTTTTTTACAATCGATCACCCACTTATAAAAGAACCTCGCGAAAGGTTACTAGGTGAAGGCATTGGCTTTTTAAGTGATGCAAGCAAGGTCAACAGAAGCCCCGCTGCAAATATGGCGAAAAATAGGATCAGCAGTCAACTTAAACTATCTGAATCTGAAGGTGAGTATGTAGAAAAAACGTTTACAACAGATGACTCTGTTCAGTTATTTCACCTACGCTATTGTCGTGAGCGTGACTTAAACCTTTATTTTTATGACGACCGTTTAAATACGGTATGTAAAATAGTGACTGAAGCATTAGAACAAAAGCGAGCAAAGTAGTGGATTTTTCAGGATTAAATAAAAAAGCAAGCGACTCATTTCATAAGCAGCGCAATATGCTCAAGCAATTAGCGCAAGGCAAAACATTAAAGTGTGAGAAGTGTAATGGGGTTTTAACACTTGATTTAGCCACCAGCGAGCCTGGTAAAGGCATAGTAAAGTGTAAACAAGGCTGTACGGATATTATATTAGAGCTAGGCACTTAGATTAAACTAAGCGCCTAGTATTAATAATTACTCTTCCCAACTCTCGTCGGTTATCAAGCCGCTATTAATTGCGACCACTTCAATTAGTTCAGCAAAACCTAATGCAAAGTCACCCATAGATTCATACTGATACTGACACAAAGCTTCTATTGTCATGTTATTTTGTTTGGCAATCTGAGCTATTGCTAGTTGGTCGAGTGCAAAAAAGCTTAGTGTGCTTAACGCACTTTCTAGTGCTTGTTTAAAATCAACGTCTAATTGCGGTGCATTTAACAAAGGTTCTGCATAAGCTTTCGTTGCAACTAAGAAGCCTTTACTCCACGACTTACAAAATTCAGCATCAAATGTGCCTGGTAATTTATATCCAGTTTCGAACACCTGCTCACTAATTTTGTGATAAAGCGCCATAAACAAAAAAAGCATTTCTTCATCTAAATCATTAGCTGTGTTTGGCAATATCTGCTCAAGCCACTCATGTACATCTAATGGGTTGGGCGAACAAATTACACCAAATAAATAGCCTTGGCTTTGTACAAGGGTCATTGCTTGAGATTGGGTATTTAAAAATGAGCTGAGCTGCTTTGCGTGCAGCTCAGTAAATTGGGGTATTTGCATTAAAACTCTTTATATTAAAACATTAAAAGTTGAGCGGGTAGCGACCTTGGTTATCTGGTCGGCCTAAAAACTTAACCGCATCATGTACATCTTTAGGTAAGCTGGCATCTGGTTTTACATAACCCGCCACTCTAAAGTCGAAATTAGCTTTAAGTGTAGCATCTGCCTCAAGGCCAAGCGTATTATCTGGGTCAATTAATATAGCAACATCACCCGACTTACAGCTTAACTTACCAGTTAGAGGTCCAATATTAAACCATCCATTTAAACCTTGAACATCAATATCAGGACTCGCTATTTCACCTTTTAGTGAATCACAATAAGGTGCACCTGAGCTGTATTCATCAAGCTCTAAAATCACACGCCCTTTAGCGGTAACAGGCAGAGGAAGTTGCACACGTTGCATTGCACGCTCTACAGTGGAGCGTACTAGGGCATCAGTCACTATTACTTTTTTATTAAAAAACCCATAACTTACATCTGCGTAACCCGAAATATCACTGCGTTCTCGTGGATTACCAAATTTTATGTTCGCATTTAGTTTGCCTGTAAATAATTTCCAGCCTGCAATATCCCAACGCACATTATTTAACTGCTCACCATCAAAACGAACTTGCATCATTTGACCTTGCCAAACAGTACCTACAGTTTGCCCAACTTCTAATTGCTTTGGAAAATACGGCTTAGCTATATCAAGCACAATACTGGCTGGTAATTTAATAATACAAAACACAATAAAACTAATTAAAAAGACAGCCGATAACGTTATTATTTTTTTCATTAATTAATTCTCTAATACTAAACGGCTTACGCGCACATAGCCTGATTTATCATCGCGACTTAAATCTAAATTTTCAATTTTTAAACCATGTTGATTTACTAGCTCATCTAGCCATTCTATTAACTGATTAAACTCTACTGAGTCGAGCGTTAAACGAAGAGAATCACTACTGGGCTGCATTTTACTAATATTGATTTTATAGCGTCCACGAGTTGAGTTTACCACTTGGCTTAAGTTTGTATTGCTAGCAACACTGGTGTTGCCTGCAGCCTTTAGCTTAACAATACTGTCATCAACCCAAGCTAATAGCTCTTGTTGTTTAATTTGAGATTGCTGTGCTTTTTCTATCGCGTTATTTAATGGCCTAAATATTCCCATTACTAAAACAAAAATAATAAACACGCCACCAGCGACCATTACTAATTGTTGTTCTTGCTCTTTAAGCGAACGCCACTGTTTCATTAACTGCTTTTTCATACTGCACCTCGCAGTTTAATTTCACCTACGACATAATCACCGTCATTATTTAAAGACCCTTGCTCAACAGTTAAACCTTGCTTTTCAAGTATGATTTTTACTTTACCAAAAGTTTGGAAGTCTTTAGCCCGTGCACGAATGCGCAGCTCATTACGACGTTTGTCATAACGAAGTGTTTCAGGTGTAAATTCGCTGACTTGCGAAAATACATCAACCAAATTAGTCGTTAAGTCTAAAAAGCCGGATTCACTTGAGCCTTGTATTTTATCTAACGCGCCTTTAATTTGGCTTTTAATTAGATTGGGGCGAACTTTAGTTCCCGGAAATGCTTTTTGATATCTGTCGACTACTTGAGCTTTAGCTACTTCTACTTGTGTATTAAGTTGGTGTAACTCAATAGCTTTTATTGTAATTGTAGAAACCAATGCAACACTTGCTATAATCGCGGCGCCTTTCCAATAACCCCACCACAAAGCGCTTTGTTTTTTTAGCTGATACATACCTTGGCGTAAGTTAAAATTAACGCTATCTAACTGTTTTGCAAATAATGCTAGAGGTAAGTCATAATCGCTCGTTTGGGCTTGTAAATTAACGCTTTCAGGAAACTGATTAGCAGGACTAAAATGTTTAATGTCAGGGTTACCCATGGCTGTTAAATAGCCATTTAACCAACTAGATTCAACCGCACCAATATGCCATTGCCCTTGCTTAAACAACCATTGGTTGTTGAGCTCAATAGCAGTTACGGCCCCATCATCTGCAAGCGGTAACAACAAAGCATCGGGTAATATTCTGTATACTAATAGATTATGCTCAGAAAATAATGCAAGCCATTGTTCAAACCATTCACGGTCTGTCATTGCAACACGAATTGCATGTTGCTCACCAAGCATTGTCGGCTGCGCTACAGCTATAAACAGTTCATCTACGTCACATGCTATATCTTCTTCAAGCATGTATGGCAATGCTTGCTCAAGCTTGCGATTCCATTTTGTTGGCAAAGCGACCGTTTTTAGTTGCACTTGGTCACTGGGTAATAACACGACAACTTCTCGGGTAAGTGCTTTTTCGCTTAGCTCACTTAAATGCTCTGCATTTGGTAACTCGCCACTGGCTATTATTTCTTGTTCTTGTGGTGAGTAAATTAACCAGTTAAGTAATTCTTGTTCGGTTTGACCCGTGCGGATCAACAGTATTTCTGTCACTGTACGCCTCCAAATTTTCGCGCCAGTATCGTTACGTCGCCGTCTTTAGCGTGCAGTAATGTGGTCATCGAAAAACGCAGGTCGACAAAGTTTGCCTGCGTTTGTAATTTAAAATATTCGCTTTTAATACTAAATAGACTTTTTATTGAGTCAGTATTAGTACCGCCTTGCTGCTTCACCTGTTCAAAAAATTCATCGATGGTGTCAAATCCAGTTTGCGGTCTTGCGCCTAACACCGCTTCTGCGCCAGATAAGCTTAAGCTTTCTATCAAGGCACTGAGTATAAGCGCTTGCTCTGGCAATAATGTATTTACGTTAATTGATAAAAGCGTACTGCCTGGTATTACACATACATATGGCAATACTTTTTCCATCACTAATGGGTTAAAGCCCTTAACTAAACGCAGCTCCGATGTTGATGCAAATAAACTATTGGCTGTCATATACGGAAAATCTCGTGATAAGTACTCGTCTTCTTCTGCACCTGAGCGATACGTAATACTGTTCTCATCAAGCCAATCAAATACACTATCTGCCATCGTCTCTTCTGATTCGTCAGCAGGTAAATCTTCAATGTTTTCAAGTAATGCAAAGAGTGCTTTGTGTGCAGGGTTTGTTTTACTTGCGCTATTTTCTTCTGGCGCTATGGCTAAAGCATTTAAATTTAAACATGCTTGTAAATCTGTAATTTTGCCACTTAACGTGCCGTTATCAACAGGGTATGAAGCATCTCCTTGAGTTGCCCACACTTGATCGAGTGTTGTTTTATCTGCATCATCTTTTTTACTTTGTATTAGCCCTTTAATAGCAAGCTCTTCTGCACCGTAGGCGTACCATTTAGCTTGTTGGTGACCTTGCAAGTTTGTACTTTTTTGCACTTGAACCATTAAATTAGCACTCATTTCTACTGCTAAAATAGCCGCTAATGCCACAATAAACAAAACAATAACAAGTGCTGCGCCGCGCGATGATTGCTGCTTAACCATTATTCACATCCGTAGTTTTTGTAGCAACAACTTTGCCTTGCCCAGGAACTAAAAATACACGACGAATTGGCTCTGCTTCTATTTGTTGCAACGTAACAGCAACCGCTTTAGGGAGAGCTTTAATTTCCCACTGTTCTTGCCATTCGTTTTTATCATCCAAAAACTCAAACTTAAGTTCTTCAACATTTTCTAGTACACGTTGAACTCGCGGTTCCATATTATCAAGCTGATCAACATAAACCCGATAAACACGCTCAAGGTTATCGTCTATCACTCTATAACCAACGGCTTGTAGTTCTGAACGTGGCAATAAATTAATTGGATTTATCCAGCCATCTCGTACAAACGCAATACCATCGTATTGGCTTTCTAAAACGTAACGACCAGCAAGTAAATATTGTTCTTGAACATCACCCGACTCATTGCGAACTGAGCGTTTGGTCATTTGGCTAAAATCTTGATCCATTAATCTAAATGTTGTTTGCAATCCATTTAGCTCAGCAATCTTTTCATCGGAGGCATCTTTTGCTCTTGTTGTCGTCTCGAGTATTTGATGAGTAGCAATAATAACAAAAGCTAAAATACCCAGTGCAACCATAACTTCAAGTAATGTAAACCCGCGCTGCTTCACTTACTTTTTGCCTTTATTTAAATACGTTGATAACTCATATGCTGAATGCTCATATTTTTCATCCGTAAAAACATTTATGGTTAGTTTTACAAAGCTTTTGTCAGCAGTGGCTGTAACTTCTTGCTGCCAAAACCATTCAACACCGCCCATTACTTCGCTGCCTTTAAGGTTATTTTTACCTTGCCATTGTTCGCCTTTAGTACGCTGTTCAATAATAACGTTTTCGGCGACCCAAGATGCATAGGTTTGCTCTTCAATAGTCGTTAAGTGGTGTATATGCTCGCTTGTTGCTTGCATTGCAGCTATACCCGCCATGGCACAAATACTTAATGCCACTAACACCTCTAATAAGGTAAACCCTTTAGTGCGCTTCATTATTCTGGCTCTCGGCGAAAGTTTACTGGTGCAGTAAATTCACCTTCAATGTAATACACAGGCTCGCTTTGCTCTTTTAACTCTAATATAAGTTGAAACGCGCTTACCTCACCTGATGACAAAATAAGTACTTGTGGGATTTTTAACTTTTTAAGCTCAAGTAAACTGTCTTCATCGCCGCCACTCATAAGCTCGCGCCAGTTAGATTGCTCTAAGAGGTTATCTTGCGCCCACGCTAAATCTTCTAAGTTAAGCGTGAGCTTTAATCTTTCATCTAATTCTATTGGTTTAAAAAGATCTTCACGGTCAAAAGTAATCCATTTTTCACCATCGAAAACTAAATACTCTAATGTATTTTCTTCTACTAATAAGCCCAATTCAACTTGGTTTAAAATAGCAAATTCCGATGCCATATTAATGGTGGTATGCAGCCTTAGTGCTTGAGTATCTAACTCCTCCTCAGCACCGCCTTCTAAGCTATATACCACCATTTTGGTGGCAAACGCGATGATCACTAATACCACTAAAATTTCTATTAAACTAAAGCCTCTGCTTTTTGCATGGCGCTGCTTAAGGCTTGCTGTCATAGCAAGCCTCTAGCATTAACATGTTCATACAGAACGGTGTACTTAGGCATTATTGTTTTTCTTCGTCCCAGTTACCGATATCGTCATCAGTACCTGCTTCACCGTCTGGGCCCATAGAAAAAATATCAAACTTGCCAATTTCACCTGGGCTAATTAACTGATAAGTATTACCCCAAGGATCTTCTGGTAATTCATTAATAAAGCCACCATCAGGGAAACGTTTTGGAACCGGTTCAATGCTTGTTTGGGTAACTAGCGCTTCAAGACCTTGCTCTGTGCTTGGGTAGCTCTTATTTTTAAGCTTGTATAAGCTCATTGCATCTTCTAATTGCTGGATATCTAGATGTGCTTTATCAATAGCAGCCTCTTCTTGCTGACCCATAATGTTAGGTGCAACAATTGACATAATCATCCCGATGATAACCAGTACCACCATCACTTCTAGTAAAGAAAAACCTGATTGTTTATTCACGTAATTACCTCATTATTCTAAAAACATTAAGTAAAAATGGTTTAGGTAAAACCACTAATATATTTAAAAATTTATTCTAACTTAAAGTCCAACAGCTTTATTCATCGCCATTATTGGCTGCAATATTGCCATTACTATAAATAATACAATAACCGCCATTGAGGCGATCATCGCAGGCTCTAGTAGTTTAAGCGATACATTAACCATGCTCTCAAATTCGCGATCTTGGTTATTTGCAGCACGCTCTAACATTTGCTCTAGTTCACCTGATTTTTCACCACTTGCTATCATATGCAGCATCATTGGTGGAAACAACTTAGTTTGCTGAAGTGCAGCTCTTAAGCTTGCACCCTCACTCACTCTATCGGATGCATCTGCAACCGCTTTTTTAATTTTTTCGTTAATTAATACGCCACCAGAGATACGCATTCCCTCAAGTAATGGTACCGAGCTTGACGATAAAATACTTAAAGTACGCGCAAAACGTGCGGTGTTAATACCACGAGCCACTTTACCTATACCTGGCATATGTAGCACTCGGTCATCCCACCAAAAACGTATTTTAGGCTGCTTAAGTGCATGCTTAATACCAATGGCTATAGCTGTAATAGCTATTAAACTAATAAACCAATAATTTTGCACAAAATGGCTGCCTGCCATAACCCATTCGGTTGTCCAAGGAAGTACTTGTTTCGTTTTTTCAAACGTTTTTAATATTTTTGGTACTACGGTACCCAGTAATACCGACACAATACCAATTGCAAATACCACTAATATAATAGGGTAAACCATAGCCTGAGTTATTTGGCTACGCATATGTTGGCGCTGCTCGGTATAGTCGGCTAAACGATTAAGAACTTGGTCAAGGTGACCCGACTTTTCGCCTGCGGCTACCATTGCACGATATAAATCGTCAAAAACATGAGGAAACTCACTAAGACCATCGGCAAGGGTGTAACCTTCAACTACTTTTGAGCGTACCGACATAAGCATCCGCTTTAAACGCGGCTTTTCGCATTGCTCAGCAACTGCCATAACAGCGCCTTCAACAGGAAGTGCCGATTGAATAAGTGTTGCTAATTGCCTTGTAATTAATGCTAAGTCTGAGGTTGAAATTGTCGGCTTAAAAAAGCCACCGAGTAAAGGGGCTTTTTCGCCTTTGACCTGTTTATCACTTTGCGCCGCAGGAACAACTTCAAGCGGCGTTAGTTTTTGATCACGTAAAGTTTGGCGGATTTGTTTAGCTGTGTCGGCTTCTAAAATGCCTTTTTTTTCTTTACCTCGACCATCTAAGGCACGATATTCAAACGCCGCCATAGTTAACCTTCCTCACGGGTAACACGCAATACTTCTTCAAGCGTTGTTTTGCCTGCCAGTACACGGCTACACCCATCTTGGCGAATACTTGGGCTGCGCTTACGAATGTATTTTTCTACGCTTTGCTCGCCTTTACCGTTGTGAATCATTTCGCGTATGGTTTCATCAACTACAAGTAACTCATGAATACCTGTACGACCACGGTAACCATTAAAGTTACACTCTTCACACCCCACCGCTCGATAGATTGTCGGTTGGCTTTCAAAAGGAACCCCTAACAGCTGGCATTCATGCTCATCAGCCGTGTGACCTTCTTTACAGGTATTACATAACGTACGTACTAAGCGTTGCGATAACACACCGAGTAACGACGATGAAAGTAAAAAGGGTTCAACACCCATATCTTCCATACGTGTAATTGCACCCGATGCGGTATTTGTATGCAAAGTAGACATAACAAGGTGACCGGTAAGTGACGCTTGAACACCAATTTGCGCAGTTTCAAGGTCGCGTATTTCACCCACCATTACTACATCAGGATCTTGACGTAATATTGCACGTAAACCACGTGCAAATGTCATATCAACTTTTGCATTAACTTGTGTTTGCCCAATGCCTGGAATTTCGTACTCTATCGGATCTTCAACGGTAAGAATATTACGATCGCGTGAGTTAATTTGGCTCATACCAGCGTATAAAGTGGTACTTTTACCAGAACCCGTTGGCCCTGTTACCAAAATAATGCCGTGGGGTTTACTAATTAAATCTGAAAACAAAGCGCGATTTTCTGCGGTCATACCTAAATCTTCAAGGTTTAAGCGCGCGTTGTTCTTGTCAAGTAAACGCAGTACTACGCGCTCACCAAAGCTCGATGGCATTGTAGATACACGCACATCAACTGCACGCCCAGCAATACGTAAACTAATACGACCATCTTGTGGAATACGTTTTTCGGCTATATCAAGCTTAGCCATTACTTTAATACGAGATACAAGTAACGATGCAAGTTTACGATTAGGCTTAAGTACTTCTTTAAGCACGCCATCGACCCTAAAGCGAATAACAAGCTCTTGCTCGAAGGTTTCGATATGAATATCAGAAGCCCCTTCTTTAATCGCTTCACTTAGCATGGCATTAATAAGCTTGATGATTGGCGCATCATCGTCACCAGCAAGTAAATCTTCAGTTTGCGGGAGCTCATCAGCAAGTGAGAATAAATCAACCTCGTTGCCAATATCTTCCATCATTTGTTGCGTTTCAGAGCTATCACGTTGGTATGACGCTTCAAGCAATAGCTCAAATTTATCATCATCCAATTGCTCAAGTGTAAAACCATGGCCTGCAATACGGCGTACTTCTAATAGTACTTCAACATCTAGCTCACCACGGTAGTAAACTATACGATGATCTTTGTTTTTACCAAGCAACACACCTGCGCGTCTTGCATAGGAAAATGGCAAACGCTTTGCTGGTAACTCAACTAACACATCACTCGTTAATAGCTCATCCTGATTATGCGTTTGAGGATGAACCACATCTTGGTTTATCTCTTGAATCGCATTAGTCATCTTTACGCTCTTGTGCATTTTGTTTACGTAGAGACTCTTCATACGTAGGTGGAAGTACTAGTTCGTCATTCCACTCAGGTAAAATAGGCGTATCTGTCATTGGCATTAACTCAATACCATCTTCTTTTTGTTTAAACTGCTCACCACGAATAAAGTTATATTTATTAAAGCTTAACTTATTCATGCTTACACCATCACGAATAATGGTTGGGCGAATAAATACAATAAGATTACGCTTACGGCGCGTTGTATTTGTTGATCTAAACAGGTGACCTAAAATAGGGATATCGCCTAATAACGGTACCTTAGAAACACTTTCTTGTACGTCTTCATCAATTAAACCGCCAAGTACAACCATACCGCCATCATCGGCCATAACCGTTGTTTTAATTGCACGTTTATTAACTGAAATATCAACAGCAGTTGCACCACTTACACTCGATACTTCTTGCTCAATAGTAAGTTGTACTGCAGAGCCATCGTTAATCTGTGGCGTAACTATCAGTTTAATACCGACTTCTTGACGCTCAACTGTTTGAAATGGGTTAGCATTATTACTGCCCGTTTGTGAGCCTGTAATAATAGGCACTTCTTGACCGACTAAAATAGAAGCTTCTTCGTTATCCATTGTAGTAATAGAAGGGGTAGCCAATATATTTGAATTTGTATCAGTGGCAACAGCCTGAATAATTGCGCCCCAATCATTTTTAACAACGCCCAGCGCTAAACCATTAATGCCACTAAGTAAGGAGGCTAATGGACCATAGTCACCTTCTGTTGTTTCCGTATATGGCGTTACAGTACCAGATTCTGTTCCTATTATATTTTTAGTAACAGTTACATCTTGTGCTTGCTCTGCAGCAACAGCTAACGAGCCCACGGGAACCGTAGTGCCGTTGTTAAACTGCAGCATACCGCCCTGCTCAGAAATCCACTGCAGGCCTAAGTTAACCCCGTCGCCTTCCATTACTTCAATAATAATGGCTTCAACCAGTACTTGGGCACGGCGAATATCAAGGCGTTCAATTACAGATTCAAGTGATCGCATTGTGTCTGGCTGTGCGGTGATAATTAATGAGTTTGAGTCTGGGTGAGACTCTATACTGCTTTCATTATTGCTTCTGCTACGAGTTTTAGTAGTACCGCCTTGTGCATCTTCAACAAGTGACTTACTAACACCCTGCAATACTTTGACTAAATCTTCAGCTTTAGCATAATTTAGGTAAAACACCTTAGTATTACCTTGGCTTTCTAGCTCACCATCTAAGCGCTTAATTAGTTCAATAGCACGTGTACGTGCTTGGCCTTCACCACTTACAATAACGCTATTAGTTCGGCCATCAGCCACAACTTTTGGAATTAAGAATTCAGGTACACTGCCTTTACCGCTGTCTTTATAAATATTATCCACCACAGAGACAACATCATCTGCCGTCGCATATTTAAGCTTAACGATGTCTACACGCTTGTCACCCGCCTGATCAACAGAGCGAATGATCTCAACTAAGCGATTAACCGATGCTGCATGACCCGTTAGCATCATAACGTTAGCCGCATTAAAGTTGGCAACGTGGCCACCATCTTTTTGATCGCTAAATTGACGAACCAAAGGGCCAAGCTCTTGTACACTTACATTTTTAACACGTACAACACGTGTAATCATCATGTCGCCGCTAGCTTCACTACCTTCGTCAATAAGTGGTACATTTGATTTTTTGGCGTCTGAACTTTTTTCTATCTTAATTATGCCATTGTCCATTTCAACAGCTGAGTAGCCATAAACTTCCAATACATTTAAGAAGAACTGATAATAAAGTGCTTCGTCCATTAACTCATAGCTGCGAACATTTACTTTGCCGCGCACGTTAGGGTCAATAATCACTGTTTTATTAAGGTTTTTACCAACAATATTAATAAACTCGTTGATATCAGTTCCTTTAAAGTTAGCAGCATATTCAACAGCAGAAACAGACAAAGAAATACTTGCCGCCAAAAAAAGTGCTGCGTACTTAGCTAACCCTTTTTTAATTTTTTTGAGGTGTAGCACCTGAACCATTATATTAAAACTCCAAAGCTAAATTATTGCAGACTAAATTGCACATCGATTTGTTCACCATCACGTTCTATAGTGATATTGGCATCTGTACTATTACGCAGCTCGTTGATAGCTGACATAGCCTGTTTTAAATCTGTTAATTGATAGCCATTTATAGAAATAGCCAAATCGTTATTTTTTAATCCCATTTGTTTAAATAGTTCAGGCTCTTTACCTGGACTTAAACGATATCCGATTAGTTCGCCATCATTCATGGCTTGTGAAACACGTATATAGTCAAATAATTTGCCTGGCTCTTCGAGCAGTTCTCCACGTGTTTCTATAATTGCTTCTTTAACGTCTGGATCTGCAGTAGCATCTATTTGTAGTTCACTTAGCTCTAATTTTTGCGGACCCATTTCAGCATCATCACGGGCAGCGAGTACTGGCATAGATACCGTTTTATTAAAATCGAGTCCATCAAGCATCAAAGTCTCAAAACGCCCATTAACATTCAAAATAACACGATCAGGTAATATTTGTGCTACTTCAGCGCGCGTGCCTAATACAACTTCTTCAACAAGATAGCTTACTTGCTTACCTTGTGATTCAATAATTGCGATACCTGCTTTATCATCGTTATTAACCGCTACAATACCGGTTAAATTTATACTTAAGCGTGTTTCTGGCGCATTGTTTATAACCTGCGATTGCTTTGCAGTATTATTGTTGTTTGTTACAGTTTTTTTACCAAATAAGAATTGCTCAACAATATGCTGCGCAGAGTTATTACTCGCACCAGATGACTGATTAGCATGATGGCTAGGGGTAAGCAGAGTTATTGGTGGTTTTGGCCACATAAGCCAAACAAGTTTTGATAATAAAAATGCAATATAAACAACAACTAAGAGTGTCACTAATGCACTTAACTTAGCATGCGGTAAACGAGTTAAAAATTGTTTTAGTTGTTGGATTTGCTGTTCCATAAATAGTGTTCTTATTTTAATTTACTGCGTTAGCGCGTACCCATAGTACCCTTTCATTTTTCTTTCAACAAGCACACTAATATTAAACTTTGTAAACAGATTAAATCAACTTTACATAACAGTACAGAAAGTAAACTGCTGTTGTAATACCTTCATCCTACGATGATTTCATGATAAATTTTAAGCTATAAAAACGTGGGGAAATGCCTTATGAGTAAAAAAAGTAATGCTAATACCAGCTCAGACCCTGTAGATGGGTTAAAAGTTCGATTAGATAAATGGTTATGGGCTGCGCGATTTTATAAAACTCGTGCTATTGCACGTGAAATGGTACAAGGCGGCAAAGTGCATTATAATGGACAACGTACAAAAGCGAGTAAAATAGTAGAAGTTGGCGCAAACATAAAACTTGCACAAGGAGTAGATGAAAAGCTGATAACCATACTCTCAGTGCTTGAAAAACGCCAAAGCGCCCCCATTGCACAGACCATGTATCAAGAATCTGATGCCAGTATTGCTAAACGCGAAGAGAACAGCATCGCACGCAAAAATAACAGCTTTTTTGCCCCCCATCCGGATAAAAAACCGGATAAAAAGCAAAGACGCGAACTTTTAAAAATGAAATCAAGTTAGGTATAGCCGCTCATGCAACAAGATTTACTTCACCGTTATTTATTCAACGAACTAGATGTTCGTGGCGAACTCGTACAAATCGAGAGTGCTTATAATGAAATGATTGCCGACCATAATTACCCAGACCCTGTTAAAGCATTACTTGGTGAGTTACTCGTTGCAACCTGTTTACTTACTGCCACCTTAAAGTTTGAAGGTGAAATTGCTGTACAGCTTCAAGGTGATGGCCCAGTTAAATATGCTGTTATAAATGGTGATGACAAACAAAATATGCGTGGCATTGCACGCCTGCAAAGCGAAATTACGGGCACAACTGTAAAAGAGCTTATTGGCCAAGGCTATATGGTAATCACTATTACCCCTGAAAAAGGTGAGCGCTACCAGGGTATAGTGCCGCTAGAGCATGATACTCTTAGTGAATGTATCGAAAGTTACTTTGAGCAATCTGAGCAGCTAAAAACACGCCTTTGGTTTGCAACTGACACTACTGAAGGTAGCGCAAAAGCATGTGGTCTATTTTTACAAGTGCTCCCAGTTGATAAACAAAAATCAATTGAAGACTTTGCACACCTAGAAGCATTAAGTAACACGATTAAAAGTGAAGAGTTGTTACACTTAGATGCGAACACTGTTCTTACACGTCTTTATCACGAAGATAATCCTCGCGTATTTGAACCTCAAGCGATTAAATTCAAATGTGGTTGTAGTCGTGATAAAACAATTACTGCACTTGTTAATATTGGACAAGAAGAACTACTCAAAGATGTAGCTGAGAAAGGGACTGTTAACATTAACTGTCATTACTGTTTAAAAGAGTATGTTTTTAACGAACAAGACATAAAAAGCATTTTCAACTAAATTGTTCAGCTTCATTTATATATAGTAATTAAAGCCGCAAAATATGCGGTTTTATATTATAAAAAGATGATACCGGTGTCATGAATTTTGTTAATTTACTGACACCGGTATCATTGAAATTATTCATGTTTTTTAGCAAATATATGTGTTTTTAGAGGCTTTACGGGCTCGAATATCTCAAAACCTTCTGTTACTATAATTTCAGCTTAAGGGCACTGATAACCCCAGAGCTATCCCGTTCAAACTCTCACACATTATAGTTAGGTATAAACATGACTACAGGCGCTACACGTTTTGTCGATTTAACCGCAGCTGAACTTGTCGAGCATGCGATCCGCCGTGGCGAAGGTACTTTAGCCGCAAATGGTGCTTTTGTTGCAATTACAGGAAAACGAACTGGCCGTTCACCAAAAGATCGTTTTATTGTACAAGAAGCAACAACTCAAGATGACATTCAATGGGGCAACGTTAACCGCCCATTTGATGCAGAAAAATTTGACGCATTATGGGCTCGCGTAGAAGCACATGTTCAAAGTAATGACCACTTCACCTCTCACCTAGAAGTTGGCGCTGACCCTGAGCATTATCTACCTGTAGTCGTAACTACAGAAACAGCGTGGCACCATATTTTTGCCAAAAACATGTTTATCGAACCACAAAACTATAACGCCTCAAACGTACCACAATGGCAAGTAATGAACGTTCCTTCGTTTGTATGTGAGCCGGAACGTGATGGCACAAATAGCGATGGCACCGTTATTATTAACTTTGCACAGCGTAAAGTATTACTAGCAGGTATGCGCTACGCCGGTGAAATGAAAAAATCGATGTTTTCTGTACAAAACTTCCTACTACCAGCAAAAGGTGTATTACCAATGCACTGTTCTGCTAACGTTGGTGAAGCAGGCGATACAGCATTATTCTTCGGTTTATCTGGTACGGGCAAAACAACTCTTTCAGCAGATCCTACTCGCTTTTTAATTGGTGATGACGAACACGGTTGGGCACCTGGAAGCGTGTTTAATATTGAAGGCGGTTGCTATGCTAAATGTATCGACCTGTCACAAAAGAACGAACCTGTAATTTGGAATGCAATTCGCTTTGGTACTATTTTAGAGAATGTAGTGCTAGATGAAAAAGGCGTTCCAGATTTTAACGACACTAGCCTTACTCAAAATAGCCGTGCAGCATATCCACTTGAACATGTTGAAAAACGTAAAGTAGAAAACCGCGCAGGCGAACCAAAAGCTGTTGTATTTTTAACTTGTGATGTAAGCGGTGTATTACCACCGGTATCTGTTCTTAGCGAAGAAGCTGCTGCTTTTCACTTTTTAAGTGGATACACAGCTAAAGTTGGCTCAACTGAAATTGGCTCTACTAGCGATATTGAATCAACGTTTTCAACCTGCTTTGGTGCGCCATTCTTCCCACGTCCTGCTGGTGTTTACGCTGAGCTTCTTATGAAGCGTGTGCGCGAGTTTGGCGCTAAAGTATACCTTGTAAATACAGGTTGGACTGGCGGTCCTTACGGCATAGGTAAGCGCTTTGATATTCCGACTACTCGCGCAGTAGTTGATGCAATCGTATCGGGTAAATTAGCCGGTGTTGAAACTCAGCACATTGATGTTTTAAACCTAGATGTACCGGTAGCAGTTCCAGGTGTAGATACTAACTTACTTAATCCTATCAACACGTGGGAAGATAAAGCTAAGTACAATGAATATGCAGCAAAACTTGCCGCTGACTTCACTGAAAACTTTGCTAAGTATGACGTATCAGACGATATAAAAAATGCAGGGCCTAAAGCTTAAATAAGCTTCAAGCTTGTATTCTAACGCCAGCTAAGGGCTGGCGTTTTACTTTCTAAATACCTAATTTACTAAGTGCGACAAAATGCCGCACAACTCATATCAAAAACCATATAATATACCGCGTAATTAATCATTCCTTAATGCCCAATAAACCTGCATTACTCATTACGGCTATTTAATTAATGACACTAAAGCTTTCATGGCGAAAAACATTCAGGCGGTTACATTTATACTTAGGCCTTTCTGTAGGTGTTTTACTTACTATTATCACTCTTTCTGGCTCTATATTAGTTTACTATCCGCAAATAGACTTACTGCTAAATCCAGCAAATGACGCTACTACAAACATAAAAACGCCTAATTGGGATCAAGCATATAATACGCTAAGAGCTACTTTCCCTTCAAAGCAAGGGCCATGGCGATTAGAAAACACAGGTATAAACTCAGTAATTCCCGCGCGATACTACAGTCCAATAGAAACAAAAGAGCAAGGCTTTGCCCCATTAATGGTATGGCTATCTAGCAGTAGTGATAAAGTAATACGTAAAAACTATTGGGGAAAATACTTAGTAATTTGGATGTACAACTTACATTTTTCATTACTAACAGGAGCAACGGGCACTCTCGTTGTTGGCTATATAGGCATAGCCTCAATAGTTCTTCTTATCTCTGGATTCTTTGCTTGGTTTCCAAAGCCTGGGCAGTGGGTAAAGGCACTAAAATTTAAATCTCGTAGCTCTAAAATAGGTTTGCTATACGACTGGCATAAACTAATTGGTTTAACCTTCTGCATACCGCTACTAGCTTTAACTGTTACAGGTGTTATGCTCGCTATTCCAAAACAAACAGATCCTATATTAACCGCTCTAGTTAGCGATATAAACTCCCCACCAAAAACACAAATTCAACCGAGCAAACAAACCGATATTCCTTTATCACAAGCGGTATTAATAGCTGAAAAAGCATTACCGAATGCGCGTTTAGCTTGGATTGAAACACCATCAAACTTAAATGCTATTTACAGATTAAGATTTCAAACTGTAAACGATCCTTCATATCGCTTTCCACATAGCTATATAGAGGTTAATGCACTTACAGGAAAGTTAGAGAGCGTGTTTAATATAGATAAGCAAAGTACGGCTAGTAAAATAAAAAACTGGATGCACCCTCTACATGACGGCAGTATTGGCGGTAACATTTTAAAAGTCATTTGGGTGTTAAGTGGCTTCGGATCTGCTGCATTGTTCATTATCGGTGTATATAGGTGGTTAGTTAGAACCAAGAGAATACAAAATAAACTTTAGTTGAAGGGTACATGAATTGCTTTTCAGTAAGTCTTGTCGATAGTTTTCTAATATAAAGTATATGGCCTTCGTTAATCTTAAGATTAAAAATTAATAACGCTCAGTACATATGAAATTAAAGCAGCCCCTAACCGCTTATCTGGCTATAAAACAATTAATGAAGGTTAGTTAATACTGCAAGTTTAGATAGGCACTCCATGAACACTATTATTTAAAAACCTCATGCCCATTAGATTTAAGTTCTATGCGTAAACCTCTGTATCAACCTCTGCCTAACTATTTTTATTCTCTTCAGTAACCTACCCAAAGCGTATATAAAGGCTTAAAGGTCATGTTCAATACTTATCACAAGACCAGATAATTAACGCTTTTATATTAGGTCAGATGTTAAACCAATTGGTATTATTTACCCATAGTACAAATGCTACCACTCATTGTCGAGCGGAGATTTTATGCTTTTGACGTCGGGAGTCGCTACGCTCGCCCGACCTACGTGATGAAGCTGCTATGAGTGTGTTAATTGCGCACATTTTACTTTTCTGCAGACGTAAAAAAGCCGACTATTTCTAGTCGGGCTCTCTACAATTTGAAGCCTTGTGATGTCGTAGTGCCCACAGCGGTAGAAAGTCACATAACAAATGCTACTTTATTGGCCGACTGAGATATTGAGGGGGTTTTGTTGTGATTTCTGCGTCGGGAGTCGCTATGCTTGCCCGACCTACGTGATGAAGCTGCTATGAGTGTGTTAATTGCGCACATTTCACTTTTCTGCAGACGTAAAAAAGCCCGACTATTTCTAGTCGGGCTCTCTACAATTTGAAGCCTGGTAATGTCCTACTTTCACATAGCAAATGCTACACTATCATCGGCGCTGTTTCGTTTCACTACTGAGTTCGGCATGGAGTCAGGTGGGTCCAAAACGCTATTGTCACCAAGCAAATTTGG
>NZ_JACJED010000032.1:0-27801 GCF_014163885.1 Pseudoalteromonas sp. SR43-2 | reverse complement strand
AGTCCAGGGAACATTCCAATACACTGGCAACACTTACTCAATACACTGCTCTTATTTAAGCTTCCAGCTAGACGAGAGGATAGAAGATATCCCCGATGGGTTAAGCCAAAACCATCTAAGTATCCTCATAAAAAGAAAGATGCCAGTCAGCTTAACTGACTGGCATTAGCCTAATGGCTCCTTTTTTATTTTTTCAATTACACAAACTGCTTAAAACCTGAGTGTACACACGGTATACTAAGGGTAATTTTCACGCTACTTCTTAGATAGTAAAAAGCCAAATATGCAAAAATATGACGTAAAAACCTTTCAAGGTTTGATCCTGGCTTTACAGGATTATTGGGCGCAGCAAGGCTGTGTCATTATTCAACCACTTGATATGGAAGTGGGCGCCGGGACATTTCACCCGCAAACATTTTTAAAGTCTATTGGTCCAGAGCCAATGTCGAGCGCGTACGTTCAGCCGTGTCGTCGTCCTACGGATGGCCGCTATGGTGAAAACCCAAATCGCCTACAACATTACTACCAATTCCAAGTAGTTTTAAAGCCATCGCCAGATAACATCCAAGAGCTTTACTTAGGCTCATTAGCGGCAATGGGTATTGATACCCTTACTCACGAAGTTCGCTTTGTAGAAGATAACTGGGAATCACCTACGCTAGGCGCATGGGGCTTGGGATGGGAAATTTGGTTAAACGGCATGGAAGTAACGCAGTTTACCTACTTTCAACAAGTGGGTGGCTTAGAGTGCTCACCAGTAACAGGCGAAATTACTTACGGCCTAGAGCGTTTAGCAATGTACATTCAAGGCGTAGATAGCATTTACGACCTAGTATGGGCAGACGGTCCACTAGGGCGCGTAACATACGGCGACGTGTTCCATCAAAATGAAGTAGAGCAATCTACTTATAATTTTGAACATGCAAACGTAGAAGACTTATTTGCACAGTTTGATAAGTGTGAAGCAGAAAGCCAAAAGTTAATTGAAGCTAACTTACCACTACCTGCATACGAGCAAGTAATGAAAGCATCGCACGCATTTAACTTACTAGACGCACGCCACGCAATTTCGGTAACCGAACGTCAGCGTTATATTTTACGCGTTCGTGCGTTATCAAAAGCGTGTGCACAAAGTTACTATGACAAACGTGAAGCGCTTGGTTTCCCGCTGTGTAAGGATAAGTAAAATGTCAGCACAAAATTTATTAGTAGAAATTGGCACTGAAGAGTTACCACCAAAAGCATTGCGTAAATTAGCAGAAGCCTTTGCTGCAAACTTAACTCAAGAGCTAGAAACATTAGAATTAGCACACCAAGGCGTAAGCTGGTATGCATCGCCTCGTCGTTTGGGTTTACAAGTAAAAGCGCTTGAAGCTAAGCAACAAGACAAAGAAGTTGAAAAGCGTGGCCCAGCAACAAAGGCAGCGTTTGACAGCGAAGGTAACCCAACAAGAGCAGCAATGGGTTGGGCACGTGGTTGTGGTATTGAAGTAAAAGACGCACAAACACTTGAAACCGATAAAGGCGCTTGGTTATTGCACATTGCTAAAGTAGCAGGGCAAGAAACTAAAACCCTAATGACAGATGCAATCACAAAAGCATTAAGTAAATTACCAATCCCTAAACCAATGCGTTGGGGCGCGAATAAAACACAATTTATTCGCCCTGTGCATACAGTAACTATTTTATTTGGTGATGAGCTACTTGAAGGCGAAATTCTTGGTAAGCAAATAACTAACCAGCTTCAGGGTCATCGTTTTCATCACCCAGAAAAAATTAGCATTAACCATGCAGATGACGTTTTTGACGTACTTAAATCTGCTTACGTTATTGCTGATTACGAGCAACGTAAAGCGCAAATTCGAGCACAAATAGAAGAGGCTGCAAGCGCAGTTAACGCTGTTGTTGCAATGGATGAAGATTTACTGGAAGAAGTAACATCACTTGTAGAGTGGCCAGTTACTTTAACGGCAACATTTGAAGAAGCATTTTTAGATGTACCAGCCGAAGCGTTAATTTACACCATGAAAGACGATCAAAAATATTTCCCGTTATTAGATCAAAACGGCAAACTTTTAAATAAGTTTTTGTTTGTATCTAACATCGAAAGTAAAGATTCAAGTGTGGTTATTTCTGGTAACGAAAAAGTAGTGCGCCCGCGTTTAGCCGATGCACAGTTCTTCTTTGAAACAGATAAAAAGAAAACCCTAGAAAGCCGATTAGAGTCGCTTGATAGCGTATTGTTCCAAAAGCAACTTGGTACGCTTAAAGATAAGTCTGAGCGCATTAGTGAACTTGCAGGTTATATTGCTGAGCAATTAGGTGCTGATAAAGACCTAGCACAGCGTGCAGGCTTATTAAGTAAAACTGACCTAATGACTGAAATGGTTATGGAATTTACCGACGTGCAAGGTGTAATGGGAATGCATTACGCTCGCCACGATGGTGAAGCCGAAGATGTAGCCGTAGCGCAAAACGAGCAGTACATGCCACGCTTTGCAGGGGATAACTTACCAACAAACTTAATTAGCTGCGCAGTAGCGATTGCTGATAAGTTTGACACGCTGGTGGGTATTTTTGGTATAGGCCAAGCACCTAAAGGTGACAAAGACCCATTTGCTCTTCGTCGTGCTGCTATTGGTGCACTGCGCATCATGGTAGAAAAAGAACTACCACTTGATATTTTAGACCTAGTAGCTAAATCGCAAACATTGTTTGGCGACAAGTTAACTAACTTAAATGTATCAACTGACGTATTTGAATTTATGCTAGGGCGCTTCCGGGCTTGGTATCAAGACGAAGGTATTGAAGTAGACGTAATTCAAGCAGTGCTTGCACGTCGTCCGACTAAACCTGTTGATTTTGACCGCCGTGTTAAAGCCGTAAGCCACTTCCGTACATTAGACGCAGCAGAAGCGCTTGCAGCAGCTAATAAGCGTGTAGGTAACATTCTGGCTAAAAACGACATTACCAGCCAAGGTAGTGTTGATGAGAGCTTATTAAGCGACGACGCCGAAAAAGTATTGGCATCACAAGTAGCAAAATTTGCCACTGACCTTGCACCACTTTACGCAGATGGAAACTACCAAGAAGCATTAAGCCAATTGGCGGGTATTCGTCAAAGTGTTGATAACTTTTTTGACAACGTAATGGTTATGGCCGACGATGAAGCTGTTAAGCAAAATCGTCTTGCGCTATTAAGCCAGCTAAGCGGATTGTTTTTAGGTATTGCAGATATTTCTGTTTTACAAAAATAACACCGATTAGCAATTTTAAAAGCCAGCGTTTTGCTGGCTTTTTAGTTTTCACTGTATGCAAAGGATACCCATTGATGATTTCTATGAAACGAATTTTAACTTTAGCAATTGCTGGTTTACTTACTGCCTGTACAAGCCAAATTTCGATTAACGATGTATTGCCACAGCAAGAGCTTGACCGCACAATTTACTTACGTGGCGACTTTACATTGTGGGATGCAGAACCTCAGTATCAGTTTGCGCCAGTTGGCCCTGCGCTTTATCAAGCGCAAGTTAAATTTTCGACCCCAGGTAAAGTGTACGAATTTAAAATAGCCGATGCCGATTTTAGTGAAGGCTACAACTGTGGCTACAGCGACGCACAACCAGCAGGACAAAAGCTAACACTGGGCCAGCCAGCTATCGCAGACTGTAATACTATTTATAACTACTTTAGTTTCACACCAGCAATAAAAGGCACGTACATAGTAAGTATTGATTACAGTGACTACGATAAGCCACAAGTGACGATAACGAAGAAGTGATTTTTAGCTATTTAATAGCCCTAGTGGGTTGATGGATTTGTGACAAGGACGTTGTAGGATTTATTCAGCATTAACACCAAGGGGGTTTCGTAGTTTGGGTAGAGTGAAGCGAAACCCAACATGTGTGGCGAACAAAACTATTTTGGTGGTTATTAAATACGTTGGGTTTCGTAAAACTCAACCCGACCTACGTGAGTTTAAAGCCCTTTCTTCACCACATATCTATACGGTGCTTCTTCTGCATCTTTAGCCACCAGCGTGTGATCCATAAACGTACAAAAGCTCGGAATGTCGCGAGTGGTTGATGGGTCATCAGCAGTTATTAATAACGTTTCACCATCACTCATTTTACGAATAGCAGCACGTACCATCATTACTGGCTCAGGGCAGCGAAGGCCTATGGCATCTAATTGGTGATCGGGATTATCAAAGCTCATAATAAATTGGCCTGTTTAATTAAAGTGATTGCTGTGTACGCGAGTGCTTAGGTATAGCAATTAATAAGTTTGGCAGTTTAACGCAATTTTATGTGTAATTTAACTATTTTACTTAATGCTTTTAGCAGTTTCAAAATGCTTTATTTAATAATACGCCCGATCACATAATTACGCTGTTACATGCTTGTTTGATAAAGGGACGTTTTATAAATTGAAGCTAATAAAAAAGGCGAACTGAATAAAATCAGTTCGCCTTTTTAATCACCAAGATGGTTTTACATGTTTAAACTAATTAGTCTTGAACACGTTCAAATACAGTTGCAATGCCTTGGCCTAAACCAATACACATAGTTGCTAAACCGTATCGTACATTTTTGTCTTCCATTAAGTGAATAAGCGATGTGCTAATACGCGAACCCGAACAACCCAGTGGGTGACCAAGTGCGATTGCGCCGCCATTTAAATTCACTTTTTCGTCAACAACATCCATTAAACCTAAATCTTTCATTACAGGTAATGATTGTGCTGCAAAGGCTTCGTTAAGTTCTACTACGCCTAGGTCATCAATTGTAATACCGGCTTGTGCAAGTGCTTTTTTACTTGCTGGTACTGGGCCGTAACCCATAATTGATGGATCGCAACCAGCGACTGCCATTGCTTTAATGCGCGCACGAATTGGTAAGCCAAGTTCTTTTGCTTTCTCTTCGCTCATTACTAACATTGCAGATGCGCCGTCAGAAAGTGCAGAAGACGTACCGGCTGTTACCGTACCTGATGCAGGATTAAATACAGGGCGAAGCTTTGATAGACCTTCTACTGTTGTTTCTGGGCGAATTACTTCGTCGTCTTCAACTAAGATAAGCGAACCATCTGCATCGTGACCTTCCATTGCTAAAATTTCGCGACGAAAACGGCCTTCAACAGTTGCAGCTTGTGCACGTTGATGTGAACGGTAAGCAAATTCATCTTGTTGCTCACGGCTAATGCCATGAAGCGTTGCAAGGTATTCTGCTGTTAAGCCCATAGAGCCAGACGCTTGTGCAATTGATGTTGCTAAGCCTGGGTGAAAGTCGTTGCCGTGAGTCATAGGTACGTGACCCATGTGCTCAACACCACCAATTAGGTAAGTGTCGCCAGCGCCTGTCATTATTGCGCGTGCTGCGTCATGCAATGCTTGCATAGAAGAGCCACATAAACGGTTAACCGTAACAGCAGGAACGCTGTGCGGAATACCGGCAAGCAATGATGCGTTACGTGCTACGTTAAAGCCTTGCTCTAATGTTTGCTGTACACAACCCCAATAAATATCGTCAATTGATGCAGGATCAACTGCAGGGTTGCGATCTAGTAAGCCTTTCATTAAATGTGCGCTTAAGTCTTCTGCACGTTTATGTTTGAATACACCACTTTTAGAGCGACCCATTGGTGTGCGGATACAATCTACAATTACTGGATTATTCATGATATTAACCTTCCACCTTATAGAAAACACGACCTTCTTCGGCCCACTTGCGAGTTTGTTCAGATACTTGGTAAATCGCACCTAGGTGAGCGTATTTGTCTGCTGCTGCAACAAAGTTAGCTAAACCAGTTTGATCTAAGTAACGGAACGCGCCGCCTCTAAATGGAGGGAAACCAACACCGTAAACTAATGCCATATCTGCTTCTTGCGGCGAGGCAATAATGCCTTCTTGCAAACACAGTAGCACTTCGTTGATCATTGGAATCATACAACGGTCGATGATTTCTTGTTTATCAAATTCTTTTGGTGCGTCTGTGATTGGGCTTAGTAGCTCAATTGCTGTCTCGTCATGAGACTTTTTAAGACGACCGCGACGATCTGTTTCGTATTTGTAAAAACCGGCTTTGTTCTTTTGTCCAAAACGTTTTTCGTTGGCAAAAATAGTCACAGGGTCTTTATCAGCACGAGCCATACGCTCAGGGAAACCGTCAGCCATTACGCCAGTACAATGGAACGCTGTATCAATACCTACAACATCAAGTAGGTAAGCCGGACCCATAGGCCAGCCAAATACGTTTTCCATTACTTTATCTACTTTTGCAAAGTTAGCGCCTTCAACCACTAATTTGCTAAAACCTGCAAAGTAAGGGAATAAAACACGGTTTACAAAAAAGCCTGGGCAATCGTTAACTACAATTGGCGATTTACCTAATTTAAGCGCGTAATCAACTACTGCATTAATTGTTTTATCTGAGGTTTTTGCACCACGGATAATTTCTACTAATGGCATTTTTGGCACTGGATTGAAAAAGTGCATACCACAGAAATTTTCTGGCTTATCTAGCGCTTCTGCAAGCAAGTCGATACAAATAGTCGATGTATTTGAAGTAAGTACAGTACCTTCTGGCATGTTCTTTTCAAGATCAGCGAGTACTGCTTGCTTAACTTTAGGGTTTTCTACAACGGCTTCAACAATGATGTTGGCACTTTGTAGGTCTGACTCGTTAAGTGTTGGCTTAATTTTGCTAAGTGTTGCCAACATTTTTTCCATTGGCATGTGACCACGCTTAACTTTTGCACCTAATAACTTAGATGCTTCACCCATACCTAAATCAAGCGCATCTTGTTGGATGTCTTTCATTATAATAGGTGTACCTTTATAAGCAGACTGGTATGCAATACCGCCACCCATAATACCAGCACCTAATACAGCTGCTTGTTTAATTGCTACATCGCTGTGCTTAGCAAATTTACGTGCTTTACCTTTAATGTATTGATCAGCTAGGAATATACCTGTCTGTGCAGCTGCTTCTGGTGTACGTGCTAATTTAGCAAAGTTGGCATTTTCGATTGCCATTGCTTCATCGCGAGTACAGTTTGCCGCTGCTTTAATAGTACGTACAGCCATAACCGGTGCAGGATAGTGGCCTTTGGTTTTACCCATTACCATACCTTCTGCCATAGCAAAGCTCATGCCTTGCTCAACACGGTTTAATTTAAGTGGCTGTAGTTTTACGTTGCGTTTTGCTTGCCAATCTAGCTTGCCAGCAATCGCCAGTTCAAGTGTTGATACACTTGACTCTAGAAGTTTGTCAGCACTAACTACCGCGTCAAACGCACCTACTTTAAGGGCATCTGCTGCGCGGTTTTCTGCGCCTGAGGTAATCCACATCATCGCGTTATCGGCGCCAATGATACGTGGTAAGCGCACTGTGCCACCAAACCCTGGCATTATGCCAAGTTTAACTTCTGGTAGGCCCATTTTAGCTGTTTCGCTTGCCACACGATAATCGGTAGCAAGTGCCCACTCACAACCACCGCCAAGTGCCATACCGTTTATAGCGCTTAGAGTTGGGAATGGTAAATCTTCAATTGCATCAAAAACGTCGGTTGCGTTTTTGATCCACACTACTAATTCTTCTTCAGGTTTAGTAAATGTAGGTAAAAATTCGAAGATATCGGCACCAATAATAAAGTGGTCTTTATCACTGGTAAAAATCATGCCTTTGATATCAGTATTGGCGGCTAATTCTTTTAATGCTGCTGCGCAATCTGAAAGAGTTTTTTGAGATAGTGTGTTTACAGAACCTGCAACACAAAACTTAAACTCGGCGATGTTTTCCTTTAGGAAGCTAACTTCAAAGGAATCGCTTTTATATAACATTATTATTCTCCCTAGTTGACGAACTAAGACTGGTACGATGAGTTTGCATTTCAATCAGTGTGCTTGCTTTAAATTAAAAATGCAACGAAAAATTTAACTCGGTTACAATCGACTGGTTAAAATATAGCTGGTTTGGTGCTAAGGTGGTTGAAAAGTTTTTATTCACAACTTTAATTTTTATTAAAGGACATTATGAAAAAATATTTACTAAGTGTTGCGGCAGCTGCATTCATTTTTCCTCTTCATTCTGCCGAGGCAAGTAACGATAACGATGCATTTTTAGATGCCGAAAAAAAAGTAAGGTACGGCAGTTACCAAGACTTTAAACAAGCGGTTAGTAACCTAAATCATCCGTTAAAACCTTATGTTGAAAAAACGTATTGGCAACGCCATCCGAGCATTAAACATCAGGCAGAAATAGAAGAATATTTAAATATATACCAGCATACGCCGCTTGAGTGGCCGGTGCGCAAAGCGTGGTTAGAATATTTAAAAGATAACAACGAAAAGGCGGCGTATATCCGCAACTATCGTGAAACGTCTAATGCGGAGCTTACTTGTACTTATTTAGATTTTCAGCTTGATTTAGGTGCGCCCGAAAAGGCAATTTTAAATCAGGTGACCGACTTATGGGCTGTAGGTAAATCGCAACCTAATGGTTGTGATAGTTTATTTTCTACGTGGCGTAAAAAAGGCTACATGAAAGAAGAAACGGTTTGGAAGCGTGTAACACTTGCTGCACAAGGCGGAACGCAAAGCTTATTACCTTACTTAAAAACTTTATTACCAAGTAAGGAGCGTTACTTAGCTGACTTATATTTAAAAGTGCGAAAAGATCCAAGCGCAGCCGCTGGATTATATAGATATAAAAACAAGTCGGCTAAAGAAGGGCAAATAGCTATTTATGGTGTTAAGCGTTTGGTTTGGCGCGATAAAGAGCTAGCTTTAAGAGCATGGGAAAAGCTAGAAAAAATATTTAAGTACAGCGATGAAGAAAAAGCGGATGTGTATTACACCTTTGCATTGTCACTTGCCTCTAGCGGGCATAAACAAGCGAGCTTTTGGCTAAATAAAGTGCCAAAAGAGCGACTAGACAGCAAGCTTATTCAGTGGCAACTGGGCAATATGCTCAAAACCCAAGATTGGGAAGGGATTGCTGCATTTTTTACAGGTAAAGAAAATTTAAGCCTTGGTCAGCAATATTGGTTAGCTTATAGCTATGCACAACGTGGCGAGCAACAAAAAGCAGACGACATTTGGAAAAAAGTAGCGGCTAATCGTGATTACTACGGCTTTTTAGCAGCAGCACGTTTGGGGTTGCCCGTTGATTTAAATAATCAGCCTTTAGCAGTCGATAAGGTACTTGTAGATAAAGTGAGTAATGCACCAGGCTTTAAGCGTGCAAAAGCACTTTATGATATTGAGCGCTTTACGTCGGCGCGCCGTGAATGGAATTACCTAACGGATACCTCCAGCGATGAAGAAAAGCTGGCAGCATCACAGTTATCTACCGATTTAGGTTGGCACGACAGTACTATTTTTACTTTAGCAAAAATTAAAGCATGGGATAACGTAGAGCAACGTTTTCCGTTTGCGTTTCAAGATGTTTTTGAGCGCTACAGTAAACGTAGCAAGATAGATGTTGCTTGGAGTATTGCTATTGCAAGGCGCGAAAGCTCTTTTGCGCCAGATGCACGCTCGCATGCTAATGCGCGTGGTTTAATGCAGTTATTACCTAGTACTGCTGAGTATGTAAATAAAGGCAGTGTGACAAGTAGTCGTTTATATCAACCTAAAACAAATATTAGGTTAGGTACGAGTTACTTACAATACTTAAAAAAGAAAAACCATGGCAATGAAGTACTGGCTACGGCTTCTTATAATGCGGGTTATCACCGTATAAAGCGTTGGTTACCTGATGACGCTATTCCGGCTGAGTTATGGGTAGAGCTTATTCCGTATCGCGAAACCCGCGATTACGTAAAAAATGTATTTGCGTACAGGCAGGTTTACCATACAAGAATGGGCCGAGAAGGTAATGTATTAGCGCCGCTACTCGAAATGAAAATGGGCGGTTAGTAAACATAAGTTTAAAGTAGGGGGATATCTAATGCGTTTAGATATCCCCTTTTTTGAGCGCTGAGGGTAATACCAATTTTATTAAAAACGTGATCATTCTAGCGTATTAAATAATTCAATAACTGCGTTAAAAATTATTTATATAGAACAACTATGTATCATAATTTTAGCCTTGTTATTAAGCTATTTTCTTATCGCTATAATAGATCATTAATTTAATGCAATTGGTATAAGTGATAGACTCATAGCAAGTTAAATTTAACAGATGGATTAACAATGGATAAATTAGCCGTTTTATACGCCGAACATATTGCAACACTGCAACAGCGTACTCGTACAATTTGTAATAGCGAAGGGTTAGAAGGATTAGTAATTCATTCAGGCCAAGCTAAGCGCCAGTTTTTAGATGATATGTATTATCCATTTAAAGTTAATCCACAGTTTAAAGCGTGGTTACCGGTTATTGACAATCCTCATTGCTGGATTGTGGTAAATGGCAGCGACAAACCAAAGCTAATATTTTATCGTCCAGTAGATTTTTGGCATAAAGTACCAGACGAGCCTCGCGACTTTTGGGCTGAGTACTTTGATATAGAGCTACTACTTCAGCCTGATCAAGTAGAAAAGTTATTACCATACGATAAAGCTAAATATGCTTACATGGGTGAATATATTGAAGTAGCGCAAGCTCTTGGTTTTAGTATTATGAATCCTGAGCCTGTACTTAACTATTTTCATTACCACCGCGCTTATAAAACGCAGTACGAACTTGAATGTTTACGCAACGCTAACCGCATTGCAGTAGATGGGCATAAAGCTGCACGCGATACATTCTTTAATGGTGGTAGCGAGTTCGACATTCAGCAAGCGTACTTAATGGCGACACGTCAAAGCGAAAATGAAATGCCGTACGGCAACATTGTTGCGCTTAACGAGAACTGCGCTATTTTGCACTACACGCACTTTGATCCAAAAGTGCCACACACCCACAACTCATTTTTAATTGATGCAGGTGCAAACTTTAATGGTTACGCTGCTGATATTACTCGTACGTATGATTTTAAAAAGCAGGGTGAGTTTGCTGAGCTTGTGCAAGCGATGACTGTTCAACAAATCGAGTTAGGTAAAGGTTTAAAGCCGGGTATGCTTTATGGTGATTTACACGTTGAATGCCATAATCGTATCGCACAAATACTTAGTGACTTTAAAATTGTTAGCTTACCCGCTGAGGAAATTGTTGAGCGTAAAATTACCTCTACTTTCTTCCCGCATGGACTTGGGCATCACCTAGGTTTACAAGTGCATGATATGGGCGGCTTTATGAGTGACGAAAAGGGCACACATCAACCATCGCCTGAAGGGCATCCGTTCTTGCGTTGTACTCGCCTGATCGAAAAAAACCAAGTGTTTACTATTGAGCCAGGTTTATACTTTATTGATTCACTGCTTGGTGATTTAGCACAAACCGATAATAAGCAGTTTATTAACTGGGAAAAGGTAGAGTCATTTAAACCATTTGGCGGCATTCGTATTGAAGATAACATTATTGTTCACGAAGATAGCCTAGAGAATATGACGCGTAATTTAGAACTCGATTAATTTCTATAAAGACGAGTTAGCGAATAAACGTTAAAATATGCATATGAACGGGGCCTTTAGGCCCCATTTTTAATTGAGCTTTTAATATGTCTGAATATAAATATCCTGCTGCTGACGTTTTTCATCAAGAAGAAATTAAAAAAAGTACGTTTATAGTCCACATTGCACACACCCCCGATTTAAATTCAGCAAAAACATTTATTAAAAGCATTGAAGAAAAGTATAGCGATGCACGTCATAACTGCTGGGCGCATGTGGCAGGCAACCCCGGTGGCAGCCATGTTTATGGTTTTTCGGATGATGGTGAACCTAATGGCACTGCGGGGAAACCTATGTTAAATGTGCTGGTGGGTTCGGGCCTTGGCGAAATCACTGCCGTGGTGACACGTTATTTTGGCGGCATAAAATTAGGCACCGGCGGGCTAGTACGTGCTTATGGTGGCTCATTAAATAATGCACTAGTAAAATTGCAAACGGTGCTTAAAGTTCCCAGCGTTGAAATTACTGGGAGTAGTGAGTACAGCATGCAAGGCGCGATTGAGCAGTTATTAAAAACAAAGTATCAAGTGCTTAATATTGATAAGCAATTTACTGCTAATATTGAGTGGGTGATTACAATCGATAGCCGTGAAGCTCAGCAAGCAATCAAAGATATTTTTGATTTAAGTCACGGCGCAGTTGAGTTAACTATTAAAGAGTAATAACCTACACAAATTGCATGTAATGCATACTGACTCTATTTAATTTGGTTGATACTACTCAGCCTGAATTTACTAATAATAAAAGCGACAAGCTAAATGCAATTTCGTACCATCATAAAAATTCTTGGCCAACTTGTTGCGCTGTTTAGTATTACCATGGTGCCTCCGGCACTGGTGTCTTTAATATACAAAGACGGTGGTGGTGTTCCTTTTGTTTTAGCATTTATCTTTAGTGTTGTTATTGGCATGATGGCTTATTACCCAAACCGCCATGAAAACGGTGATTTAAAAGCACGTGAAGGCTTTTTAATTGTTGTTTTGTTTTGGTTGGTACTTGGGGCGTTTGCCTCCTTGCCGCTTATATTTTTACAAGAACCTAATCTATCGCTCGCCGATGCGGTGTTTGAAGCATTCTCTGGCTTAACAACCACCGGTGCTACTGTACTTACCGGTATTGAGTACTTGCCCAAATCAGTATTGTTTTATCGCCAGCAACTCCAGTGGTTTGGCGGTATGGGTATAATCGTACTCGCTGTTGCTATACTCCCAATGCTAGGTGTTGGTGGTATGCAGTTGTACCGCGCTGAAATACCAGGGCCTGTAAAAGATTCTAAAATGACCCCGCGAATTGCCGATACTGCAAAGCACCTTTGGTATATTTATGTGTCGTTGACTATTACTTGTATGCTGGCTTATTGGGCGGCAGGGATGGAGTGGTTTGATGCGATATGTCATGCATTCTCAACGGTGGCGATAGGTGGTTTTTCTACTTACGATGCTTCCATGGGTCACTTTGACAGCCCTGTAATTAACTTTATTTGTGTGTTCTTTTTAATTATTGCCGCTGTTAACTTCTCCCTGCATTACGCCGCAGTGGCCAGTCGTAACATACAAGTTTATATTAGAGACCCAGAGTTTAAGGTGTTTTTGTGTATTCAATTAGCGCTGGTGGTTATTTGTTTTACCGTACTTTCCTCTAACGAAATATTTGCTAATGGCGATGAAACCCTCGATCAGGCGTTATTTCAAGCTGTTTCAATGAGTACAACAGCAGGCTTTGCTACGGATAACTTTTCAACATGGCCGTTGTTTTTACCTATTTTACTTATATTTTCGAGCTTTATTGGTGGCTGTGCAGGCTCTACCGGTGGTGGCATGAAAGTAGTTCGCGTATTTTTACTTTACTTGCAGGGCGTGCGTGAGCTCAATCGTTTAGTGCATCCTCGTGCTATATATTCAATCAAGCTGGGTCGTAAGGCGTTGCCAGATAAAGTAGTAGAAGCTGTGTGGGGCTTTTTCTCTGCTTATGCGCTGGTATTTATTATTATTATGTTAGCGCTTATGGGCACGGGTATGGATAACATAACTGCGTTCTCAGCCACTGCGGCTTGTTTAAATAACTTAGGGCCTGGTTTAGGAGATGTAGCGTCGCATTATGGTGCTATAACCGATGGTGCTAAATGGTTGCTTACTATTGCAATGGTGTTTGGTCGTTTAGAAATATTTACTTTATTAGTGTTATTTACGCCTACTTTTTGGCGTGGATAAACGAGCGGCTTAAGTTTTAAATTACGAACTATTGGGAAAGGGATATGCCAACAAATTTAGAAAAGCTAAAGCATATAAGTGTAGGCAGCTTAGTCGACCTAGAAATATTAACACCTACAAGCAGTAAGCGTGTTAAAACTGAATTAGTTGGTTTACTCGATAAGCAGTTTATTATTTTAAATTATCCCAATGCTAAGCGTTTACCTGCGGCGAGTGACTATTTACGTGATGGCGTAATGGTTGTTGTAAGAGTACTGATTGAAGGCAGTGGTGGGCAAGTTATTGCGTTTCGCCAGCAAATTATGTCAGTAGCCTCGCATCCTGCTAAACTCGTCTTTATTAATTTTCCTAAGCAAGTGCAGCTATTTGCGCTACGCTCGCAAACACGCATACCTACCTTATTACCTGCAAAGCTAAAACTAAGTGACGATAGAGTGCTTGAAGGCCTTATTAAGGACATTTCACTCACCGGTGTAATGTTTGATATTAGAGGCGCCCAGCAAGCTGAAGGTATAAAAGATATGCAATGCACTGTCGTCCTCAATAGTAGTGATAAAGATTTTGAAGGTGAAATTTGCAGTGTTAAAGAGCATGCTGCAGGTGTGCACTGCGGAATTAAGCTACTAGCAAGCGAGGATGAAATGAAAACCTTTATGAAAGAGCATTTTATAGACCCATCTGCGCTTGAGCCCACCGTTGACTAAATCGTTTTTCGCTTATTTGCAACAAAATGGCGTTTTAAGTGAGTATTTATAAAGTGTTTTTTTGTTTTTATATAATTAAAAATATTATTTAAATAAAACAATGTTTTACGTGTTTTTTGTTATGGCTTTTTTTTTGTTGTTATAGCTACTTCGTTAAAATTAACCTTAATTATTTTTTAAAATCCCTCCTTTTATAGCTCTACATTTTAAAATGTATCTTTTTATATAAACATAACTATTTGTTTTTAATGACTTTAGTTTTTCACCTTTAAAGCGTGTTGCGAAAAGGCAACAGTAATGACTCTGAAAATTCCTACTTATTGTACGTTTTATTTTTAACTTATTGAAAGTTAATGGCTTTTCAATGTTGGCATTTAAGTTGTAATAGTCAGGGTGTACTGAACGAAATCGTGATTCAAAGTGAAATACTTAATCGCACACACATAAATTTGAAGGATACATATTATGAAAAGCATTAATAAAACTTTAGCACTTATCGCTATTGCATCTTCTTCAGCCGCTTTTGCAGCAACAGATTTTGACACACTTGATGTAGACGGCAGTGGCACAATTAGCCAAGCAGAAGCATCAGTAGACGCAAAATTAATGAGCATGTTTTCTGAGCTTGATACCGACCAAAATGGTGAGTTATCAAAAGAAGAATTTTCAGAAGCTTAATTAAAAAGTATTTATCCTGAGTTGCCAAAGACAACCTAAGTAGGCAAGGGAGCTTACGAAAGAGGATAACAAGGAAGTGAAAAATTACGTTTTAAGTTAAACGAAGCAATTTTTTTGATAGAACATTGAAGGATTAAGTTATGAAACATTTAAATAAAGCATTAGCACTTATAGTACTAGCATCTTCTTCAGCTGCATTTGCAGCATCAGATTTTGACAGCCTTGATATCGATGGTAGCGGCACAATTAGCCCAAGCGAAGCGGCAGTCGATACCGATTTAATGGCTGAATTTATTGAGCTAGACACAGATGGTAGCGGCGAGCTTTCTAAAGAAGAGTTCGCTAATTACTAATTAAACATTTTTCACAGTCAGGGATCTTTGAAAAGAACTTCCCATATTACTAGGAATATTATTATGAAAACATTCAATACAACACTTGCAGTTATCGTTTTAGCATCTTCATCAGCAGCATACGCAGCAGTGGACTTTGCCTCTTTTGATGCAGATGGCGACGGTGCGATTACAATGGAAGAAGCGAAGGTTAACCCTCAACTTGTAAAGATTTTTGATGATTTAGATACTGATGGAAATGGTGAAATCTCTAAAGAAGAGTTTTCAAAGGTACAGTAATCAATATTCGAAGGTACTCCACTAAAGCCGCCTTAGTCAGCGGCTTTTTTGTATTTTAAATTAACTAATTAGCGTAACTAGTTAAAGGAATATAGCACTTACTTGGAATAGTTTTTCTACAACGGTAATGTGTTTTTTGTCGATTAAAAACATAATGACATGATCGCCCGACATAATTATTGTATCGTCGTGGGCTATCAGTACATCGTCATTACGTACTATTGCGCCAATAGTTGTACCTGCAGGTAGTTTTATGTCGGCAATCGCACGACCAACCACTTTAGATGTGTTTTCATCACCATGAGCAACCGCTTCTATGGCTTCTGCCGCACCTTTACGCAGTGAATACACGTTAACAATATCACCACGGCGTACGTGCGTTAATAACGCTGATATTGTTGCTTGTTGTGGCGATATGGCAATGTCTATTTCGCCGCCTTGTACCAAATCAACGTAAGCTCCACGCTGGATAAGTACCATGGTTTTTTGTGCGCCCATACGTTTTGCAAGCATGGCTGACATAATGTTTGCTTCATCGTCATTGGTTACGGCAATAAACACATCTACTTGTTCAATATGCTCTTCTGAGAGCAGTTCTTGATCAGACGCGTCACCACAAAAAACAACCGTATTATCGAGCATTTCTGAGAGTTGCTCGGCACGTTCTTTACTGCGTTCAATTAGTTTAACGGTGTGGTTTTTTTCAAGAGAGCGGGCAAGGCCTGCCCCAATGTTACCGCCACCAGCTATCATAATTTTTTTGTAAGAACGTTCAAGTTTTTGTAGCTCGTTCATTACTGCGCGTATATGTTTTGTAGCGGCAATAAAGAATACTTCGTCATCTGCTTCAATAACAGTGGTACCCAATGGTTTTATTGCTTTACCTTGACGATAAATAGCGGCAACACGAGTCTCTACATTAGGGATGTGTTCTTTAAGTGCAGATAACGCATAACCAACAAGTAAACCGCCATAGTAAGCTTTTACGGCTACTAACGAGAGCATGCCATCAGCAAACTGCAATACTTGCAGAGCACCAGGGTAGTCAATTAAACGGCGAATATACTTAGTGACCAGTGCTTCGGGAGCAATGTAATGATCGATTGGTAAATCATCGTTTTGAAATAGTTTTTCGCGGTATTTTAAATATTGCTCTGAGCGAATGCGGGCAATTTTAGTGGGCGTTTTAAAAATACTGTACGCCACTTGGCATGCAACCATGTTCACTTCATCTGAACTGGTTACCGCAATAATCATATCGGCATCTTCAGCACCTGCACGGCGTAATACATCAGGATGCGCGCTGTGGCCCATAACCCCTTGTAAGTCGTACTTATCTTGAAGTTCACGTAATCGGTTACCGTCTATATCAACAACGGTAATTTCGTTTTGTTCGCCAACTAAGTTTTCAGCAAGCGTAGCACCAACTTGCCCGGCACCGAGTATAATTATTTTCATTATTTACCCGTGGTATTGATCATAATTTAATTAAAAAAATAGCCATTTAATGTTTCATAAATGGCTAACTATTTAGTGTACGGCTATTAGGCTTTTTTAACTAGCTTAGCGTAATAAAATCCATCACTTTCACCGGGCAGTAACTGCAAACCTGGCGTTGTTACGGTATCGTTTTCGTGTAGAGGTATATGTTCTACATCATCGTTATTAGCTAAAAACTTAGCAACTTGCTGTTGGTTTTCTTGTGGAAGAACCGAACACGTAGCATACACCAATGTGCCACCTGGTTTTAACAGTGGCCAAATGCTATCAAGAATATCGCTTTGTAACTTGGCTAAGTCTACGATATCTGATGCGCGACGTAACCATTTTATGTCAGGGTGACGGCGAATTACGCCAGTGGCCGAACAAGGCACATCAAGTAAAATACGATCAAATAATTTTTCATCCCACCAGGTATGTGGTTGCGATGCATCGCCACATTGTAGGTCTGCACCTAAGCCAATACGCGTTAAGTTTTGCTTAACACGTTCAAGGCGAGTTGAGTCGCTATCAAGTGCAAGTACATCAGCATCAGCAAGCTCTAAAATATGACATGTTTTACCGCCAGGGGCTGCGCAGGCATCCAAAATATAGTCATCTGCTTTAGGTTCTAAAAAGCGAGCTGCAAGTTGTGCTGCAGCATCTTGTACTGAACATGCACCTGTATCAAACTCAGGTAATGAAAATACATCACGTGGTTTGGCAAGCTTAATCCCATCAATAAAGTCAGGGTTTAAGGTGTGTTCAATATCGTTAGCGCTAAGCATGTCGCTGTATTCTTGCGTGCTAAATTGGGCTTGATTGACACGAAGCCACATTGGCGCTTGTTGCTGGTTTTCTTCAAGTAGTGCTTCCCAGCTATCTGGGTAGGCTGTTTGCACCTGTTTAATAAACCAATTTGGATGGTTGTATAAACATACCGGAATAAGCTTCGCTTTTTCTTCAAGCTCAGCTTGTTGACGCTGAAAGCTACGTAAAATGGCGTTTATCAGCCCTTTTAATCCTAAAGCGCGTAGTTGAGCCAGTGCGTTAACCGTTTCTGAAATGGCAGCATGGGGTGGTACGCGCATATGCTGCAGTTGATAAATACCTACGTATAATAAAAACTGAAATATTCTACGTTTACCTTTTAATGGCTGCTCTACTAAGTGTTGGCAGTAATTTTCAAGGCTCGGTAAGTAGCGTAAAACGCCATAACAAATTTGCTGTAGCAACGCTTTATCTTTAGGCGGCAAGCCTTGGCTTGCAAATGGAAGTTCTTGATTAAGCGATGCGCCTTTATCAACTACGTTATATAAAGTTTCAGCGGCAAGCGCTCGTACGTTTGGAACATTACTCATTGTTTTCGCCTAATATTGTGCCAGGAGCAACCCAGTCACTACGACCATTTAAAAAGTCGTTAATTGCCATTGGTTTTTTACCTTGCGGCTGTAATTGCGTAATACATAAAGCGTGTTCGCCACACGCCACTACTACGCCATTTTTGTCGCTTGATAAAATTTGCCCAGGAACACCTGATTGCAGCATAACCTGCGCTTGATGAATCTTTACTGTTTGCCCACCCATTTGGGTAAAGCACATTGGCCACGGGTTAAAAGAGCGAATGTTTCGCTCGATTTGAAGCGCACTCATGGACCAGTCGATATCAGCTTCCTCTTTAGAAAGCTTTTTAGCGTAGTTAGCAAGTTCATCGTTTTGAGGTTCAGGGGTGATCTCACCATTAGCTAATTTATTAATGGTTTCAATTAACGCATCTGGACCTAGCTCAGCAAGCTTTGTATATAAGCTTGCGCTAGTTTCTGTTGTGCTAATAGGGCAGCGGCTTATATGTAGCATATCGCCGGTATCTAGCCCTTCATCCATTTGCATTATTGTTACGCCGGTTTGTTCATCACCTGCCCAAATTGCGCGTTGAATAGGTGCAGCACCGCGCCAGCGCGGTAATATAGAGCCATGCACGTTTAAACAACCTAAACGTGGCGCTTCTAAAATAGCTTTAGGTAAAATTAAGCCATATGCTACAACAATCATAATGTCGGCATTTAAGCTTGTTAGCTCATCTAGTGCTTCATCATTTTTTAATGACTGTGGCTGAAAAACCGGTAAGTTGTGCTCAAGCGCTAGCTCTTTCACTTCACTGGCTTTTAATTTTTTACCACGACCTGCAGGGCGATCTGGCTGGCTATATACACCCACTATTTGGTGTTCGCTTTGTATCAGCGCTTGTAAATGACGTGCGGCAAAGTCCGGCGTACCGGCAAATATAATGCGTAATGGTTGAGTCACTGAATTTTCCTAAGGTGCTTATTACTGTTCTGCAAACTTGGCTTCTTTTTCAAGCTTTTTACGAATACGTTGGCGCTTTAATGGAGATAAGTAATCAATGAATAGCTTACCTTGAAGGTGATCTAGTTCATGTTGAATACAAATAGCCAATAATTCATCTGCATCTAGTACAAATTCTTCACCGTTTTCGTTAAGTGCTGCGACTGTTACTGTTTCTGCGCGATCTACTTTTGCATACGAGTTAGGTACTGATAAACAGCCTTCTTCGCTAACGGTAGAGCCGTCTTTTTTAATGATTTGTGGATTAATTAATACCAGTGGCTCATTGCGCTCTTCTGATACATCAATAACAACGATTCGTTGATGAATATCTACTTGCGTGGCCGCAAGACCAATGCCATTTTCATCGTACATTGTCTCTAGCATGTCTTTTACAATTTGGCGTACTGTGTCGTCAACTTGTACAACATCTTTTGCTACAGTACGTAAACGTTCATCTGGAAATCTTAAAACTTCTAACCTAGCCATAGTTACCTTTTTCACTTGTGCTTAATTTAGGGTATTGTATGCTCTTATTTTAGCCATTCGCGTTCACCTTTAACAGGTTTTGGGCAATAATAATGAAAAAACAATACAAGGAAGCTCGATGAAATCTCCACTACTTGCAATCATGCTTACGTTAAGCGCTGCGTTTCCCGCAGTTGCTGATGTACTTAAAATAAAAAAAGATGCACCAAAACAGTATGTTGTAAAAAAAGGCGATACACTTTGGGATATTTCTGGCATCTATTTAGATGAGCCTTGGCTATGGCCTGAACTTTGGCAAATGAATCCACAAATTGACAACCCACACCTAATTTACCCCGGTGATGCATTAGCGTTGATATACGATGCAGATGGAAACCCACGTTTAGTGATCAATAAAGGATATAGAAAGCTATCTCCTCAGGGTCGTATTACACCAAAAGGGCGTGATGCTATAACTACTTTGCCGCTTGAAATGATCAAACCTTATATCAGTTACGAGCAAGCAATGAACAGTGACGACATTAAAGATAAACCTTATATTTTAGGTGCAAACGAAAATACTAAAACACAAACGCTAGGCCATATTTTATATGTTAAAGGCGACTTACAAGTACATAAAGCATATGCCATTTACCATAAAGGTGACCCCTACACTGACTTAACCGGTGAAGTGTTAGCAACGCGTGCATCTTATGTGGGTATAGCACGTGCTTTTAGAGCGGGCGATGAGAAAAATGGCGTGCCTTCATCATTACGTGTTGAGTCTGTTAAACGAGAAATTCAGCAGGGTGATTTTTTAATGCCGGCAATGGAAGGCCAAATGCTTCCTGCTTACTTTGATATACACCGCCCTTCAGAACCTGTAACAGGTAATATTATTGCTTCACCACGCGAAGTTAGAGAATTCAGCACAATGGATGTTGTGGTGCTAAACTTAGGCAGTGAACAAAATATAGAAGCGGGTCATGTATTAGATCTAGAGCGTCAATCGCCAACGGTTATTGATGGTCCTCGTGGCCCTCGTTATCCAGAAGATTCTAGTAAATATGAGAAGCTTTTATCTGATGTGAGCCAATTATTTGGTGATGAGTCTGACGAACAAAACACAACGTGGACCATGCCTAAAGAAAAAGTTGGTGAGCTAATTGTCTTTAAAGTGTATGACAAAGTAAGTTATGCATTAATAACTAAAAACCAGCACCCAATTCGCATTGGAGATATTGCAGTTATTCATTAAGAAGTAGCGAGTCGGTGCTCTAGGAGAGAGCATGGATCAGTCATCTGGCAAGCTAGCCCACTGGCTTGCCTTTTATATGTGTAAAGGGTTGGGTATAAAAACCCTTTTAGCACTATCTACAAACTATTCCCTTGGGTCGTTATTCGACTTATCTCATGACAAGCTTTTACAGCTTGGGTTAACCGCTAATCAAGCGAGTAATTTACTCAACACCAATTGGCAACAAGTCAGTCATTATGAGCAATTAATAGCGCTGAACAACATTACTGTTGTCTGTATTTTTGATGCGCTTTACCCAGAAGATCTCCGGCAGATTGCCAGTGCGCCTTTATTACTCTTTTGCAGGGGAGATGTCTCGTTATTATCAACTCCACAGATTGCAATTGTTGGCAGCCGTAATGCTACACCTACCGGGCTTGAAATAGCCTCAGAATTTGCATACGAGTTAACTTTGGCGGGTATTACAGTTACTTCAGGCATGGCGCGGGGAATAGATGGTGCAGCACACAAAGGTTCTCTTGCTGGTACAGGTAAAACCATAGCTGTGCTTGGTACTGGGGTTGATATTTACTACCCCAAACGCCATAAACTATTAACAGACCAAGTTTTAGAAAACGGCCTGCTGGTGAGTGAGTTTTTACCAGGCACCGCTGCTCATGCGCACAACTTTCCGCGCCGTAATCGTATTATTTCTGGGTTATCGTTAGGAGTACTTATTGTTGAGGCTGAAATTAAAAGTGGTTCGTTAATTACAGTACGCTATGCGCTTGAACAAAATAAAGAGGTATTTGCAGTACCGGGTTCTATTAAAAACCCGTTAGCGCAGGCAAGTCACTTTTTAATAAAGCAAGGTGCTAAGCTGGTAGAAAACGTGGCTGACATTCTTGATGAGGTGAGTTTTACTTACGACAATAATGTATGTAATAAAGAGCAGCCGATTCAAGCCAATTCTCAATGTGAGGTTTTAAATAGTATTGGCTTTGAAGTAACCAGTGTAGATGACATTGTGCGTCGTGCGCAGTGGCCAATAGATAAAGTACTCAGTAGGTTGCTCGATTTAGAATTAGACGATCAGATTGAGCGAGTGTTAGATGGTTACATCAAGTTAAGCGCAGGAAGGTAATATGTTTGATATTCTTTTGTATCTTTTTGAAAATTACATTCATAGCGAAGCGGATATATTTGCAGAGCAAAATGAGTTAACCGATGAGCTACTGCGTGCGGGCTTTAATAAGCCTGAGATATTTAAAGCTCTTGATTGGTTAGAGCAACTAGCCGATTTACAACACAGCGATGAGTCTCCTTATCTTATTGCTAACCCTAAAGATGCTGTGCGTATATTTACTGATAGTGAATGCCAAAGGCTCAGCGCTGAGTGTCGTGGCTTTTTAATGTTTATTGAACAAATAGGCGTAATTAACAATGTAACACGTGAAATGGTAATGGACTGTTTAGCCTCTCTCGATAAACCAACTATAAGCCTAGAAGACTTAAAGTGGATTGTACTTATGATCTTGTTTAACGTTCCTGGCTCTGAAGAGGCATATGAGCAAATGGAAGATTTGATTTTTGATGAACCCAGCGAACTTCTTCATTAGAGATAATTATCTTAATTGTACTCAAATTACTTAAAAGGATAAGCACGGCATTGCTTGTATCTTTAAGTGGTTTGGGTATATTAGGCGAAAATTCACCAACCTATTAGGATCACCATGAGTAAAATCGACCATTCGCTTTTCTCGGCGAACAAGCACGCCCTCGAAAAAGAATACGAGATATGCCCACAGTGTGGTTCAGAGTTAGTGATCCGCAATAGTAAATCAGGCCCTTTTCTAGGATGCGCAAGTTATCCCAAATGCGACTTTATTAGGCCGCTGGCACATCACGACAGTAACGAAATCAAAATATTAGAAGATTCAGCATGTCCTGAGTGTAGCAAACCGCTGGTGGTTAAAAATGGCCGCTATGGTATGTTTATTGGGTGTACGGGTTATCCAGAGTGTCATTACATTGCTAACGAAAATGAAGAAAAGCAAAGCGAAGATACTTTGCCTAGTTGCCCTAAATGCAAAAAAGGTCATTTAGTCGCGCGCAGTAATAAGTTTGGTAAAGTATTTTATTCTTGTGATTGCTACCCAAGTTGTAAATACACGCTTAATAATAAACCGGTTGAACATCCGTGTCCTGAATGTGACTGGCCTATCGTCATAGAAAGAAATATGGCAAACGGCATATTATTGCAATGCCCACAAAAAAGCTGCATGCATAAGCTCACCCCAACTGAATAACGTTTAATTATATCTGGAGACTACTTTGTCAGACCTTTCAAATACGCCCACTGCAATAACATGCTTAACGCAAGGCGAAGTTATTTTATACCCAACAGAAGCTGTATATGGTTTAGGTTGTGATCCAGATAATCAACAAGCCGTTGAAGCACTATTAGCTATTAAGCAGCGCCCGGTTGAAAAAGGGCTTATTTTAATCGCTGATAACTACGGACAATTATTAAAATACGTAGATGATGCAAAAATACCAATGGATAAACGCGCTGATATTTTTTCGAGTTGGCCTGCTGCAATTACATGGGTTATGCCTGCATCTAAAAATACGCCTAAATGGCTCACAGGGCAGTTTGATACCATCGCAGTAAGAGTAACAAACCATCCAACAGTAAAGCGTTTGTGCCAAGAGTTTGGTAAGCCACTAGTATCAACCAGTGCAAACTTAACCGGTCAAGAAACGGTAATTAGTATTGAGCAAGCCAAAGCGCAATTTGCAGAACAAGTTGGCTTTTACGTTGACGAGCCGTTAGGTGGTAATACTCAACCAAGCACAATAAAAGACGCCATGACTGGCAAAATATTTAGAGGTTAATATGCAAAGCGAATTATTAGATCAAGTAAAAGCATACTTTATGGCTTTGCAAGACACTATTTGCCAAGGTTTGGAGGCTGCAGATGGCAGTGCTAAATTTATAGAAGATAACTGGCAGCGAGCAGAAGGTGGTGGTGGTCGCACACGTGTAACCACAAATGGTACTGTAATAGAGCAAGGCGGAGTTAATTACTCACACGTATTTGGCGCTTCAATGCCTGGCTCGGCAACAGCACATAGGCCAGAGCTTGCAGGGCGCAGCTTTCATGCGTGTGGTGTGTCGTTAGTTATTCATCCTAAAAACCCTCATGTACCAACAAGTCATGCCAATGTGCGCTTTTTTATAGCCGAAAAAGAAGGCGAAGAGCCAATATGGTGGTTTGGTGGCGGGTTTGATCTCACTCCTTTTTATCCAGTATTAGAAGACGTACAACATTGGCATCAAGTTGCTCACGACATTTGTGCGCCTTTTGGCAGCGACGTTTATCCAAAATACAAAACCTGGTGCGATGAATATTTTTATCTCAAACACCGCGATGAAACACGTGGCGTGGGTGGACTATTTTTTGATGATTTGAATGAGCTAGGGTTTGAGCAAAGCTTTGCGTTTATGCAATCGGTGGGAAATGGCTTTTTAGATGCTTATTTACCTATTATTGAACGTCGCAAAAATGACGAATACACAGAGCAACAACGTGATTTTCAGCTTTATCGTCGCGGGCGCTACGTTGAGTTTAATTTAGTATGGGATAGGGGCACTTTATTTGGATTACAAAGTGGCGGGCGCACTGAGTCTATATTAATGTCCATGCCACCACTTGCACGCTGGGAATATAACTACAAACCAGAGCCAAGTAGCCCAGAAGCTAACCTATATCAGTATTATTTACGCCCGCAAGAGTGGTTAACGAGTCAACCAAGTGAGCTGATACCCAGAGAGTGGCAACTATAACAGTTACACAGTAATCAAAAAGGCGCTAATTAGCGCCTTTTTGCATTGTGGCTAAATACAAATTTAATGCTGATTGATCATGTGCGTTGCTAGTTGAGAGAATGATTGCTTTAAGCCTTCACGTAACAACGGATTGTCTATTTCTATATCCAGCGTTTTATTCATGCAGTACATCCATTGATCGCGCAATGCTTTATCTACAGTAAAAGGCATATGTCTTTTACGTAGCATTGGCTGGCCATGTTTTTCAGTAAATAGGTTTGGCCCGCCTAACCAACCAGATAAAAATTCAAAAAATACTTGGCGAATTCGATCTAATGGCAGAGGATGCATATCATATAACGGTTTAGCGTATTCATCTGACTCCATTATGTCGTAGAATCGATTGGAGATAGCTCGCGCCCCTTTCTCTCCACCTATTATTTCATACGGTGTTTTTTCAGGAGTAGGAGCCTGTTGCTCGGGAGCCGGCTTAGATTTAGAAAAAAGTCGTTTAATCATATTACTTATCATTGTTAATAGGCAGTTTATAGCTGCAAAGAGGTTGCTTTAAAATGGACAAATATGCGGTTTTTGGAAATCCAATTAAACATTCAAAATCCCCCGCGATACATAAACAATTTGCTGTATCACTGGGTGAGCAAATCGACTATCGCGCAATATTAGCACCTATCGATAACTTTGAAAAAACAGTATTGTCTTTTTTTGAGCAAGGCGGTGTGGGTGCTAACGTTACAATGCCATTTAAAGAGCAAGCTTATGCAATGGCTGATGAGCTTACGCCATTAGCCAAAATAGTAGGGGCTGTTAATACATTAAAAAAACGAGATGATGGCTCATTACTCGGTGATAACACCGATGGTGTGGGCTTTGTAAATGATTTACTCGCTAATGAAGTAGCCATAACTAATAAACGTATTTTAATCATAGGTGCGGGCGGTGCTTCTCGAGGGGTTATTTTACCTTTGTTAGAGCATAACCCTCAGGAAATAATAATAGTTAATCGCACAGCACAAAAAGCCAAAGAACTCGCAGAGCTGTTTACCCAATATGGACCAGTATCTGGCTTTGGTTTTGATGATTTACCAGTAAGCGATTACTCACTAATTATAAACTCTACCTCTAGCAGTATGAATAACGAACTTCCAGCACTTGATAAAAAACACATAACTAACTGTGAAGTCGCTTATGACATGTTTTATTCACTGCAAAATACCATTTTTATGAATTGGGTTGCACAGCATAATATTAACGCTAAGCTTTTAGATGGCAGTGGCATGTTAGTTGGCCAAGCTGCTCAAGCATATTATGTATGGCGTAATAAAATGCCAAAAATACTTCCCGTCGTTGATGCGCTCAAACAAGGAACGCTTAAATGAATCAGGCAATACAATTTATAGATAGGCTAGAGTTTAGAGAGCCCGATCATCAGTTAGTATTTTTTGCACAAGTTAGTGGCATGCTGGTGGAGTGTGTAATAGAAGTAAATACACTTAAATTAACAGACGAAAGCCATGCAACAGAGTATTTTGAAAAGTATCGTTTTGATTACGAAGAACGTGCCGAGGAGCTTATCGAAGAAGAGAGCTATAACTCGGCAGGCCAAATTGAAGTAAGCTTATTAACTTAAATTAGCTATTTCAGCTAAGTACTCATCTTTAAGTGATACGTAGTTATCGGCAGATATTTTTAAAAAGGCAAGTTCTTGCTCCGTTAGAGGGCGGGCTTGCTTAGCCGGACTCCCTACATATAAGTAACCAGACTCTAAGCGTTTGTTTGGTGGTACCAAAGATCCCCCACCTATAATTACATCATCTTCAACAACCACGTTATCCATAATAATAGCGCCCATACCTACAAGTATACGGTTTCCTAATATACATCCGTGCAGCATTACCTTATGACCTACAGTTACATCGTCACCTATAATAAGTGGATAACCATCTGGATTGCTTTTAGTTGCACGAGATAAATGCAATACACTGCCATCTTGTATATTGGAGCGTTTACCAATACGTATATAGTTAACATCGCCTCGGGCAGCTACTAAAGGCCAAACACTACTATTATCACCTAAAGTAATATCACCAACCAAAACTGATGACTCATCAATATAAACAGACGAATTAAACGAAGGAGTTACACCTTTATAAGAACGGATTGCCATATTTAGTACCTTTTAGATAATAGTTATTAGCTTTGAGTGTATCAGCAAGGTTATTTTTGTACCATAAAAGGCACCGTTTGGTTACAAAACTATCAGTTTCAGGGGGTTTAGTTCAGATACTGAGCGAACAGCATCTTTTTTTACTTTTTCTTTAAAAAAGTACTTGCGTAAAAATCTGTTCTCCCTATAATGCGACCCCACTGAGACGGGAAACGCCAACGCATAGCGAGGCACGAACTACTCAGAGAGTTAAATAAAACTTCGGCTTTAAATCTTCCAAAAGAAAATTTAAAACAAAGTGTTGACTCAAAAAATAAAGGGTGTATTATTCGCATCCCTTGAGGCGCTAAAGCGACTCAAAACGTTCTTTAACAATATAAAGCAATCATCTGTGTGGGCACTCGTACAGATTGAGTTCTAACAGCCAACCTACTTAGGTAGCGAGGCAAACAAATTAGAGTCTCAATTG
>NZ_JACJED010000031.1:0-30088 GCF_014163885.1 Pseudoalteromonas sp. SR43-2 | reverse complement strand
GGTAATCTTCGCTTACGAACGGTTGCAATCCCTGCTTGTTGAAAACCTTGTTCAATGATTTCAGGGTCAAGAATTTCTGATAATTTTTCAAAGGTATGGTATCGGCTGCTTTCTTCAAGTGTTGCATGCAGTGCTTGTTCTATATTCACAAAAAAATCCGTAGTTAGTTTCCTAACTACGGATTTTGCATGATCGTTTGGAGCGGTCAACCGGTCATTTTCTTAACTGATCGGCATTAGCCATTAGGCTCCTTTTTCGGTGTAAGTAATATTTTTACACGTCTAGATTAACTACGCGTAGAGCGTTAGTTTCGATAAACTCTCTACGAGGCTCTACTTGATCACCCATTAAGGTGGCAAATAATTGATCCGCGCCAACAGCATCTTCAATCGTTACTTGTAACATACGACGAGCACTAGGATCCATTGTTGTTTCCCAAAGCTGGCTTGGGTTCATTTCACCCAGTCCTTTATAGCGTTGAATGTAGATCCCGCGCTTAGATTCTGTGATCAACCATTCCAAAGCATCCACAAAGTTATCAACAGGTTTTGTTTTCTCACCACGTTGAATATAAGCACCTTCTTTTAGGATGTTTGCAATGTTAGTACCAGTCACAGCAATGCGTTGGTAGTCACGTGATGCAATAAAGTCATAATGAAGTACATGTGCTTTATCAACACCGTGCTGACGAATATTCACAACCGGGTAATACATATTACGCTCAGCGTCAAACTCTGTACCCGCATGGAAAATAGTTGCATCTTCATCACGTGCAATCAGGTCATCAACTAACTCTTTTGTCCAAGCAATTACTTTAGCTTCGTCAGAAAGGTCATCAGTTTTCAACTCTGTTTGGTAGATTAAGCGTTCCATTACCGTGTTAGGATATTTACGCTTTAAACGCTCAATAACTTTAACTGTATTTTGGTAATCGTGAACGACTTTCTCAAGCGCTTCACCTTCTAGCGCAGAAGCATCTGCACTTGGATATAAAGCAGCATTATTAAGTGCAAGCGACGTTAAGTACTCTACTAATGCTGGATCATCTTTAATATAACGCTCTTGCTTACCTTTTTTCACTTTATAAAGTGGTGGTTGAGCAATATAAATATAACCGCGTTCTACAATTTCAGGCATTTGACGATAGAAGAATGTTAGTAGTAACGTACGAATGTGAGAACCATCCACGTCCGCATCGGTCATGATGATGATACGGTGATAACGTAATTTCTCAGGGTTATATTCGTCACGACCAATACCACACCCTAATGCAGTAATTAGTGTTGCTACTTCTTGCGAAGATAACATTTTATCAAAACGTGCTTTTTCTACGTTTAATATTTTACCTTTAAGCGGAAGAATAGCTTGGTTTTTACGGTTACGTCCCTGCTTGGCTGATCCGCCAGCAGAGTCCCCTTCCACTATATATAGTTCAGATTGTGCTGGGTCTTTTTCTTGGCAATCAGCTAGCTTACCTGGTAAGCCTGCTAAGTCCATTGCACCTTTACGTCGTGTCATCTCACGGGCTTTACGCGCCGCTTCACGAGCACGTGAGGCATCAATAATCTTACCTACAACAATTTTGGCATCAGTTGGGTTTTCTAGTAAAAACTCAGTGAACTTTTCAGCCATTGCTTGTTCAACCGCAGATTTAACTTCACTTGATACTAGCTTGTCTTTAGTTTGTGATGAGAACTTAGGATCAGGAACTTTAACACTAACAACAGCCGTCAAGCCTTCACGGGCATCATCACCGGTAGCATTGCTGGTTGTTTTAGCTTTTTTGTTAAAGCCTTCTTTTTCCATGTAGTTATTAAGTGTACGTGTTAGCGCTGATCTAAAACCGGCTAAGTGAGTACCACCATCACGTTGTGGAATATTATTTGTGAAACAGTAAATGTTTTCTTGGTATGCATCATTCCACTGCATTGATACTTCAACGCTAATACCATCTTCTTCACGTTCGTGAGTAAAATGGAACACACCTTTGTGTATAGGTGTTTTATTACGATTTAAATATTCAACGAAAGCTTGAATACCGCCTTCATATTTAAAGTGGTCAGATTTATTTTCTTCACGCTCATCATTTAATATGATGCTCACACCTGAGTTTAGGAATGAAAGCTCGCGTAAACGCTTAGCTAAAATGTCGTAATGAAAATCTAAATTTGTGAATGTTTCAGCGCTTGGCCAAAAACGTAATTCTGTACCAGTTGTTTCTGAGTCACCAATTATAGCTAAAGGTGCATCTGGAACACCCATAGTATAAAACTGCTCATGAAGCTTGCCTTCACGACGAACGGTCAGTTTTAGTTTTTCTGAGAGTGCATTTACAACAGAAACACCAACACCGTGTAGGCCACCTGATACTTTATAAGAGTTATCATCAAACTTACCACCGGCATGAAGTACCGTCATAATAACTTCGGCTGCAGATACGCCTTCTTCTTCATGGATAGAAGTTGGGATACCACGACCGTTATCTCGAACTGAGACAGAACCGTCTAAGTGAATCGTTACATAAATATCATCACAATGACCTGCTAAGGCTTCATCGATCGAGTTATCAACGACCTCAAACACCATGTGGTGTAAGCCTGTGCCATCATCGGTGTCCCCAATATACATTCCAGGACGCTTTCTTACTGCGTCTAATCCTTTAAGTACTTTAATACTCGACGAGTCATAATTCTCAGACATGGTTAATCCCACTTATCTTGTTATTAGGTTGCCATGTTTCACGTGGAACATTTGTAGTTCTCGTTGCATGGGTTCCACCACAGCAGAAATACTTTCAGATAAAATTGAAGAGATAAAAATTTGAGAACTGCAGTGAGCAAGTAATTGTCCCACTTTCTCTTTTGTATCTTCGCCTAGTTCTGAAGGTAGATCATCTATTAGCAATATAGATTGCTTATCTGTCTCTGACTCAATTAAGCTATTTTGCGTAACTTTCAACGCATACAATAATAGCTTTAATTGACCGCGTGAGAATGTATTCTCCACACTGTTGCCAGCGACACTAAAACTAAAATCGGCCTTATGAGGGCCTTTACTTGTAAACCCTTGGCGAGCATCTCGCTCAAAGTTTTGCTCTAACGCATCTGCAAGAGATTCAGTCTCTTTCCAGCCTGCGCTAAAGGTCATTTCTAAATCGCGTACAAGCGTCAATTCTGCACACATTTTATCAAAAAATTGCTGCTTAAACCTACTTATATACGCCAATCTTAATTTATTTATTTCTTCAGCCAGTCTAACAAATTCTTTGTCCCAAAACTTAATTTGGTCAAAATAATTCTTGGGCTTAGTTTTTAACAATGCATTACGTTGTTTAAGTACTTTATTAAATGATTGCCACAAAAAAAAGAACTCATGTTCCACGTGGAACAAACCTAAATCTAAAAACTTTCTGCGCTCTTTAGGTCCACCAAAAAACAAAGAATAACTCTCTGGTGTAATAATTTGTACAGGCATAAGTTGAGCGAGTTCTGATATCTTACGGCTCGCCTTACCTTGAATTTTTAAATTGGTCTCACCCATTTGCGTTTTACTAATACCAATTGGAATTGATAAATCGTGTATTGTTTTACGCCCGTGAATTACAAATTGCTCTTGCTGGTGCGCAATAATACTTTTGTGTTTTAGAGTACGAAAAGATTTGCCATGAGAAAGGTAATATATAGCCTCTAAAAGGCTGGTTTTTCCGCTGCCATTTTCACCATAAATTATATTAACGCCGTTGACTGGTTCTAGCGTCAGCGCCTCAATATTACGAAAATATTTGAGGCTCAAATGACTTAAGCTCATTATGTATTTATAGTCTTATAAACGCATAGGCATAACAACGTACATTGCTTCTTCATCGCCTGCACCTTCAATTAATGCACTGCTGTTTGAGTCGGCTAATGTAAATAGTACGTCTTCTGTTTTTAATGTGTTTAGTACATCTAATACGTAAGACACGTTGAATCCTATTTCTAGGTCCGCGCCCTCGTAACTTACTTCAACAACTTCTTCAGCTTGTTCTTGCTCTGGGTTATTGGCAGTAATTTTTAATAAACCGTTTGATAGGTTTAAGCGTACACCACGAAATTTTTCATTCGATAAAATAGACACTCGTTGAAACGCATTTCGTAACCATTCTCGGTTAGCTGTAATTACTTTGTCGCCACCACGTGGTAATACACGACGGTAATCAGGAAAGCGTCCATCAACTAGCTTACTTGTAAATGTAAACTCAATATCAATAATACGGATATGGTTAGCACCAAACTGAATTGTTACCAATTCGTCGTCAGCTACCATAAGGCGCATAATTTCTTGCACACCTTTGCGAGGTATAATTAATTGACGTTGAGTGTTAAGCGATTGCGTTAATTGCTTTTGTGCAATAGCTAAACGGTGACCATCTGTTGCTACTGTTTTTATGTCTGTATTATCTACTTCAAAAGACATACCGTTTAAGTAATAACGTACGTCTTGATTCGCCATCGAAAAATGTGTGCTTTCGAGTAATTTACGAAGCTCTAAACGAGTTAGTTGAAATTCAACCTCGCCATCCCACTGTTCTAAATTAGGAAAATCATCAGCAGATAAAGTCGTTAATGAAAAACGGCTTTTACCACTGGTTAAAAGTAATTGGTGCTCTTGCAAGCTTAAAGTAATGTCTGAACCATCTGGTAGACTTTTACAAATATCGAGTAACTTTTTAGCGGGTAACGTTAGTTTTGTATCGGCAATATCATCACCTACAAATACCCCAGAAACTAATTCAATTTCAAGGTCGGTACCCGTCATTGAAAGTTGTCCGTTTTCTACCACTAACAAAACGTTAGATAAGATTGGTAGCGTGTGTTTGCGCTCTATTGCACCCGACACTTGCACCAATGGCTTTAAAAATTGTTGTCTTGATATTGTTATTTGCATAATAAAGTCAGCCCTAAGATGACAATGTTCTTATTAAGTTTTGGTAATCTTCTTTGATTTCGTGGCTTTCGTCACGTAGTGATTTTATCTTACGACATGCGTGCAATACGGTCGTATGATCGCGTCCACCAAATGCGTCACCAATCTCAGGTAAGCTGTGATTAGTTAATTCTTTAGATAATGCCATGGCAACTTGGCGTGGCCTTGCTATAGAGCGACTGCGGCGCTTAGACAATAGATCTGACACCCGAATTCGATAGTACTCAGCCACGGTGCGCTGAATATTATCTATCGTAACCAGCTTATCTTGCAAGGCAAGTAAATCGCGTAGTGCTTCTTTTACAAAATCAATCGAAATTGGACGACCTGTAAAATTAGCATTAGCAATTACACGGTTAAGTGCGCCTTCTAATTCACGTACATTTGAACGTAATTTTTTGGCGATAAAAAAGGCAACTTCATGTGGTAAGTTAATCTTACTTTGCTGTGCTTTTTTCATCAAAATAGCTACGCGAGTTTCAAGCTCTGGTGGCTCAATCGCGATTGTTAATCCCCAACCAAAGCGTGATTTAAGACGGTCTTCGACCCCTTCAATCTCTTTTGGGTAACGGTCAGAGGTTAAAATAATTTGTTGGTTGCCTTCAAGTAATGCATTAAAGGTATGAAAAAACTCTTCTTGGGAGCGCTCTTTATTAGCAAAAAATTGAATATCATCAATCATTAATGCGTCAACACTGCGGTAATAACGCTTAAATTCTTCTATCGCATTATTTTGTAGTGCCTTTACCATGTCTTGAACAAAGCGTTCTGAATGCATATAAACAATTTTAGCATCTGGCTTGTTTGCCATAATGCCGTTACCTACTGCATGTAATAAGTGAGTTTTACCTAAACCAGTACCACCATAAATAAATACAGGGTTAAAAGCTGAGCCAGGATTGTCGGCAACTTGAGTAGCCGCTGCTTTTGCTAATTGATTTGATTTACCTTCAACAAAGCTGTCAAAAGTATAATTTTCTTTAATGTTAGATTTGTAACCTGACTTAGGTGCAGGTTCAACAACAGGCTTTTGCTCACGAGGCTGTTGTTTTGTAGAAGCCTGTGGTGCAGATTGTGTTTCTATAACCGGTGCAGCTTGCGCATTTAATAAAGGCTTACTACCTACATCAAAACGTAGCTTTGGTGCTTCAACACCACAAATTTCTACTAATAATTCGTTAATTCTATTTAGGTACTTTTCTCTTACCCAATCAAGCACAAAGCGATTAGGTGCATAAATCGTCAAGGTATCTTCGGTACTTTCTGCCTGTAGTGGTCTTACCCACATACTGAATTGCTGCGAAGGCAGCTCATCTTGCAATACATATAAACAACTTTGCCAAACCGACAGATACACAGTTAAACTCCCAGAGATATAATTTTTATTCCCGCACATCATTAATGATTATAAATCATACATTTATTGCGTTCAAATGGTCCAATAAGCGACCCAAGACCGCGTATTATGAAGGCACTTTATCCACAAGTAAAAGATTGATTTTTATAAAATTGTTGATATCGATGTATAAAATCATTAACAAACTGATTTAAAACAGTTTTTATTTTAGATACGAAGAGGAGATCATAACAAAATAACACCAAGATCGCGAACCAAATTTATGATCCAATTTTCTTTTCCCCCGCTTTTATTCACTTTTTATACAGGGGCTGTGGAAAACTTCTTATTTATGATGATCCTAACAGATCACCCTACACGATCTCTTTATGGACCATAAGTAGGCTATATACTGCAAACGTAATTATGATTGACTTTACGTTACTTACTCTATAATATCTCGCGCTCGCAATGGCACCTATGCCAGGATCGCGACCTGTATAGGATGTTTTAACTTTAACCGATCGGATGAGATTGTTATGAAAAGAACTTTTCAACCTAGCGTTTTAAAACGCAAACGTGCACACGGCTTCCGTGCTCGCATGGCAACTGTAAATGGCCGTAAAGTATTAGCACGTCGCCGCGCTAAAGGCCGCAAAGTTCTTTCTGCTTAATTTATAAGTGGAAGACTTTAGCTTTGGCAGGGAGTTACGTCTGTTAACTCCCTCGCATTACTCTCGCATATTTAATGAACCCGCTCGGGCTGCAACTCCTTTCTTTACTCTATTAGCTAAACCAAATGACCAAGAAAAACCTCGGTTAGGTCTTACTGTTGCTAAAAAACGCGTAAAAAAGGCATGCCAACGAAACCGTATTAAACGTCTCGCTCGCGAAAGTTTTCGTTTAAATCAACACAGCATCGATAATATTGATATTGTGCTTATGGTGAAAAGTGGTATAGATGAACAGTCTAATGAAGAATTAACCAAACAACTTACTAAATTATGGCGAAAAATTAACGAACGCTGTAAACCAGGTGCACCTAAACCGCCACCTTTTAAGAAACGCCCAAACAAATCAGCTAAATCTAATAAACAAACCTAATTGCAATAGAATTGCAGGGTTAATTAATGTATCTTTAGCTCACCTTTTAATCATGCATTTAAAATTTCTAATTGAGTCTTTAAATACATGATATCTATCTCACTAAACTTAAGTAGGGGCATAAACATCATGAGGTTAATTAAACCACTTGTTGCTTTTCCTAAGATTTGTTTAGTGTTATTTATCCGCGGTTATCAAAAGTGGATTAGCCCGCTGTTAGGTCCGCATTGTCGTTTTAATCCAAGCTGCTCACATTATGCAATTCAAGCAATTAATTTGCATGGATTTATAAAAGGTAGTTGGTTAGCTTTAAAACGCATATTAAAATGCCATCCTTTACATTCAGGTGGAGACGACCCCGTACCTGAAAAATTAACCCATATTAACCACCAACACGAGAAATAAGAGCTGTTATGGAATCGCAACGCACGTTTTTATTAATTGGCCTAATGCTAGTGTCGTTTTTATTGTTCCAAGAATGGGATAATGATTACAACAAGCCTAAAGCCGATCCAAGTGCCACAACACAAACACTACAAGCAAATTCACCAGAGTCGGATGATTATATTCCTTCATCGTCAGATTCAGGTTTACCCGCTTCAGCAACTTTAGCTAAACGTTCAGTTATTGAAATCACAACTGACGTTTTTAAAGTTAAAATTGACACCAAAGGCGGTGACATTGTTGAAACAGACCTTCTTCAATACGAAGAAACTAAAGGAAGTGAAACACCTTATATGCTTCTTGGTCAGCTTGATAGTGGCAAACAATACTTTTCACAAAGTGGCTTAATTGGCTTAAATGGCCCTGACGCGTCAGCTAACGGTCGCCCTACTTATAGTACCGAACAAAAATCATATACCTTAACGGGTGATGAGCTTCGCGTTCCACTTCAGTTTACTGATAGTAATGGTGTTAGTTTTACTAAAACGTATGTATTCAAAAAAGGTCAGTATGACGTAGGCTTAGAATACAAAATCAACAACACTACCAGCGCACCTCTTCAAGTACAGCTATACACGCAAATTAAGCGTACCGTACAAGAAAAAGGTAGCATGGTTGATCAAAACTATTTAGGTGCTGCATACGGTACTGACGAAGAACCATATGAAAAGTATAGTTTTTCAGATATGGCTGATAAAAACCTAAACAAAAACACGCAAGGTGGTTATGTTGCATTTATACAACATTACTTTGTAAGTGCTTGGGTTCCAATGCAGGATCAAACAAATACAATTTATAGCTTAATTACAAAAAGTAATGCCGCTATTATTGGTGCTAAAGATCCCGCTGTAAATATTCAAGCTGGTAGTGAGCAAACACTAACTGCTACTTATTATATGGGTCCGAAAGAGTCAGATATTCTTGAAGCGATTCACCCAGACTTAGACTTAACTGTAGATTACGGTTGGTTATGGTTTATTTCGCAACCTTTATTCGTATTGCTAAAATGGCTACATAGCATTTTAGGTAACTGGGGTGTAGCAATTATTGCCATCACTATTATCGTTAAATCGTTAATGTACCCACTTACTAAAGCGCAATACACTTCAATGGCAAAAATGCGTGCGCTACAGCCTAAAATGGCAGCTCTTAAAGAAAAGTTTGGTGACGACCGTCAAAAGTTCGGCCAAGCAACTATGGAAATGTACAAAAAAGAAAAAGTTAACCCAATGGGTGGCTGTTTCCCTATTTTACTACAAATGCCAATTTTCTTAGCCTTGTTCTACGTATTCTTAGAATCTACTGAACTTCGCCATGCTGAATTTATTTTTTGGTTAACTGACCTTTCTGCACAAGACCCGTACTACGTATTACCAATCTTATTTGGTGCGAGTATGTTTGTGACGCAAAAACTACAGCCTATGACGGTAACTGATCCAATGCAGCAAAAAATGATGACCTTTATGCCGGTTATCTTCTCTGTATTCTTCTTATGGTTCCCATCGGGTTTAGTTCTTTACTGGTTAGTGTCTAACCTTATTTCTATTGTCCAGATGTTAATCATCTACCGTGGCATGGAAAAGAAAGGAATTAAAGTAAGAGGCTAGCGCCTATACCCAAGCCACATCAAGATGCAAAATTCAGCGTTTCACAGGGGCTTAAGATCAAGGCGTTACTTTGCAAGAATGGCAGTCCCTTTTAAAAAGTAACAACGATGAAATTAAGTACCTGTGAAACGCCCAAAGGGTTGGTTTAAAAGCTATTTATACTGCGTTATTGATTTTAACAATAGAACCACTATTATTCTCAATCAATGCCTTGCCTAAATAGCTTTTAACTCCAACTGAAACTCGCATCTTGAGATGGCTTGGGTATATTACTTATATAAAGGCGACTTCGGTCGCCTTTTTTATTGCCTGTTTTTCACCAGAGTATTCGCGAGTGTTTATTTCATAGGTTACAATACCGCCATAAAGTTACTCATCGTTGGCAAATTAATAGCATGATCAATCAAGATACAATTGCAGCACAAGCAACTGCCCCCGGACGTGGTGGTGTTGGTATTATTCGCGTTTCAGGCAGCCTTGCTAAAAGTGTCGCCGAAAAAGTAGTAGGTAAAATTCCTAAAGTTCGCTACGCCGATTACGTGCCATTTAAAAGCCTAGCTGGCGAGCAACTTGACCAAGGTATTGCCATTTACTTTGCAGGTCCTAACTCATTTACTGGTGAAGACGTACTTGAATTACAAGGCCACGGCGGTCCTGTAGTACTTGATATGCTACTTAAAGAAATTAGTAAAATAGAGGGCGTTCGTTTAGCAAAGCCTGGTGAGTTTTCTGAGCGCGCATTTATGAATGACAAGCTTGATTTAACACAAGCAGAGGCCATCGCCGACTTAATTAATGCTACAAGCGAACAAGCTGCCAAAAGCGCCCTACAGTCTCTCCAAGGTGAATTTTCTAAACACATAGAAACGCTTGTAGAAAAAGTAATTCACTTACGTATGTATGTAGAAGCGGCAATAGATTTTCCTGATGAAGAAATTGATTTTTTATCAGACGGTAAAGTATCAGGCGACTTAGACGCCATTATTACCCAGCTTAATACCGTAACCAACCAAGCAAAACAAGGTAGCATCATGCGCGAAGGTATGCGTGTTGTTATTGCTGGGCGCCCAAATGCCGGTAAATCAAGCCTACTAAACGCCCTAGCCGGTCGTGAAGCTGCAATCGTAACAGAAATAGCCGGTACCACTCGCGACGTACTACGAGAGCATATACATATAGATGGTATGCCATTGCATATTATAGATACCGCAGGCCTACGAGAGAGCCCAGATAGAGTAGAACAAATAGGTATTGAACGGGCGTGGGATGAAATAAACCAAGCCGATCGCGTTTTATTTATGCTTGATGGCACTGACACTATAGATACTGACCCGCATAAAATTTGGCCTGAATTTATGGCCAAATTACCAGAAGGTATGGGGGTTACGGTCATCAGAAATAAAGCTGATTTATCGGGTGATATAGTCGGAATGGAGCAAGAGCAACAATACCCGGTCATCAGCTTAAGTGCTAAAAATGCTGACGGTATTGAGCTTGTTCGCGAGCATTTAAAAGCCTGTATAGGCTTTCAAGGCGCAACAGAGGGTGGCTTTATGGCGCGCCGTCGTCATTTGGATGCGCTAGAGAGTGCTGCGTATCATTTAGAAACAGGTAAAACACAATTAGAAATGCACATTGCTGGTGAAATATTGGCTGAAGAACTACGTTTAACACAGCAGTATTTAAACGAAATAACCGGTGAATTTACCTCAGACGACTTACTTGGCAAGATATTTAGCTCATTTTGTATTGGTAAATAAGCACCTTATTACAGATATATGTTTATTATAAGAGTACTTCGGTGCTCTTTTTTTATGTAAAATATTCACTATAAAATATGTATTTGTACCGTCAATCCCAGTCAGTTCTGCCAATAAAATCATACCCAAAGCGATAATTATTACCAGCCAGATTATGTAGACTAGATTGTAGAAAGAGCCTTTAAGTAAGGTATTAATAGCGCAAGTAACACCCATTTTAAGGTCAAAACCGATACATATTTCAAACAAAAATACGTTTTAAAATCGTTATCCTCAACACAAAAGTTAGTTATAAATAGCTTTTTTATAATTACCTAGCTCATAAAAACTAATGTTATTTGCTCAATTTAAGAGCTAAAACGTGACGATAAACACTCTAAAAAACCAACTTTATACAACATATGGACAGACGATCACTGCGGCTTTTTAATAAAAATGACTCGATATTTGAGTGCATCAAACTTTTGATCTACTAATCCACCAGCAAAATACATAAAAAAAGCAACTATAAATACGCATTAAATTAAATATATTGAGATCACTTATCCACAAAACCTAATTTTCAGCTCAAATAAATAGTAAATTGAGCTACCACACAGAGAAAAACCTAATGTTTTATTAAAAATTATCTGTTTATAAGCTTATTTTTAATTAATTTCGTTAGATCAGGCCAATTAGATCATTTAATAAAATTATTTTCGATCTAAATTTAAGGTTATCAACAACCTTTATATCCACATTATGATCACCTTGTGCTTTTTATGCCTAGATTTACAATTAAGTCTCTCACTAAATGGTAATATCAATAACTTAGCGATTATTAAACAACCTAAAAGGTGTGTTTAAACAGAGCTTTCCCCACTGTTATCAACAACTTGATCAGAAGATTACATTTAAAGATATTTTGTTAAGCCTTATAATATCAATAAGTTAAGGAGGCGCTTTAAAATAAGAGTAAAATTAGCACAAAAATAGTTATACAAAAAAGCACTCTTAACTTTACTGTTACTCACACTCAGTTATCATAGGCAGCAATTAAAACCAATGTGATCACTAATATTCATGAGTTCAGTAAATCTTATTGTTGGCAGCCAAATGGGATCAGCCGAGTATGTTGCAGAGCAACTAAGCGACGCGCTTAATAACCTTGGTATTACTACACAACTACATGATCAACCTGAATTTAGCGATATTGCTCAGCAAAATACCATTTGGTTAATTTGCACATCTACTTATGGCGCAGGTGATTATCCTGAAAACTTTATTAGCTTTGTTGAAGATGTGACTCAAGCTAATGATTTATCAGAATTAAAATACTCAGTAATCGCTTTAGGTGATACCAGTTATGACACTTATAACCAAGCTGGACGTAATATAGATGCCTTATTATCTCAAAAAGGCGCTATAAAAGTAGCAGAACGCTTAGAGCTTAATATTCTCGATGAAGCACTACCAGAAGACACAGCATTAGCATGGTTAGACTCTTGGATAACCAAAACAGGCTTAAAATAGATAGATCAAGTAAAAAGTTATATATAAAGTTACCCACAATTTACTAATAATTTAATAGATTTTGTGGATAAAGATTGAATAAACTGCTTTTTAAAGCATGCTTATCCATGGGATAAGATCCAACTGATTCAGCCCTGTGCATAAGGTGCCTTTTTGATCAGAGCTTATTTGCTGGATGATCCGATCATATTAACACCTTTAGATCTGATCTAATTTCATGTTTTAAATGAAGATCTAAACCTTATCAACAGAAAAGCTGATCAGTAGTAGTAATAGTAATAAAAGATCTCTTTAAAAGATCCTTTATATTATTAGAGATCACATACTTAGATCTTGCTCTTTGTTTAATCATTTATCTTCTGCCAATTTCTAGGTAGAATACGCTCCCTTTTGAAGTTTACCGGTTTGATTTAAGTAGGATCCCATTAATGATTTTTCACGAAAATTTTGACGTTATCGTAGTAGGTGGTGGACATGCTGGCACTGAAGCCGCATTAGCAGCTGCCCGTATGGGGATGAATACCCTGCTACTGACTCACAATATGGATACCCTTGGTCAAATGTCTTGTAACCCAGCGATTGGTGGGATTGGCAAAGGTCATTTGGTAAAAGAAATTGATGCGCTTGGCGGTGCAATGGCACAGGCCATTGACAAAGGCGGGATCCAATTTCGCACACTAAACTCTTCAAAAGGACCTGCAGTTCGTGCAACTCGAGCACAAGCAGATCGCGCTTTGTACAAAGCAGCTATTCAAACAACATTACAAAATCAAGATAACCTTAAGATTTTTCAACAATCATGTGATGATCTTATTGTTGAAAACGATCGTGTTACTGGCGTAGTAACTCAAATGGGTTTACGTTTTAGTGCTCCAAGTGTTGTTTTAACCGTGGGTACCTTTTTAGGCGGCCAAATACACATTGGTTTAGAAAATTACAAAGGCGGTCGTGCTGGTGATCCACCATCAATTGCATTGGCTGAACGTTTACGCGAACACCCTTTTAGAGTGGATCGCTTAAAAACAGGTACTCCGCCACGTATTGATGCACGTACTGTTGATTTTACAAAAATGGAAGCACAGCCTGGTGATATGCCAACACCTGTATTTTCATTTATGGGTAAACAATCAGATCACCCACAACAAATACCGTGTTACATCACTTACACCAACGAAAAAACACATGATGTTATTCGTAAAAACCTACATCGCTCACCTATGTACTCAGGTGTTATTGAAGGTATTGGTCCACGTTACTGCCCATCAATTGAAGATAAAATTGTACGTTTTGCAGATAAAGATAAGCACCAAATATTTGTTGAACCTGAAGGCTTAACATCATACGAATTATATCCAAATGGTATTTCTACTAGTTTACCGTTTGATGTACAACTTGAGATTGTGCAATCTATTTCTGGTTTTGAAAATGCACATATTTGTCGACCAGGTTATGCAATAGAATATGACTACTTTGATCCACGCGATTTAAAACAGTCTTTAGAAACAAAATTTATCGAAGGCTTATTTTTCGCGGGTCAAATAAACGGCACTACCGGTTATGAAGAAGCGGGTGCACAAGGCTTAATTGCAGGTATGAATGCTGCGTTAAAAGTGCAAGGTAAAGATTCTTGGACACCACGTCGCGATGAAGCTTACGTCGGTGTATTAATTGACGACTTAGCAACACTGGGTACGAAAGAACCGTACCGCATGTTTACTAGCCGTGCCGAATACCGTTTACTACTTCGTGAAGATAATGCAGATATTCGCTTAACTGAAAAAGGTCGTGAGCTGGGTTTAGTTAATGACGAACGTTGGCAGGCATTTAACGAAAAAATGGAAGTAATCGAAAAAGAAAAACAACGCATTAAAGATACGTGGATTCATAAAGATCACGTCGTTGTTGATCAAGTAAATGCATTACTAAAAACACCATTAACTCGTGAAGCAAGTTTAGAAGAATTACTTCGTCGTCCAGAGATTCGTTATAACGATCTTATGGCTATTGACGGTTTAGGATCTGAATTTACAAACGTAGCAGCACTTGAACAAGTTGAGATCCATACTAAGTACGCAGGCTATATTGCGCGTCAACAAGATGAGATCAATAAGCAGCTTCGTCATGAGCAAACAATTTTACCAAAAGAGTTTGATTACAAAACTGTATCAGGTTTATCAAATGAGGTTGTTGCTAAGCTTATTGAGTCACGTCCAGACACTATTGGCCAAGCATCGCGTATTTCTGGTATCACCCCAGCGGCGATTTCGCTATTATTAGTGTATCTGAAGAAGCAAGGCTTATTACGCAAATCTGCGTAACGATAAGGGTACATAGTGTTACAGCAACAATTAACTACATTGTTAGCGCAAACTGATATTGCGCTAACACAAAAACAACAGCAACAGCTAGTTCGTTACGTCGAGTTATTAGATAAGTGGAATAAAGCTTATAATTTAACTTCGGTACGCTTACCTGAAGAAATGATGATTAAGCATATTATGGATAGTTTAGTTGTTGCACCTCACTTACCCGGTCATCATTATATTGATGTTGGCACAGGGCCTGGCCTTCCGGGCATTGTATTAGCGATTGCATTACCTAAAACACAATTTGTGTTATTAGATAGTCTAGGTAAACGCGTTCGCTTTTTAATGCATGTTAAACATGAGCTTGGCCTTGATAACGTAACACCTGTTCAGTCAAGAGTTGAAGAATATCAGCCAAGTGTTAAATTAGATGGCGTACTCAGTCGTGCATTTGCTTCATTACAAGATATGGTTGACTGGTGTTCGCACTTAATTGATCATTCGGGTAAATTTATAGCGCTTAAAGGTGTGTTCCCTAGTGAAGAGCTAGAGTCATTACCTACTGGCGTTAAGTTTGAGCAAAAAATTGCATTAGAAGTACCTAAGTTAGATGCACAACGACATTTAATTATTCTTTCTAAAGACTAGGGATCAGAGACACCGTGGCAAAAGTCATCGCATTAGCAAATCAAAAAGGTGGAGTGGGTAAAACTACAACCGCTGTTAACCTCGCTGCGTCTATGGCTGCAACGAAACGTAAAGTGCTGTTAATTGATCTCGATCCGCAAGGCAATGCGACTATGGGAAGTGGCGTAGATAAGTACGGCGACGTACCAACTATTTACGACTTACTAATTGAAGATAAACCTATAGAAGACGTTATTATCAAAGAAACGTCTGGCGAATACCATATGATTGCTGCAAACGGTGATGTAACCGCTGCAGAAGTTAAACTTATGGAATTATTTGCCCGTGAAGTGCGTTTACGTAACGCACTTGAAAAAATTCAGGATCAGTACGAATTTATTTTTATCGACTGTCCACCCTCTTTAAATATGTTAACTGTTAACGCAATGGCCGCAGCTGATTCTATTTTAGTGCCAATGCAGTGTGAGTATTATGCACTTGAAGGGTTAACCGCATTAATGGATACGATTACGCAGCTTGCTAAGTTAGTAAACCCTAGCTTACAAATTGAAGGCATACTTCGTACTATGTATGATCCGCGTAACCGTTTAGCGAATGACGTATCAGAACAATTAAAACAACATTTTGGCGACAAAGTATACCGTACGGTGATCCCGCGTAATGTTCGTTTAGCAGAGGCACCTAGTTTTGGTACACCTGCTATGTATTATGACCGGGCATCAAGTGGCGCTAAAGCATATTTAGCACTCGCTGGTGAAATGTTACGTAGAAAAGAAAAAACAGCGTCCGTTGTCGCCTAACTTTGAGGTAAAAAAATAACATGTCTGCTAAAAAACGAGGTTTAGGCCGAGGACTCGATGCACTTTTAAGTTCGTCAAAGCCTGCACCAAGCGTAAGCAAGGAACAAGACACATCAAACGTGACTGAAGCTGTAAAAAATGCGGCTGAGCCAACTAACAGTGAATTACAAAAACTCCCAATCGAGTTTTTACACTCTGGTAAATATCAACCTCGTAAAGACATGTCCGAAGAGGCACTAGAAGAGCTTGCTAGTTCTATTCGCTCACAAGGTATTATTCAACCTATAGTCGTGCGCCCTATTGCACAAAATAGTTTTGAAATTATCGCTGGTGAGCGTCGTTGGCGTGCAGCGCAAATAGCTAAGCTTGAAACAGTACCTTGTATTATAAAAGACGTACCAGATGAAGCTGCAGTTGCTATTGCGCTAATAGAAAATATTCAGCGTGAAGACTTAAATGCCATGGAAGAAGCGGTTGCGTTAAATCGCTTACTTAATGAGTTTGAACTAACACATCAACAAGTAGCAGATGCAGTTGGTAAATCACGTACTACAGTAACTAACTTACTTCGTTTAAATAATTTAAACAGTGATGTAAAAATTCTGTTAGAACATGGCGACATTGAAATGGGGCACGCTCGTTGTTTATTAGCCCTTGAGGGAGAAGCACAATCAGATGCTGCTCGTTTAGCTGTCGCTAAAGCACTAACCGTTCGTGAAACCGAGAAGTTAGTTCGTTCAATTTTAGAACCAGTGCCAGCTAAAGAAATAGCTGAAAAAGATCCAGATGTTAAACAGTTAGAGCAACAACTCGCTGAAAACCTAGGTGCCAAAGTAGAAATAAATTACAACAAAAAAGGCAAAGGTAAGCTTGTTATTTCTTATACTAATTTGGACGAACTTGACGGCATTTTAAATCGCATTAATCAAGACAATACCCACCATTAGTTTTCTACATGTCTAAAAAGGGACATTTGTAGCTATTTCGTGTTACAAAGCGTCTACTCAAGTTGCAAAACTGGCAGGATTAAGTATAATTTCGCCAGTTTTCACACCCTAACAATTAGAACGCAATAAAGGTTAACTAAACGTGACTGATAAGTTAGCGAGTCCATATCGACTTGCCGTATTAAAGTTAATTTGCCTTCAGGGTGTTGTAGCATTAGTTGCTGCTGTAATTATTTGTTTTAGTTCGGGAGTCAATGCCGCGCTTTCATCACTCGCTGGTGGAGTTGTCGCAGTACTTCCGCACTTTGTATTTGGTCTTTATGCATTCAGACATATGGGTGCAAGTCGAGCAAATCAAGCGTATGCCTCGTTGAAACGCGGCAACGGATTAAAATTTATGCTAACAATTGTATTGTTTGCGCTAGTACTGAAGCATTTTCCGGTAATTTTATTACCCTTTTTTAGTACTTATATACTGGCGCTCTTTACTGGATTGTTCGCACCCGTTTTTTTTAAACATTAACTTTGGGATATAACATGGCAGCAGAAGAAGTTACTCTATCTGGCCATATCCAGCACCATTTGACCAATGCTAAGATGTGTTCGACCGATACAGGTCTCGCCTTCAATAAAGCATGTACGGATAGTGGTTTCTGGACATGGCATATAGATACCCTCGCATGGTCTATCGGTTTAGGTCTTATATTTTTATGGATCTTTCGTAGTGCCGCTAAAAAATCAACACTAGGTGTACCTGGAAAATTTCAATGTTTCATTGAAATGGTAGTAGAGTTTGTTGGTGACAACGTACGTGATACTTTCCATGGTAAAAGCAAGCTTATTGCACCATTAGCATTAACAATATTCGTTTGGATATTTTTAATGAACTTAATGGATTTAATACCGGTTGACTTTTTACCTGCATTGGCTGGTTTTGTTGGTGAAACTGCGTTTGGTATGGATTCACACGATGTGTACATGAAAATTGTACCAACGACTGACATTAATATGACTGCAGCGCTAGCGCTGGGTGTATTTATTTTAATGATAGGCTACTCAATTAAAATAAAAGGAATCGGTGGTTTTATTAAAGAACTAACACTTCACCCGTTTAGTTCAAATAATACTGCACTACAAATCCTTTTAATCCCGTTTAACTTATTACTTGAACTGATTGCGCTGGTTTCTAAACCGTTTTCATTAGCGCTACGTCTGTTTGGTAACTTATATGCAGGTGAATTGATTTTCATCTTGATCGGCGCTATCGGATTTATGCAATTACCATTGCATTTTGTTTGGGCTGTATTCCACATCTTAGTAATTGTATTGCAAGCATTCGTATTTATGATGCTAACAATCGTATACCTAAGCATGGCTAGCTCAGATAATCACTAATTTTATATTTACAATTTTACTTTTACTTTTAACTTTACAATTGAAACTTTGGAGAAATAAATGGAAGCTTTAGAATTATTAAACGGCTTAAAATACATCGCAGTAGCTTTACTAATCGGTTTTGGTGCAATCGGCACTGCAATCGGTTTTGGTAACATGGGCGGTAAATTCCTTGAAGCATGTGCGCGTCAACCTGAGCTTGCACCTTCGCTACAAGTTAAGATGTTTATTCTTGCTGGTCTAATCGATGCTGTAGCAATGATTGGTGTTGGTATCGCTATGGTATTGTTGTTCGTACTTTAATTTTATTTTTTGAACAGCTTACTATTTAAGGAGGAGCGGTTGTGAATTTAAACGCCACTCTTATCGGTGAATTGATTGCGTTTACGGTGTTCGTATTATTTTGTATGAAATACGTATGGCCACCACTAAACGGTGCAATTGAAGCTCGCCAGAAAAAAATCGAAGATGGTTTAGCTGCCTCTGATAGAGCCGAAAAAGACTTAGAACTTGCGCAAAAGAAAGCTGCTGAACAGCTTAAAGATGCAAAAGCTCAAGCGGCTGATATCATTGATCAAGCTAAAAAGCGTGCAGTGCTAATTGTTGACGAAGAAACACTTCGTGGTCAGCAAGAGCGTGAAAGTATCATTGCTCAAGGGCACTCTGAAGTTGAGTCTGAACGTAATCGCATAACAGAAGAGCTACGTAAGCAAGTAGCAACTCTGGCAGTGATTGGTGCAGAACGTATTTTAGAGCGTGAAATTAATCAAGCCGCACATAGTGACATCGTTGAAAAACTTGTCGCTGAGCTGTAATTAGGAGGGTATGAGCATGTCTAATTTGACTACTATCGCTCGCCCATACGCTAAAGCGGCTTTTGAACTTGCCGTTGAGAAAGGCACTCTAGAAAGCTGGAATGATATGTTGTTCTTTGCAGGCCACGTAGCCAGCAATGAACAAGCATCATCTGCTTTAGCAGGTATGCCTACAGCTACTGCACAAGCTGAATTATTTATTCAACTTTGTGCTGAGCAGCTCAACGAACAAGGTCAGAACCTAGTTAAGGTGATGGCTGAAAATGGACGTTTGACAGCTCTACCTGACGTTGCTGAGTTATTTGCTGAATTTAAAGCAGAATACGATAAAGAAATCGAAGTAGATGTGATTTCTGCAACTCCTCTTGTTGCTGCGCAACAAGAGTCATTGGTAGCGGCACTTGAAAAACGTTTCGCACGCAAAGTTAAGCTGAATTGTAGTGAAGACGCGTCAGTGGTTGGTGGACTTATTATTAGGTCTGGCGACACTGTAATCGACGGTACTATTCGCGGTAAATTAAGCCGCTTAGCTACAACACTACAATCGTAATTGGGAAAAAGAGCATGCAACTTAATTCCACTGAAATTTCAGATCTGATCAAACAACGTATTGAGAAGTTCGAAGTTGTAAGTGAAGCTCGTAACGAAGGTACTATTGTATCTGTTACTGACGGTATCATCCGCATCCACGGTCTTGCTGACTGTATGCAAGGTGAAATGATTGAGCTTCCTGGCAGCCGTTATGCTATAGCACTAAACCTTGAGCGCGACTCAATTGGTGCAGTAGTAATGGGTCCGTACGCTGACCTTACTGAAGGCGTAAAAGTATATACAACTGGTCGTATTTTAGAAGTTCCTGTTGGTCCTGGTCTACTTGGTCGTGTTGTAAACACACTAGGTGCTCCAATCGATGGTAAAGGCGCTTTAGATAACGACGGGTTTGAACCTGTAGAAAAAATTGCACCAGGTGTAATCGAGCGTAAATCAGTAGATGAGCCAGTTCAAACTGGTTATAAATCTATCGATGCGATGATTCCAGTTGGTCGTGGTCAACGTGAACTTATCATCGGTGACCGTCAAACAGGTAAAACTGCACTAGCAATCGATGCAATCATCAATCAAAAAGACACAGGCGTTAAGTGTGTGTACGTTGCGATTGGTCAAAAAGCATCTACTATTGCAAACGTAGTTCGTAAATTAGAAGAGCATGGTGCATTAGCAAATACTATCGTAGTTGTTGCATCTGCTTCTGAATCTGCGGCACTTCAGTACTTAGCACCGTTCGCGGGCTGTACTATGGGTGAATACTTCCGTGACCGTGGTGAAAACGCATTAATCGTATATGATGATTTGTCTAAGCAAGCAGTTGCTTACCGTCAAATTTCATTACTACTTAAGCGTCCACCAGGCCGTGAAGCATACCCAGGTGACGTATTCTACCTTCACTCTCGTCTTTTAGAGCGTGCATCGCGTGTAAACGCAGATTACGTTGAAAAGTTCACTAATGGTGAAGTGAAAGGTAAAACTGGTTCATTGACGGCATTGCCAATCATTGAAACTCAAGGCGGCGACGTTTCTGCGTTCGTACCGACTAACGTTATCTCTATCACCGATGGTCAGATCTTCTTAGAAACTGACTTATTCAACTCAGGTATCCGTCCGGCAGTAAATGCTGGTATCTCGGTATCGCGTGTTGGTGGTGCTGCACAAACTAAAATCGTTAAGAAACTAGGTGGCGGTATTCGTCTAGCCCTAGCTCAGTACCGTGAATTAGCTGCGTTCTCGCAGTTCGCGTCTGACCTTGATGATGCTACTCGTGCTCAACTTGAGCATGGTGAGCGTGTAACAGAGCTAATGAAGCAGAAACAGTACGCGCCAATGTCTGTTGCTGAAATGTCTTTGTCGTTATTTGCTGCTGAAAAAGGCTTCCTTCAAGACATCGAAATTTCGAAAATCGGTGACTTTGAAGCAGCTTTACTTTCGTATGCAACTAGCACATACGCAGAGCTTGTGGCTCAAATCAATGAAACTGGTAACTTGAATGCCGAGATCGAAGCGCAGCTTAAAGAACTTCTTACGAAGTTCAAGTCTACGCAAACTTGGTAATTTAGTTATTAATGGTGCGCTTTAGGAAACTAAAGCACACCTTGATTCGGAGAGAGAGTCATGGCCAGCGGAAAAGAGATTAAAAGCAAGATCGGGAGTATTAAAAATACTCAAAAGATCACTAGCGCAATGGAAATGGTTGCTGCGTCTAAAATGAAAAGGGCGCAAGAACGCGTTGCTTCAAGCCGTCCATACGCTAATAAATTACGTGAAGTAATTGGTCGTGTTGCTCAAGCAAATCTTGATTTTACTCACCCGTTCTTAAAAGAACGTGAAGTGAAACGAGTTGGTTATATTGTTATCTCTACAGACCGTGGTCTGTGTGGCGGTTTAAACTCAAACGAGTTTAAGAAAGTTGCACTTGATGTTAAAGCGTGGAAAGAGAAAGGTGTTGATGCTGAATTTGCTACTTTAGGTAGTAAGGCAGCAGGCTTCTTTCAACGTTTTGGTGGTCAACTACTCGCTAAAAAAGCGGGCCTAGGAGATAAACCTTCAGTACAAGACGTTATTGGTCCTGTAAAAATTATGCTTGATGCATTTTCTGAAGGCAAAATAGACCGTTTATTCTTGGTATATAACAAATTCGTTAATACCATGAAGCAAGAGCCAATTATAGATCAGTTACTCCCTTTGCCAAAAGCTGAAGAAGAAGTATCTGCTCACACATGGGATTACTTATACGAGCCAAACCCAGAGGCTATTTTAGAGTCTTTGTTAGTACGCTTTATTGAGTCTCAAGCATACCAAGGTGTGGTAGAAAATGCTGCCTCAGAACAGGCTGCTCGTATGGTTGCAATGAAAGCTGCAACTGATAACGCAGGTGACCTTATGGACGAGCTACAGCTTGTTTATAACAAGGCTCGCCAAGCAGCAATCACACAAGAAATTAGTGAGATTTGTTCTGGCTCAGCAGCAGTTTAATGCTTCAGGTAAAGATTAACGAGAGGAATAGACATGAGTTTAGGTAAGGTCGTCCAAATTATCGGCGCCGTTGTGGATATTGAATTTCCACAAGATAGCGTGCCAGCGGTATACCACGCACTAAGAGTAACAGATGGCGATTTAGCTGGTTTGACTTTAGAAGTTCAACAACAGCTAGGTGGCGGTGTAGTGCGTACTATCGCTATGGGTACTACTGATGGTTTACGTCGTAGTGCTTTAGTTATGAATACAGGTGAATCGATTCAAGTTCCAGTTGGTAAAGCAACACTTGGTCGTATCATGAACGTACTTGGTGAGCCAATCGATGAAGCGGGTCCAATCGGCGAAGAAGACCGTATGTCTATTCACCGTGCAGCGCCTTCATACGAAGAGCAATCAAGTTCAGTTGAGCTTTTAGAAACTGGTATCAAGGTTATCGACCTTGTATGTCCATTTGCTAAAGGTGGTAAAGTTGGTTTATTCGGTGGTGCCGGTGTTGGTAAAACTGTAAACATGATGGAACTTATCCGTAACATCGCAATCGAGCACAGCGGCTACTCAGTATTCGCAGGTGTTGGTGAGCGTACACGTGAGGGTAACGATTTCTACCATGAGATGAACGATTCAAACGTACTTGATAAAGTATCGCTTGTATACGGTCAGATGAACGAGCCTCCAGGTAACCGTTTACGCGTAGCGTTAACAGGCCTTACTATGGCTGAAAAGTTCCGTGATGAAGGTCGCGATGTACTTTTCTTCGTAGATAATATCTACCGTTATACACTTGCTGGTACAGAAGTATCTGCACTTCTTGGTCGTATGCCATCAGCGGTAGGTTACCAGCCTACACTTGCTGAAGAAATGGGTGTGCTTCAAGAGCGTATCGCTTCAACTAAGACTGGTTCAATTACATCAATCCAAGCGGTATACGTACCTGCGGATGATTTAACAGATCCATCTCCAGCAACTACCTTTGCTCACTTAGACGCAACAGTAGTACTTTCACGTGATATCGCATCACTTGGTATCTACCCAGCGGTAGACCCACTTGATTCATCTTCACGTCAACTTGACCCACAAGTAATTGGTCAAGAGCACTACGATACAGCACGTGGCGTTCAAACAGTTCTTCAGCGTTACAAAGAACTTAAAGACATCATTGCAATCCTAGGTATGGACGAGCTTTCTGACGAAGATAAGCAACTTGTATCTCGTGCACGTAAAATCCAACGTTTCCTATCTCAGCCATTCTTCGTGGCAGAGGTGTTTACAGGCGCGTCAGGTAAATACGTATCATTGAAAGATACAATTGCTGGCTTCAAAGGCATTTTAAACGGCGAGTTTGATGAGCTTCCAGAGCAAGCGTTTTACATGGTTGGCTCTATCGAAGAAGCCCAAGAAAAAGCCAAAGGCATGTAACTAGGAGGGTAGTATGACAGCTATGACTGTACATCTTGACGTAGTAAGCGCAGAGCAGAGCTTGTTCTCTGGTCTTGTTGAATCGATTCAAGTATCTGGTAGTGAAGGCGAGCTGGGTGTAAACCTAGGTCATGCTCCACTACTAACTGCCCTTAAACCTGGTATGGTACGTTTAGTTAAGCAATATGGTCACGAAGATGTGTTATATGTTGCTGGCGGTACATTAGAAGTTCAACCAAATCACATCACGATTCTTGCAGATACTGCGGTTCGTGGTGAAGATTTAGATGAAGATTCTGTACAAAAAGCTAAACGTGAAGCTGAAGAACATATGGCGAATTCGTCAGCTGTTGAGTTTGATTATCAACAAGCGGCTACGCGACTGGCAGAAGCAGTTGCTCAGTTACGCGTAATTCAGCAATTACGTCACAAGTAAGCCTATCCGGTTTTGAAAAGCCCACTTTATGTGGGCTTTTTTGTGTCTGTAATTTAAACATGGTGTATCGCTTATTTATAATTGTTAAATAACAGGTCTATCAGACTATTATCTGTGCTTTATCACTTATATCCTTCACCAATCCTCGCTACAATAACGTCATCCAATTAAGTGTGTTTTTCAGTCAAGATTCAGTACGAATAAACTAACCTACTGAGTATCTGCACAAGAAGTGATTTACGTAATCTTCTGATCATACATAATACTTATTTAGCTAAAACAACGGAAAAAGGAAATTGTTTTAATGGCTCTAACAACTGTTATTCTTGCTGCGGGTAAAGGTACTCGTATGCGCTCTGCTCTACCTAAAGTTTTGCACAATGTTGCAGGTAAACCAATGGTACAGCACGTTATTGATAATGCGATGGCATTAGGTGCAACGACTACAAACTTAGTTTACGGACACGGCGGCGAACTATTACAACAGCAACTTGCCGATAACGATGTAAATTGGGTACTTCAAGCAGAGCAACTTGGTACTGGCCACGCAGTCGCGCAAGCCAACTCTCATATTAACGATGAAGACACAGTATTGATTTTATACGGCGATGTACCGCTAACAAAACAATCAACTCTAGAGCGTTTATTAGCTGCAACACCTAAAAATGGTTTAGCGGTATTAACGGTAAATTTGGTAAACCCAAATGGCTATGGTCGCATGCTTCGTGTCGGTGGTAAGTTAGTCGGTATTGTTGAGCAAAAAGATGCAAGCTCAGAGCAGTTACTTATTAACGAAGTAAATACAGGCATTATGGCTGTTAACGGTAAGCTATTAAAAACATGGTTAGGTAACTTATCTAACAATAATGCACAAGGCGAGTACTACTTAACAGATATCGTTGCAATGGCTCACAGTGAAGGCGTAGAGATCACTTCAGCGCAACCAGATCATGCAATGGAAGTTGAAGGCGCAAATAACCGCGTACAACTTGCAGGCTTAGAGCGTGCTTACCAAGCATGGCAAGCAGAAGAGTTAATGTTAAATGGCGCAACACTTGCCGACCCTGCCCGTATAGATGTGCGTGGAAATGTTAAAACAGGCGAAGACGTATTAGTTGATATAAACGTTATCTTTGAAGGTGATGTAACCCTTGGGAACAATGTACAAATTGGCCCTAACTGTGTACTTAAAAACTGTACCATAGGCGATAACGTGGTAATAAAGGCTAATACCTTAATTGAAGATGCAAGCGTAGCTGCTAAATGTACGCTAGGCCCTTATGCTCGCCTTCGCCCTGGCGCTGTTATGGAAGAAGACTCACACATTGGTAACTTTGTTGAGATGAAAAAAACCCGTTTAGGCAAAGGCTCAAAAGCCAACCACTTAAGTTATTTAGGTGATGCTGAAATTGGCGAAAAAGTGAATATTGGCGCTGGTACTATTACCTGCAACTACGATGGTGTTAATAAATCAAAAACTATTATTGGCGATAATGCTTTTATTGGCTCTAATTCATCACTCGTTGCCCCAGTAAATATAGGCGCAACTGCAACAATTGGTGCAGGCTCTGTGATCACCAGTACCGTTGAAGATGACCAATTAGCAATAGCACGCTCTAAACAGCGTAATTTAACGGGTTGGAAACGCCCAGTTAAAAAATAATAAGCAAACACCTTTTTAAAGCGAGTTATATACTCGCTTTTTTATTGTTTATATTTTGGCTGTTATTTAAACGAATGGTTAACGGATTAAAAAATACACTCAAGGAACTCTTATATCAGCATATGCTCGCTGTGCTATTGCCGAAAGGCAACGTCAAAATCAAATTAAAAGTCTTCTATCAGGTAAATGGAAACGAATTAACGATCTATTAAAGACAGGAGGTGGGTTATACCCTTTATTTGATGATATGAAGGCATTAGCCATTATAGCGGCTGCAATGCAGCGCCAAGGTAATGTTTTCGGTAAGTTTAAAATTAAAGTTTATAATGGTTCCCCCGCTATTATAATGTCTTCTTACCCTGGTATCAGAGCTCATTTAACGGGTACTCGTTATTTAGCAAGTAACCCCAAACTTTTTACTATCGGTGTCGGTAAATTAGAAGCTGTAAAAGCCATAAAGGGTGAGTTTGTACTCACTCTAGTAATTTCAGTGACATTTCATGCTACAGACTATCTTTTAAACGATCAAAAAACATGGCATGACTTAGTGGCAGGTGTAGCCGTAGATATGGCTGTAGTTGGAGCTGCTATTGTGACTACTAGTACAATATTAGGTGTCGCATCGGCAGCTGGTTTAGCAACAATAATTGCTGCTACAGTATTAATGCCCTTGTTGGTTGTTGTAATCGTTGGGGTGGCTTTTTCAATTGCATTTTCGGATACCAGTGATTATGTAAAACTACTTTCTGATGAGTTAAGAAATATTGAAAATAAGATACAGAGTGGTGTAATTAAAATTAAGGCTGGAGCGCAAAAAGTTAATAGCGAATATAAAGAAAATCCAAATGAATTTTTACATGAAACCTTTGGAGTTCCTATGTTTAAAAAAACTAGGTCTTATAACTTGTGAAGTTTTTAGAATGGAAAAAAGCAGATAAAAAGTTATCTCTTGCAAATGTGAAAGAATTAGCATCTGTTTTTTTCTTGTTAATTGTTAGTGGAGGGCTGTGCTACAAAATAGCCTTAAACTTTTTTTCCGAAGTGGAAACTATATTTTTAGTTAGTCAGCCTCAATTTTTTATCAAAGAGCAAGCCACCATACTATTATCTTTTTTATTATTACCTTGCCTATTTCTAACGTTTTATCGACTTTACAGCGTTTTTTGGGGTTTGATATAAAGTTAACTTTAACTAATGCATTTAAAAGTGCAATTGTAGGTTTAATTGTTTTATTAATTCTATCAATCCCGACGAATCTTGTCATAGAGTCTAATTTAAAAAGCAAAGGTTACACTTATTGTAGTTGGTATACAGGATCCTCACTTCGAGCGCCTGATGTTTGGCTAAAAAACGATGAGTTATGCTTACAAGATGGCTCTGTCATAATCAATGATATAGCCGATTGGTTCGAGCAAAAAAACCAACAAGGTATTGAGCCTTCTGTTGATGAGCTAAAAGAGTTTATAAAAGAAGCTCGAAAAAAGCGTAATGAGTATATTAATAGGTTTTAGCTACAAGCCTGCTTTCATGGGCAATAAGTACTCCTTAGCTTCAAGCGAGTTATATACTCGCTTTTTTATTGCCGAAAGCTAATCAAAATAAAATTGCCATAATCTTGTCATGCCTGTGTGTTGATATTTAGCAAATACAATACTAAGGAAAATCACATGTTTAAAAAATCAATTATTACGCTGTCACTTATATCTGTTCTTACTGGTTGCTCACTTGATGGTGACGATGGCCAAAACGGCTCTCAAGGATTACAGGGAGAACAAGGCGCAAATGGCATTAATGGGATAAATGGTGTAAATGCTAATTCAGTATTAAATATCAGCCTCGTAGGAAGAGGAGTATTAAATGCACAAAGTCCAGAAGGTGCCGCTGAAATAGTTGCTTACCAAGCATCTAAAAAATGGATTTACGCTATTAACAGTTCAGGCGATGACGCTGTTATTAATATTTTACCCGCCGACACCTTTGATACTGCCGCACTCGTTAAAGATAACGAAGGGGTTATCAGCGCCACAAATTTAACGTCCGTTATTACGTTGTCTTTAAACGAGCATACCCAAGGCGATGCAAACAGCATTGCTATTGATGAAAATAATAATTTACTAGCGGTCGCAATGGCTGCTAAAAGCACGGGTGATGCAGGTCAAATTGCTTTTTACGATATAAGCGGCGACTCACCTGTATTTATTAAAAATGTTACAGTCGGATTTTTACCAGACATGGTGACGTTCACCCATGATGGCGCAAAGGCAGTGGTTGCTAACGAAGGTGAACCAAGTGGCGACTACAGCGTAGATCCTGAAGGTTCTATTAGTATTATCGATATAACAAATAATGTAATAGCCGATACGGCAATAAATATTGATTTTAAAGCCTATAACAACAAACAAACCGAACTAGAAGCACAAGGGGTAGTTTTTGCAAACCCCAATGGTCGTACTATTAACGGTAATCTAATAAATACCACCGTAGCTATGGATTTAGAACCCGAGTACGTTAGCATTTCTAAAGATAACAAATACGCTTATGTATCTATTCAAGAAAACAATGCACTTGCAATAGTTAACCTACAAGACAACAGCCTTGAGCTAAAGGGCCTAGGTTTTAAAGATTGGTCAAGCTTACAACTTGATGCCTCAGATAAAGATGGCGGTGTTAATTTAAAATCATACCCAGGGCTCTATGGTATGTACCAGCCCGATACTATCTCAAGCTTTAGTTGGAAAGGCGCTAACTTTATAGTCACTGCCAACGAAGGTGACGCAAGAGAATACTTTTTTAATACAACGGATGAAGCAGACTGTATAGCAAAGGGCGGACTTGATTACGATAAAGACGATGGCTGCTTAGCTTATATAGATGAAAGCCGCGTTGAAGACTTAACGCTTGCTGCTAATTTTGATTACTTAAATAATGACGATGATGATATTGGTCGCTTAAAAGTAACAACAATAAAAGGCGATACTAATAACGATGGCCAATACGAATCGCTTTATGCTTATGGTGCACGTTCGTTTACCATTTGGGATAGCAATGGGCTGGTGGTTTTTGATTCAAGTGATGATATAGAACGTATAACAGCGTCTGTGCATGGTGAAGGATTTAACAACAATGAAGATGAAAACAAAGGTGATTCACGTTCAGATGATAAAGGCGCAGAGCCTGAAGCGCTGACTATTGGTAAAATTGACGATCGTACATTTGCTTTTATAGGGCTTGAGCGTATGGGTGGGATTATGGTTTATGATATTACCAATCCATATAATGTGCAGTTTGAAGACTACTTCTATAATAGAGGCTTAATTAAAGGTGCGAATATTACAGGCGATTTAGCGCCTGAAGGAATGGTATTCGTTCCAGCAGAGCAAAGTGCGACAGGAAACCCACTCTTAATCGTTGGAAATGAAATATCAGGCTCCATTGCCGTATGGGAAATAGCATCTAAATAAACCTTTAATTTAAAATAAAGCTGTGTGTTGTTTGTTTAACATACAGCTTAGTTTAAACCTTACTAATACATCATCAATAGATACATATATAGTGCGTGTTTTTTAAACTAAAAATATCCTGTAGCCCTTTATTTGTATAGCTTTCATACTAAATTCATTTAATTGTCAAAAAGCTGAAATAAAACATTGACCCCCGCTCGAATCTCCCTATAATGCGACCCCACTGAGACAGGAAACGCCAACGCATAGCGAGGTACGAACTACTCAGAGAGTTAAATAAAACTTCGGTTTTAAATTGTCGAAAGAAAGTTTAAAACAAAGTGTTGACTCGAAAAATAAAGGGTGTATTATTCGCATCCCTTGAGACGCTAAAGCGACTCAAAACGTTCTTTAACAATATAAAGCAATCATCTGTGTGGGCACTCGTACAGATTGAGTTCTAA